>NZ_QQAO01000001.1:0-519064 GCF_003349855.1 Curtobacterium sp. AG1037 | reverse complement strand
CTCCTGGCAGTGGCAGAACTAGACAGCTCCATCAAGCCAGGAGGCCTCGTCGCGTCACAACCCCCGAAGTGTCACCAACGTCACGGCCGAGTACACCTAGAGGTGGGGCCGGGCGGAGGTCTGTGAGTTCAGTGACCCGAGCCGAGGTTCCCGGCGAGGCGACCGTGGAAGGCCTGGCTGGCGTCGTTCATGCCGCGGATCTCGACCCGCTTGCCGTGCTGGTGGTACTTCGTCTCGATCGAGTCGAGCGCGGCGACGGTGGAGGCGTCCCACACGTGCGACTTCGTCATGTCGATGATCACGAGCTCGGGGTCGCCGGAGTAGTCGAACTGGGTGGTGAGGTCGTTGGAGGAGGCGAAGAACAGCTCACCCTCGACCGCGTAGAGCGCGTGCTGTTCACCGTTCGGGAGCGTCTCGATGCTCCGCGAGACGTTGGTGAAGTGGGAGACGCGGCGGGCGAAGACGATCATCGCGGCGATGACACCGATGATGACGCCGATGGCGAGGTTGTCGGTGGCGACGACGATCACGACGGTGAGGACCATCACGATCGTCTCGCCGACGGGCATCCGCTTGAGGGTGGAGGGCGTGATGCTGTGCCAGTCGAAGGTGCCGACGGAGACCATCACCATGACGGCGACGAGGGCTGCCATCGGGATGATCGCGACGACGTCACCGAGCCCGACCACGAGGACGAGCAGGAACACGCCGGACAGGAACGTCGAGATGCGGGTGCGGGCGCCGGAGGCCTTGACGTTGATCATCGTCTGGCCGATCATCGCGCAGCCGCCCATCCCGCCGAACAGGCCGGAGGCGATGTTCGCGACACCCTGCCCGAGGGCCTCACGGGTCTTGCGGGAGCCGGTGTCGGTGACCTCGTCGACGAGCTTCGCGGTCATCAGCGACTCGAGCAGCCCGACGAGGGCCATGGCGAGTGCGTAGGGGGCGATGATCGTGAGCGTCTCGAGGTTCACCGGGACGTTCGGGATGAAGAGCGTCGGGAGGCTGTCGGGCAGCTTGCCCTCGTCGCCGACGGTCGGGACGGCGATCGACGCGAACACGGTGACCAGGGTCAGGACGACGATCGCGACCAGGGGTGCGGGGATGGCCTTCGTGAGTCGCGGCAGCAGGACGATGATCGCGATGCCGGCGGCGGCGATCGGCCAGACCAGCCAGGAGACGCCGATGATGTTCGGCAGCTGCGCGGTGAAGATCAGGATCGCGAGCGCGTTGACGAACCCGACCATCACGGACCGCGGGACGAACCGCATCAGCTTCGCCGCCCCCAGGCCACCGAGGGCCAGTTGGAGGATCCCCCCGAGCAGGACGGTCGCGATCAGGTAGTCGAGGCCGTGCTCCTTCATCACCGGGGCGACGACGAGCGCGATGGCACCGGTTGCGCCGGTGATCATCGCCGCCCGGCCGCCGACGAAGGAGATGACGACGGCCATCACGAATGCCGAGAACAGGCCGACGCGGGGGTCGACGCCGGCGATGATCGAGAACGAGATCGCCTCGGGGATCAGGGCGAGGGCGACGACGAGGCCGGCGAGGACCTCGCGGAGCAGGATCTTCGGGTTCCGCAGTGCGGACAGGACGGTGGGACTCGGATGCGCCTGCACGGGCACGGACTGCGTGACGGTCGTCACGGTTCTCCTTCGGGTGGCGGGGTGCGGGCGCTGCGCCCGCGAGAGCTGTTCGTGGGGCGCGTCATCGCGCAGGGCCGGCGGCGTCGGAGCATCCGACCGGTTCCGACTCTTCCGTTGCGGAAAGGTTGGGACGTCCCAACCTTACCGCAACGGGAGGGTTGGTGCGCAAGGTGTGCTGCGCGCCGCCGGGCACTACGCTCTGCAGGACGCACCACGGCCAGGGGAAGGCACGCACGATGACGGACGACCCGGCACCGACGACGATGCACATCGGCGAGCTCGCCGACCGCACCGGCCTGTCGAACCGCACGATCCGCCACTACGACGAGGTCGGGCTCCTGCGCCCGTCCGGCCGCACCGAGGGCGGCTTCCGCCTCTACACGGAGACCGACCTCGCGCGATTGCTCATCATCCGACGCATGAAGCCCCTCGGGTTCACGCTCGACCAGATGGCCGACCTCCTCGCGGTCGTCGACGCGCTCGAGGACACCGCGGACGCCACCGAGCGGGCTCGTCTCCGGACACAGCTCGACGAGTACGTCCGCGACACCGAGGAGCGGCGCGCTCGACTGGAACAGCACCTGGCCATGGCCGACGAGTTCCTCGGCATCCTCCGCAGTCGGTAGCGGTCCCGAGCGGCGCGCCGCGCCGTCGAGCGGCCGCCTGCTGGCCCGCGTTGGTCGTGATCCCACCACCACCGGACGGGAGGCACGGTGCCGGCTGGCACCGTGCCTCCCGTCCGTCCGTGGCCACGTCGGGGCGGACGCCTGTCAGGCGAGGGTGAGGACTCTGGATCGGGGCGTGCCGGACGGCCCGCCCCGATCCACGCCGGGATCACGTCGCCGCGAGCATGTCCTGCATCCGGGTGATCTGCTCGGTCTGACTCGACACGATCGACTTCGCCAACGCGACCGCCTCGGCGTTCCCGCCCTCGCCGACCTCGGCCGTCGCCATCTCGACGGCGCCCTCGTGGTGCTGGATCATCTGCTCGAGGAACAGCTTCCCGGCGTCCTGCGCAGACGCCTGGTCGAGGTCGGTCATGTCGGAGTCGGACATCGTCCCGGACATGGCGTACCCCGTCCCGGAGTGCTTCGACGCGGTGGGCGCACCCCATGCCCGGAGCCAGCTGGTGAGCTGCTCGATCTCCGGCGACTGCTCGGTCTTGATCTGCTCCGCGAGGGCAGCGACGTCCGGATCGACGCCGTCACCCTTCGCGAGGAGCATGTCGCTCATCTCGACGGCCTGCTCGTGGTGCGGCAGCATCATCTGCGCGAACGTCACGTCCTGGTCGTCGTGCGCCGACGCGGCCGGCGTCGACGACGAGGACGAACCGGCCTCGGAGCGGGTGTTGCTCGTGGAGCACCCGGCGAGGGTGAGGCCCAGGGTCAGCGCGGCGGCGATCGCGAGGGTGCGTGTGGTCGTGGTGGTGTGCATGGTCTTCCGTTCCCGTGGATGCGTCAGGTGTTCCGGGCAGGCGGACGCCTCCCGGATCCGGGCACGCGGGAGCCACCCTCCGCAGGTGGGGTCCCGCAGGGGCGGATCAGATCCGGATGACCTGCAACGCCGTGGGTGACGGTGGTCTCGGTGCCGCGATGCGGCGTGGCCGCCGGCCGGCCAGCGCGAGCAGCCGCGACAGCAGCGCGAGGACGCCGCCGGTCCGTGCGCGCAGCAGCACCCACGTGAACAGCGTGATCGTCAGCGCGCAGGCCATCCCCATCAGGGAGCACATCAGTGCGCACAGGCCACCGTCGCAGCCGGCGTCGGCGAGGACGGTCACCATCGCGGTCTGGGGCGCCGCGTGCTCGCCGTGCTCGGCGGTCGCGACGTGGCCGTGCTCGGCGGTGGCCATCGGAGCAGCCGTCGAGTGCTCGTGGGCGGCGGTGTGCCCGGCCATCGAGTGCATCAGGACCGTGAACCCGACCAGCAGCAGCAGCGCCAGCGTCGCCGTGGTCTGCAGCAGCAGCCGGCGACGCGGGGAGGCGGTGGTGGTGAGCATCAGTCTTCCGAGCGGACGGATCGGGCGCGCGCTCCCATGGTGCGGCACGACCGCGGGCTGCGGCAACCCACCGTCAGATCATGGTCACCGGTGCTGCACGTGGACGGCGGGCGTGACGGTGAACTCGTCGACGTTGCCCATCACCTCGTGCACGTGTTCGGCAGCGTGCTCGGCGACGTGCTCGGCGTCGTGCAGGGACGATGCCGTGACCTCGACCGTGGCGGACCCGGTGAGCCGGTGCCCGACCCAGCGCAGCCGGAGGTCCCGGACGGCTTCGACACCCGGAGTGTGCTCGAGCGCGTGCTCTGCCCTGCCGACGAGGGCGGGGTCGATGGCGTCCATGAGTCGGGCACCGATGGACTTCACGGTCCCCCAGAGCAGCACCATGATCGAGACGGCGATGAGCAGCCCGATGATGGGGTCGGCGATCGGGTACCCGAGGAGCACACCGATCGCGCCGAGGACGACCGACAGCGACGTGAACCCGTCGAGACGCGCGTGTACCCCGTCGGCGACCAGCGCGGCGGAGCCGATCTTCCGGCCGACGCGGATGCGGTAGATCGCGACCGCTTCGTTGCCGGCGAAGCCGATGAGACCGGCGACGACGAGCAGCCACGGGTTCTCGATCGGTCGCGGGGTGATGAACCGGTCGATGGCCTGCCAGCCGGCGACGACGGCGGAGAGGGCGACGACGAACACGATGAACATGCCGGCGAGGTCCTCGGCGCGGCCGTAGCCGTAGGTGTAGCGGCGGTTCGCGACCCGCCGTCCGAGGACGAACGCGATCCACAACGGCACCGCGGTCAGGGCGTCGGCGAAGTTGTGAACGGTGTCCGCGAGCAGCGCGATCGATCCGGTGAACGCGACGATCACCGCCTGCAGCACCGTGGTGGCGAGGAGGACGAACAGGCTGGTCTTCAGGGCGCGGACGCCGGCGGTGCTGGCCTCCATCGCGTCGTCGATCGAGTCCGCGGAGTCGTGCGTGTGCGGCACGAACAAGTCGTAGAGGAACCCCTTCGCCCCGCCGTGCGGATGCGAGTGGCCGTCCGCACCGTGGTCGTGGTCGTGCTGGTGCTCATGCTGGTGGCCGCCGTGGACCGCCGTGTGGTCGTGCCCGCTCATGCGCTCCCCCGCTCTCCACGGTGGTGGTGCGCAGACCCGACGACGTGCTCCGCCTGCTTCACGGCGTCGACCACCAGCTCCGAAGCGTGCTCGTCGGTCAGGCGGTAGTACACGGTGGTCCCGTCGCGACGGGTGGACACCATCCGCGCGAGACGGAGCTTCGCCAGGTGCTGCGACACCCCGGCTGCGCTCTTGTCGACGACCTCGGCCAGCCGGTTGACGGACAGCTCCTCGGCGTCGCGCAGCGCGAGGATGATCTTCACGCGGGTGGCGTCGGCGAGCATCGCGAACACCTCGACGGCGAGCTCGACGTACTCGGACTCCGGACTCAATCCGCAGGGCTGCTTGTCTACGTGCACACGCAGATAGTACACAGCGGTCCCCAGTCCGGAGGCCCCGAAGGCGAGCCCGTGTCCTCGCGCCGTGACGGATGACCTGCGGCACCGGCACGACCCGATGCAGGCGCACCGTCCGGGCGGAGCGGGACGGACGTACCCGGGCTGGTTCGTGCTGGCCCTCGTGCTGGTCTGGTCAGCCTCGATGGCACTCGCGGTTGGCGGGGCGTCGTCCGGGGTCGGGAAGCGGGGCACCGCCCCTGGCCCGGCCCGCGCCGGGGCCGGCGGCACGGCGCCGCCGTGTCGCGGACGCTTCCACCGGTCTCGCGGTCGGCCCCGGATCCGGACGGGAGGCACGGTGCCAGCTGGCACCGTGCCTCCCGTCCGCCCTGTGGTCGGCCGCTCGGAACGCCACCGGGTCCGCCGCTCGCCCGGCGGTCAGACCGCCGTGACGCGCAGGGCGCGGAAGAAGTACCCGTCCTGTCCTGGCGGGTGGGGCTCGACCTCGAACCTGACGGGCTGGCCCGGTCGGAGCGCGAGGAACCCGTGCCCGCTCAGCACGGAGCAGTGCGCGAAGACGTCCGAGTCCGGCTCACCCGAGCGCCGCAGCGGTCGTGAGCCCTGCCGGCCCACCCCACTCCAGCAGGCCCGTGACCAGGAGGGACGCCTCCTCGTCGGTGATCCCGAATTCCGCAGCGGTCCGCACGACGGGCACCTTCACACGAGCACCTCCGGCAATCAGCCGACGCGCCCTCGGCTCAGCCGACAGGCCAGTGATCGCCGACGAGCTCCGTCATGGGTACGTCCCGTCGACTGCTGCGGTCCGTGCAGTAGCGATCGCCGCACACCCGGACGAGCGAGCCACCGCGGTCGAGTGGTCGGGTCCACGAACGAGCCGGTACCGGCCCCCGTCTCCGTGCGATCCACGGGGGACGCGATCCACGAGGGTCACCGGGGCCGCGGATGCAGCACGGACGACGAAAGCCCCGACGGAACCTGTGTTCCATCGGGGCTTCTCGGTCGGGCTGACAGGATTTGAACCTGCGACCCCTTGACCCCCAGTCAAGTGCGCTACCAAGCTGCGCCACAGCCCGTGAGTCCTGACGGACCCGGACCCCACGAGTGGAATCCACCGCCGCGTCCGACCGGAGCGCGAGCAGCCCGTCAAGCATAGCGGACGCCGGACCCCCTCCGCGCCACGGCGCGTCGCCGAGGCCCACCGCGCGTCACGTCGCGACCCACCACCCGCGGCACCCCTCCGCTACCCCGGCCGGACGACCTCCCGCGACGCCGCCAGCCACGGCAGCGCGAACCCGACGAGCAGCCCGCCGAGCCCGTCCGCCACCAGGTCCCCGATCGTGTCGTCGTAGCCGACGAAGATCGCTGAGTCGACGAACTCGTGCCCGAGCCACTCGCACATCTCCCACACGGCCCCGATCGCGAGCCCCGCGCAGAACACCAGGAGCGCCACGGCCACCCGTCCGGCCTCCGGGGCGTGCGGCACGAGCCGCAGGTCGGCGGCGATCACCGCGAGCAGCGCCGCCAGGAGCCCGGTCAGCACGACGTGCACGACCTTGTCCCACAGGAACACCGACGTGTACCACTCGAGCGCGCTCGACCACCCCGCGAGCAGCACGAGCAGGCAGACGGCCAGGTCGAACGCGGGCCGCAGCCCGAGCGCGCGGGGCACGACGACGCCGAACAGCGCGAGGGCCATCACCGCGAACGAGGTGCTCCCCCACCCGACGGCGGCGACCGGCACGCTGACGAGCGTCGCGAGCCGCACCACGTCGGCGACGGTGAAGCGCGGCCGCAGGAACGTCGGTCCGAGCGCCGCGATCACGACGCCCACCGCACGACGGCGTGCACGGCCGCGTGGTCGGACGGCCAGACCCCGCCGGGTCGGCGCAAGGACACGGCGGCCCGCTCGACGACGGCGTCCTCGGTCACGAGCACCCCGTCGATGCGCCGGCCCCCGACACGTGGATCCCGGTAGTGCGGGTACGTCCCCCACTCCTCGCCGACCAGCCGGGAGGCACGGGGCACGCTGTCGACGACCCCCGCCTCCGCCAGGGCTCGCCACGGCGCGGAGCCCGCAGGACAGTTCCAGTCCGCCATCACGACGGCCGGCAGGCCCCGCTGGCGGACGACCCGGCCGAGGAGCTCCGCCTGCCGCAAGCGCGCCCACGGGGACGCGACGTCGAGGTGCGTCGCGACGGCGAGGAACACGGTGCCGGTCGCGCGGTCCTCGAGGACCGCACCGACGGCGTGCCGCGGGAACGCGGTCGCCCAGGAGCGCGACCCGGGTCGCGACGGCGTGCGGGAGAGCGCCCAGGTGCGCCGCTCGACGACCCGGACCCGCTCCCGGTCGAGCAGCAGGCCGACGGCCTCGCCGCCCCCGCGCGCGCCGCGGCCGACGACGACGGGTTCCCAACGCGACCCGAGACGCGACGTGAGGTCCGCGGTCTGCGTGGGCAGTGCCTCCTGGACGGCCAGGACGGTGGGCACTTCGGAGGTGACGAGCGCGACCACGGCGTCCCGGCGCCGTTCCCACGCGTCCGGGTGGGCCGGCGGTCGCGGGACGCGCCGCCGCAGGTTGAGCGTCATGCAGTGCACGGCGGGAGCCGGGACCGGTCCGATGGTGGGCTGGTCGTCGGGCGGGGCCTGCATGCACCCTGTCTACGAGACGACACCTGTCGGCTTCCCAGGTCGCGCTCCCCATGACCCAGCCATGAAGCGTCCAGCAGTCGGCACAGAGACCGGACAGCGACCGCTCCGGCGACCTACAGTCGAACGCATGCCCTCGACCCGTCCGCTCCTCGCCGCTGCGCTCGTCGCGGTCGTCGCCGGTGTCGGCGTCCTCGGTTGGCACGCCGCCGTCGGACACGAGTCCGTCGCCTCCGCCGCGCGCACCACCGCCTCCGCCAGCCCGACCCCGAGCGCGTCGCCCACGCCGACCCCGCCGTCCTTCACGGTGGACAGCGACGTCGTGACGATCGGTGACTCGATCATGGCCGGCTACGGGCTCGACGACTCCGCGGACGCGTGGCCGTCGCTGATCGGCGGGCAGACCGGCGCGGTCGTGGCGAACGACTCGTGCAGCGGCGCCGGGTTCATCTCGGTCGGCGACTGCGGAACGGACTACGCGGGGCTGATCCAGGGCGCGGTGTCCGCGAAGCCCGAGCTCGTGGTGATCCAGTCGTCGGACAACGACCTCGGCGAGGACCCGACCGCCCTCGCGACGGCCACGATGCAGACCGTGACACAGCTGCACCAGGCGCTGCCCGACGCGAAGATCGTCGGGTTCAGCACGCTGTGGGACCAGCCGGGCGACGTCCCGGACGAGGTGGCGCAGAGCAGCACCGACCTGCAGCAGGCGCTCGCGACGGTCGGTGGGACGTACATCGACGTCGGCCAGCCGATCGCCGGGCACGCCGACTGGCTGCAGGACGACAGCGAGCACCCGACGGTCGCCGGGCAGCAGCAGCTCGCGGCGGCGTTCCTCGCCGACCTGGAGCGCGCCGGCTTCCACCTCTGAACCGAGCGTTGACGTAGCGTCCAGGTCGCGCCCGTGGCCCCCGTTAGGGTGGCCCGATGCGTTCCGGTCGTCCCCTCCGCCCCCTGCTCGCACTCGTCGTCTCCGGGCTCCTGCTCGGTGCCGCCGGGTGCACGGCGGACGCAGCAGACCAGACGGCGACCGAGCTGACCCGTCCCGCCGCCGACGCCGTGCGGGTCGCGGCGTCCGACGACCCCACGACCCGGTCCGTCCAGGTGAGCCGCGCCCTCTTCGCACACGCACGGGGCGTCGTCGTCGCGCCCGCGGGCGACGAGCGCGCGGTCGCCACGGCGGCGAGCGCCGCCCGTCGGGCGCACGTGCCGCTGCTGGTGACGCCGTCGGCCGGCCATCCGGCGGCGGGCGAGCGCACTCCGAGCGACGACGGCTCCTCGCGGGGCGACGCGGCCGTCGCCGCGGAGCTCGAGCGGCTCGGCGCGGACTGGTACCAGGCCGAGGGAGACGTGTCGGTCGACACCGACGTGCCGGAGCGGGACGCACCGGACGCGGGCGACGCTGCGGCGGTGGGGCGTGCCTCCCGTCCGGCGACCGTCGTCGTGGCGGACCGCCGGTCGGACGCGCCGGCCGTGGCGACGGCGGAGGCGGCCGGCGCACACGTGGTCGTGATGCCCGCGGGGGTGACCGACCCCGCGGCGGCACCCGACGTCGTGTCGACGCTGCACGACCGGGCGGGGCACCCGACGGTGTTCGTGGGTGCGACGTTCCGCGCGCTGTCGGACCCGGGGTGGACGGTGCGGGCCGCGCAGGGTGGCTGGCAGCTGCCGCACGGCGGGCAGCGACCGTTCGACGGGCACCGCTGGACGGCGCTGTACGGGGCACCGGGCGCGCCGGTGCTCGGGGTCCTCGGCGAGCAGGACCCGGCGGCGACGGTGCAGCGGGCGGAGCAGCTCGCGGACTCGTACGACGGCCTCGGCGACGAGCCGGTCTCGCCCGCGCTCGAGGTCATCGCGACCGTCGCGGCCGGCGACCCCGGGGTGGACGGGGACTACTCGCGCGAGCTCCCGGTCTCGACGCTGCAGCCGTACGTCGACGCCGCGCGGCGGGCGGGGATGCCCGTGGTGCTCGACCTGCAGCCCGGGCGCTCGGACTTCCTGTCGCAGGCGAAGCGGTACGAGTCGCTGCTGCGGGAGCCGAACGTGTGGCTCGCGCTCGACCCGGAGTGGCGGCTCGGGCCGGACCAGGTGCCGCTCCGGCAGATCGGGAGCGTCTCGGCGGACGAGGTCGACCGGGTGTCGTCGTGGCTCGCCGGACTCGTCCGTCAGCACGACCTGCCGCCGAAGGCCCTGGTCCTGCACCAGTTCCGGCTGTCGATGGTCCAGGACCGGGCGTCGCTGACCCTTCACCCCGAGATCGACCTGCTCGTGCACGTCGACGGGCAGGGGTCGCAGCCGGACAAGCAGGCGACGTGGAAGGCGCTGCACCAGGACGCGCCGGCGGGGGTGCACTGGGGCTGGAAGAACTTCATCGACGAGGACACGCCCATGCTGACCCCGGAGCAGACGATGGCGGACGTGACGCCGACGCCGTCGCTCATCACCTACCAGTAGCGGGTCGCGTCGCCGGGTTGTCCACAGCCGGGAGGATCGGGGCCGGTTCCGTCGGTCGGTGCTGACAGCATGGGGGCATGGACACGACCACCGCGCAGCCGTCCGCCGCGATCGCCGCCGAGGCACAGGAGGCCCTCGCAGCCCTGACCGGCCGGCCGGACGCGGTCTTCCACCCCGGCCAGCTCGAGGCGATCTCGGCCCTCGTCGAGCACCGGCAGCGCGCGCTCGTCGTGCAGCGCACCGGGTGGGGCAAGTCCGCCGTGTACTTCCTCGCCACGCTGCTGCTCCGGCGGCGGGGCGGCGGGCCGACCGTGCTCGTCTCCCCCCTGCTGGCGCTCATGCGCGACCAGGTCGCGGCAGCCGCCCGGGCCGGGGTGCGCGCGGTGTCGATCAACTCCGCGAACGCGCACGAGTGGGCGGACACGCAGGCCGCCCTCGCCCGGGACGAGGTCGACGTGCTCCTCGTGTCGCCGGAGCGGCTCAACAACCCCCGGTTCCGCGATGAGCAGCTCCCGACGCTCGTGGCGCGGATGGGGATGCTCGTGGTGGACGAGGCGCACTGCATCTCGGACTGGGGCCACGACTTCCGGCCGGACTACCGACGGCTCGCGGAGCTCATCAGGTCCCTGCCGCACGGGGTGCCCGTCCTCGCCACGACCGCCACCGCGAACGAGCGCGTGGTCGAGGACGTCGCCGAGCAGCTCACCGCGGGTCCTGCCGACCCGGTGTTCACCATCCGCGGATCGCTCGCCCGTGCGTCGCTCCGGCTCGGGGTCCTGACGCTGCCGGACGCCCGACAGCGGCTCGGGTGGTTGCTCGCGCACCTCGCCGAGCTGCCCGGGAGCGGGATCGTCTACACGCTCACGGTCTCCGGGGCCGAGGACATCGCGCGGCTCCTGCGCGAGAACGGGTACGCCGTCCGTGCGTACACGGGGCGCACCGACAACGAGGAGCGCGAGCAGCTCGAGCAGCAGCTCAAGGCCAACGAGCTCAAGGCCCTCGTCGCGACCAGCGCGCTCGGGATGGGCTTCGACAAGCCGGACCTCGGGTTCGTCGTGCACGTCGGGGCGCCGTCCTCCCCCGTGGCGTACTACCAGCAGATCGGTCGCGCTGGACGTGCGACCGACAACGCCGACGTCCTGCTCCTGCCCGGCCGCGAGGACCAGGAGATCTGGCAGTACTTCGCCAGCGCGTCGATGCCGACCGAGTCCCGCGCCGCCGCCGTGCTCGGCGCCCTGTCCACCGACACCGCGATGTCCACCGTCGCGCTCGAGGGGCTGGTCGACATCAAGCGGTCGACGCTCGAACTCCTGCTCAAGGTGCTCGACGTCGACGGGGCCGTGCGCCGCGTCGCCGGCGGCTGGGTGTCCACCGGCCAGCCGTGGCAGTACGACGCCCCCCGGTACGAGCGCGTCGCGGCCGCCCGCGCGGCGGAGGCGTCCTCGATGCTCGCGTACGAGTCGACGACGGCGTGCCGGATGCAGCTGCTGCAGCAGGACCTCGACGACCCGTCGGCGGAGCCGTGCGGTCGGTGCGACAACTGCGCGGGCGTCTGGTACCCGACCGCGGTCTCGGACTCCGACACCTCCGGTGCTGCCGCCGCACTCGACCGGGTCGGGGTCGAGGTCGCACCGCGCGCCCAGTGGCCGTCGGGCATGTCGGCGCTCGGCGTCCCGGTGAAGGGGCGGATCCCGGCCGGCGAGCTCGTCGAACCGGGCCGTGCGATCGCCCGGCTGACCGACCTCGGGTGGGGCGGACCCCTGCGCACGCTCTTCGCGCCGTCGACGCCGGACGGGCCCGTGTCGAAGGCACTCGTCGACGGGTGCGTCCGGGCGCTCAAGGACTGGCCGTGGGCCGAGCGGCCGACGGGTGTCGTCGCGATGTCCTCGCGGTCGCGGCCGGAGCTCGTGGCGTCCCTCGCGCAGGCGCTGACGACGATCGGTCGCCTGCGGTTCCTCGGCACGCTCGGGCGGAGCGGGGGCGAGCCGCGCGGGGACGGTGCGACGAACAGCGCGTACCGGTTGGCCGGGGTCTGGGACACGTTCGTGGTCGACCCCGGGCTCGCGGCGGCGCTGCAGGCGCACGAGGGGCCGGTGCTGCTCGTGGACGACCTGGTGGACAGCCGGTGGACGGTGACGGTCGCGGGGCGGGAGCTCCGGCGGGCGGGGGCGGACGCCGTGCTGCCGTTCGCGCTCGCCACGGTCGCCTGACGCCGGGCCCGGTCGGCCTGGCTCGGCCGGTCGGGCTCCGGCGGTCGGGCTCCGGCGGTCGGGCTCTGGCGGTCGGGCTCTGGCGGTCAGGCTGCGGCGATCGCGTCGAGTTCGGCGAGCGAGTCCGACGGCAGGGTGATGCCTGCGCCGGCGACGTTCGCGCGGAGGTGCTCCACCGAGGACGTCCCGGGGATCAGCAGGATGTTCGGCGAGCGCTGCAGCAGCCACGCGAGCGCCACCGACAGCCGTGACTCCCCCAGGCGCTCGGCGACGGCGTCGAGGGCGCCGGACTGGATCGGCGAGAAGCCGCCGAGCGGGAAGTAGGGCACGAAGGCGATCCCCTCCGCCGCGGTCAGGTCGACCAGGTCGTCGTCCGCCCGCTGCGCCACGTTGTACATGTTCTGGACGCAGACGACGGGCGCGATGCGGAGCGCCTCGAGGAGCTGCGCGGCGGTGACGGTCGACAGGCCGAGGTGCCGGATCAGCCCCTGCCGGCGGAGTTCCGCGAGCGCCTCGAACTGCGGGGCGATGCTCCCGGCCTCCGGGGCGTCGAACCCGCCGACCCGGAGGTTCACGACGTCGAGCTGCTCGAGCCCGAGTCGCTCGAGGTTCGCGTGCACGTCCTCGACCAGCTGCTCGGGCTTCCGCGCCGGCGGCCACTGCCCCTTCGCGTTCCGCCGCGAGCCGACCTTCGTCACGATGTGCAGGTCGTCCGCGTACGGGTGCAGTGCCTCGCGGATGATCTCGTTCGTGACGTACGGGCCGTAGAAGTCCGCCGTGTCGATGTGGGTGATGCCGAGCTCGACCGCCGTGCGGAGCACGCGGACGGCCTCGTCCCGGTCGGCCGGCGGCCCGAACACCTGCGGTCCGGCGAGCTGCATGGCGCCGTACCCGAACCGGGTGACCTCGAGGTCGCCGAGGTCGTACGTGCCGCCGGGGAGCGTGTCGTTCGTCATGCCTCGACGATGCTCCTCGCTCCCCGGTCGTGCCCGTGCGCCAGCCGCTTCCCGAGTCTCGGGCTCTGCGACGAGTCACGGCACAGGGCACACGGGACTCGTCGGTCAGCGCGAGACTCGGTCCCGGGAAGCCTTGCGCGGTGCCGGCTTCGGGAACGTCGCCCGCATGTGGTCGCTCGTCAGCACGTCCCCGATGCCGATCATCAGCAGCGAGAACACGATCTGCTCGATCACCATCCAGAACGGGTACAGCCCGGGGATCGCCGCGACGACGAGCGTCACGACGGGGAAGATCCGGCTGAACAACCGCAGCCGCTGGTACGCCCAGTAGTAGCCGAGCTGCGCCCGCCAGGCGAACACGTACAGCGTGAGGGTGATGAGGAGCACGACGGTCGCGCGGAACCACACCGCCCAGGGGACCGTCTCCCCCGCACGGGTCAGCAGCACGGCCACGACGATCGCCGCCAGGCCGACCACGGTCTCGGCGACGAGCAGCCACCGGATCCACCGGAAGGACCGGACCGTGTCGGGATGCGCGAGCATGTCCTCGCGGATGACGTAGCCGGCCTGACGGCCGCCGGCGAGACGGTCCAACTGCAGCCGACACCACAGACGGTCGGCGAGGGCGGGGAGACGCACGAGTCCATGGTGCCGCATCCGGCGGGGCAGACCCGCGCCGCGCCTCCCGGTCGGACCGACGAGCCGCACGCCGGGCCGCGCGACATGCGGCACGACCGGCCGCGCGACGGCCAGCAGGGCGGGCCGCGCGAGAGCCGCGGTCGTCGTCAGGCGGGGAGCAGGACGGCGCGTCCCAGCACGACACCGCTGGCGGCGTCCGCCACGACGACCGACCGGACGTCCGTCGGGATCCCGGACAGGTCCGACAGCACGATCGACGCGGACGCATCGTCGGCGGGGAGCTCGACCAGCGCGCCCGCGACGTCGACGTTTCCGGGCGACGGGCCGTCCGCGCGCACCTGTTGCGAGAGCAGCACGACCACGGACGGGTGGCCCGGAGCGACGACCACGTCGCGCAGTGCGATCGTCACCTCGGAGCTCGCGATCGCCCCGATGCGCACCCGACCGGACGCACCGCCGTCGACGGCGACGAGGTCGCCCTCGAGCGGCAACGCCTGCACCACCCAGTCCCGGACGGCGCGCGGCACGGCCGCCGCGGACTGCTGCGGCACGGGCGCACCGAGCGCGTTGCCGACGCGCACGTCCTGCGTCGCCGCAGCGGACGGCTGGGGATCGGACCACGGCCGCACACTGCTGACCCGACCGCCGTCCCGTTCGGACCCGGTCCCGGGGACCACGCCGCCCGCCACCACCCCGACGATCGCGAGCACGACGACGGCGAGCAGGACGGCGACCGTTCCCGGTCCCCGTCCTGCTCGCCGTCGCACCCCCTGCCCCCGCAGTCCCGCTAGGAGCGCTTCCGCCGCTCGCGGACGCGCATGTTGACGTTGATCGGGGTGCCCTCGAAGCCCCACACCTCGCGGAGCCGGCGCGTGATGAAGCGGCGGTACTGCGGGTCGAGGAACGCCGAGGTGAACAGGACGAACGTCGGCGGCTGGCTCGACGCCTGCGTCCCGAACAGGATGCGCGGCTGCTTGCCGCCGCGGACCGGGTGCGGGTGCTCCTGCACGAGCTCGGCGATGAAGGCGTTGACCTTGCCGGTCGGGATGCGGGTGTCCCACGACTCGAGCGCGGTCTCGAGCGCCGGGACGAGCTTCTCGAGGTGCCGACCGGTGCGCGCCGAGATGTTCACGCGGGGCGCCCACGCGACGTGCGCCAGGTCCTGCTCGATCTCGCGCTCCAGGTAGCGGCGACGGTCGTCGTCGAGCAGGTCCCACTTGTTGTAGGCGAGCACGAGCGCACGGCCGGATTCGAGCACCAGGTCGATGATGCGCAGGTCCTGCGTCGAGATCGGCTCGGTGACGTCGAGGACCACGACGGCGACCTCGGCCTTCTCGAGCGCGGCGGTCGTGCGGAGCGACGCGTAGAAGTCGGCGCCCTGCTGCAGGTGCACGCGCTTCCGGATGCCGGCGGTGTCGACGAAGCGCCAGACCTTGCCGCCGAGCTCGATCTGCTCGTCCACCGGGTCGCGCGTGGTGCCGGCGAGGTCGTTCACGACCACGCGCTCCTCGCCCGCCGCCTTGTTGAGCAGCGAGCTCTTGCCGACGTTCGGGCGGCCGAGGATCGCGACGCGACGGGGCCCGCCGACCTCCTGCTTGGCGACGGCCGAGGTGTCCGGCAGCGTCTTGATGATCAGGTCCATCAGGTCCGCGACGCCGCGGCCGTGCAGCGCGGAGACCGGGTGCGGCTCGCCGAGGCCCAGGTTCCACAGCTCGAAGGCGTCGAGGTCGCGGCGGTCGTCGTCGGCCTTGTTCGCCACGACGATGACCGGACGGTCGGTGCCGCGGAGCATCTTGACGACGTGCTCGTCCGTGGCCGTGATGCCGACCGTGACGTCCACGACGAACAGCACGGCGTCGGCGAGGTCGACCGCGACCTCGGCCTGCGCCGCGACCGAGGCGTTGATGCCCCGGGCGTCGGGCTCCCACCCGCCGGTGTCGACGAGCGTGAAGCGCTTGTCGTTCCACTCGGCCTTGTACGAGACGCGGTCGCGGGTGACACCGGGGACGTCCTGCACGACGGCCTCGCGACGACCGATGATGCGGTTCACGAGCGCCGACTTGCCGACGTTCGGACGGCCGACGATCGCGAGCACCGGGTACGCCGGCAGGTAGTGGACGCCGTCCTCGCCGAGTTCGCCGGCGTCGAGGAGCGCGACGTCCTCGTCGTCCAGGTCGTACTCGTCGAGTCCGGCACGGAGCGCGTTCGCCCGCTGGTCCGCCTCGGCGTCGTCGAGTCCAGCGAGCCGCTCACCGAGGGCGTCGTCGTACTCCGGGAAGTCGTCGTTGTCGTGGCTGTCCTGCTGGGCCATGTGGTTTCCTCGCGTGCGGCCGGAACCGCGGGTTCGGTGGCCGGTGTCGGCCGGGCCGGTCACCCGGCTGTGGGGACCGGACGGGAGCCGTCCGGTCGTGCGTCAGTGCGTGGCCGCGCGGGCCAGGTCGACGACCGCCTGCACGGTCTGGTCGAAGTCGAGGTCGGTGGAGTCGAGCGTCGTGACGCCGTCCGCGGCGTTCATGAAGTCGACGACCTTCGCGTCCGCCGCGTCGCGACGAGCGAGTGCGGCGGAGGTCTCGGCGGCCGACTGGGTCGTGACCTCAGCCGAGCGTCGAGCCATCCTAACCGACTCGTCCGCCGTCAGCAGGATCCGGACCTCGGCGTCGGGCGCGACGACCGTGGTGATGTCCCGGCCCTCGGTGATGATCCCCTGCCCGTCGGCCTTACGCATCACCTGGCGGAAGAGCTGCACGAGCCGCTGCCGGACCTCCGGGAGCTTCGCGATGTGCGCCACCGCGGCGGTGACCTCCGGGGTGCGGATCGCGTGCGTCACGTCGGTGCCGCCGACGCGCACGAAGTAGTCGTCGGGGTCGGTGCCGATCGCGTAGTCGAACGTCTCCCAGCTCGCGAGCACCGCCGCGGCGTCGTCGAGGTCGACCCGCTGCTGCAGGGCGTGCCAGGCGAGTGCGCGGTAGGCGGCACCGGTGTCCTGGTACCCGAAGCCGAGCACGCGGGCCGCGGCGCGGGAGACACTCGACTTGCCGCTGCCGGCGGGACCGTCCACCGCGATCACGGTCTTCGCGACGAAGGCGCCCTCGGGCAGTCCGGCGGGGACCGGCGCGCTCGTCGAACCGGGCTCGCCGCCGCCCTGGCCGTCGAGGCCGCCCGCGACGTCGCCGCCGAGGGGGCCGCTGGGGTCGCCGGGGGTCGGCAGGCCGGTGTCCGGTCCGTCCGGGACGCCGGTGACTCCGGACTCGTGCACGGTCGGGGTCGTCTCGTCGTTCAGGCCCATGCTGCTGCGATCCTCCATCCGCGACCGTCGAGCTCGTCGACGAGTCGCTGTTCCTGATCGGGGACGACCGACACCTCGACGATGCCGATCGGTGCGCCCGGTGAGTGCTCGAGGCGCATGTCCTCGAGGTTGATGCCGATCTCCCCGATGAACGTCAGGAGGGCGGCGAGCTGCCCCGGGGTGTCGTCGATCAGGACGACCACCCGGGCGAAGCGTCTGGTGGTGCCGTGCTTGCCGGGGAGCCGCTCGACCCCGCGGTTGCCGGCGGCGATGGTCTCGGCGATGGTCCGCGGCGATCCCGTGCCGTCCGGGTCGTCGAGGGCGTGCAGCACGCGGTCCAGGTCGTCACGGAGGTCCGCGAGCACCGGGCGGATGCGCGCCGCGTTGGCGCCGATGATCTGCACCCAGAGCCCGGGGTCGCTCGCCGCGATGCGCGTGACGTCCCGGACACCGCCCCCGGCGAGGTCGAGCGAGCCCTCCGGAGCGTCCTGCAGCCGCGCGGCCATGAGCGTCGAGACGAGCTGCGGGGCGTGCGAGACGTAGGCGACGGCCTGGTCGTGCGACTCCGGCGCCATCGGCACGACCGTGGCGCCGACGTCGAGCGCCAGGTCCTCGACCACGGCGGCGCGCTGGTACGTGATGGCGTCGTGGCCGGCGATCACCCACGGCCGTCCGACGAACAGGTCGGCACGCGCGGCGGTCGGCCCGGAGCGTTCCCGCCCCGCCATCGGGTGCGACCCGATGTAGCGGGAGACGTCGGCCCCTGCCGCCACGAGCCGGTCGAGGGGCCCGGTCTTCACGCTCGCCACGTCGGTGACGACCGCACGCGGGTACGCCGCGAGCTCGCGCTCCACGACGGCGGCCACGACGTCCGGCGGCACCGCGACGACGACGAGCTCCGGGTCGTCCCCGTGGGCGGGACGACGGCCGGCGCCGTAGTCCACGGCGAGCGCCAGGGCGGCCGGGGACACGTCGTCGAGGACGACGTCGACGCCCTTCTCGCGCAGCGCCAGTCCGATCGAGGCCCCGAGGAGCCCGGCGCCGACGACGCGCACGGGTCCGCGGAGCCGCCGGTCGATGTCCGGTTCGGCGAGCGGTGCGGGGGCGTCGGTCACCCGGCAAGCCTACCGACGGTCAGTCGGCGGGCTCCTCGTCCGGCCCGGCCTGTGCAGAACCCCGGGCCTCGCGCGCGATGCGGAGGAGCTTGCCGAGTTCCACGGTGGACAGCTCGCGCGTCTTGCCGACGGGCAGCGACCCGAGGTGCAGCGGACCGAACGAGCGACGCACCAGGTCGGTGACCGGGTGGTCGACCGCCTCGAGCATGCGACGGACGATCCGGTTGCGCCCGGAGTGCAGCGTGATCTCGACGAGCGACTCGCCCTTCGCCGACTCGAGCAGCCGGACCTTGTCCGCCGCGATCGGCCCGTCCTCGAGCTCGACGCCGTCGAGCAGGCGCTGCACGGTCCCGGGGTTCACGTTGCCGCGGACCTTCGCGATGTACGTCTTCGTGATGCCGAACGACGGGTGCGCGAGCACGTGCGCCAGGTCGCCGTCGTTCGTCAGCACGAGCAGCCCCGAGGTCTCGGCGTCGAGCCGGCCGACGTTGAACAGGCGCTCCTCGTAGCGGTCGGCGAACTCGGACAGGTCACGCCGCCCCCGCTCGTCCTGCAGGCTCGACACGATCCCGACCGGCTTGTTGAGCAGGACGTACCGCCGCGAGGCGTCGCCCTGCACCGGCACGCCGTCGACCGCGATCTCGTCGGTCGCCGGGTCGACCCGGCGACCGAGCGCGTCGACGACCTCGCCGTTGACCGTCACGCGGCCCTCGACGATCAGGTTCTCCGCGACCCGTCGGGACGCCACGCCCGCAGCGGCGATCACCTTCTGCAGGCGCTCACCGTCGGCCTGGAGGCTCGCCCCGGCCCCGCCGGACACGCTCGCCCCCGACGCGTCCCAGTCCGGGATCACGGGGCGCTCGGGCGTGCCCTCGAGCGGTGCGCCCTGGGGGTTGCGTGCACCCTCCGGGTGCGGCGTCGTGTCCGCGCGCGGCGCGGTGCCGCGGCTGCCGACGGCACTCGGGCGGTCGGCGTTCCGGGCGGTCGTGGTGCCGCCGACGTAGCGGCGGCCGTTGTGCCAGACGGTGCTCGGGCGACCGTCGGGGCTGCGGCGGTCCTCGCGGGCCGGGTCACGGCGGTCGTCGCGCCGGTCGTCACGGCGTCCGGCGACGCGGCGGTCTCCCCCGCGGCGGTCGTCGTCACGTCCGCGGTACCCGCCGCCGGCGCGGTCGTCGCGACCACGGTACCCGCCGCCGGCGCGGTCGTCGCGACCACGGTACCCGCCGCCGGCGCGGTCGTCGCGCCCGCCGCGGTCGTCGCGGCCGCGGTCGTCCCGACCACGAGGTGCGCCACGGTCGTCGTCACGTCGGACGAACCCGCCGCGCTCGCTCGCACGCCGGTCCTCGCCGCGCCCGACGAAGCGGCCCCGGTCATCCTCGCGCCGGTCGCCGCGGCCGCGGTACTCACCAGCGGGACGCTCGTCACGCCCGCGGTACCCACCGGCGGAACGCTCGTCACGCCCGCGGTACCCACCGGCGGGACGCTCGTCACGCCCGCGGTACCCACCGGCAGGACGCTCGTCACGCCCGCGGTACCCACCAGCCGGGCGCTCGTCACGGCCGCGGTACCCGCCCCGGTCCTCCGACCGACGGTCCGACCCACCACGCTCGTCACGCCCACGGAACCCACCGGAGGCACGGTCGTCACGGCCGCGGTACCCGCCACGGTCCGACCCGCCCCGGTCGTCGCGGCCCCGGTACCCACCGGTACCGCGGTCGTCCCGGCCGCGGTACCCGCCGCGGTCCTCCGACCGACGGTCCGACCCACCACGTTCGTCACGCCCACGGAACCCACCGGTACCGCGGTCGTCACGGCCGCGGTACCCACCGCGGTCGTCGCCGGACCGGCCACCCACGCGACCGGAGCCGGCGGTGCGGTCGCGTGACGCGCCTCCAGGCCGGCTGTCGCGACCGGAACCGGCGCGGTCTCGCGACCCGCCTCGTCGTTCGTCCTCATGTGCGGCCATCGGGGATCCCTTCGTTCTGCTCGAAGCCGCCGGCGCCGTCCTCCAGGAGGGGCGAGATGAGCGGCAGCTCGTCGAGCGAGTTGATGCCGAGCTGCTGCAGGAGCAGGTCGGACGTGACGTAGTTGATGGCGCCGGTTTCCGCATCAGTGAACGACTCCTCGATGAGGCCGCGCGCCACGAGCGTGCGCACCACCCCGTCGACGTTCACGGCACGGATCGACGCGATCTGTGACCGGGTGATCGGCTGCTTGTAGGCGACGACCGCGAGGGTCTCGAGCGCGGCCTGCGACAGGCGCGCCGGACGCTCGGCCTCGACGAACTGCTCGACCACGGCGTCCAGGTCGGCACGGACGTAGAAGCGCCAGCCACCGCCGACCTCGCGGAGTTCGAAGCCGCGACGGACGGTCCCGACCAGCCCGTCGAAGTCGGCGACGAGCCGCTCCACCGCCTGGCGGACGACGGGCACGGGTGCGCCGACCGCTGCTGCGAGCGACACGAGCGACTGGGGCTCGTCCGCGATCATCAGGATCGCCTCGATCTGCCGGTCGACCGCGACGTCGAGCGGCGCGGCGTGGGGTGCGGTGGGCGGCGCGGCGTCGAGTTCGTCCGCTCCCCCGGGCTCGGCTCCGGCCCCGCCGTCGTGCGCGACGTGGGCGGCGGTGCGGTGCACGGCGTCATCCGTCATAGTCGGCTCCCAGGTTCGCGAGGCTCTCGTCGGACCAGTCCTCGGCGGTCCACCGGAGTGTGAGCTCCCCGAGCGGTTCGGCCTGCTCGAACGAGATCGACGCGTTCCGGTACAGCTCCAGGATCGCCAGGAAGCGAGCCACCACGATACCCGTCTCCGTGACCCCGGCGACCAGGTCGCGGAACGAGACGTCCTCGTCGGCGCGTGTGCGGAGGAGCGAGACGACGATCGCGGCCTGCTCCCGGATGCTCACGAGCGGCGCGTGCAGGTGGTCGAGTCCGACGGTCGGGATCTCCCGCGGCGCGAACGCCAGCATCGCCAGCGCGGCGAAGTCCTGCACCGACAGCGTCCACACGAGCTCCGGCGTCCGGGCCCGGAACCGTTCCTCGAGCCGCACACGACGCACGTGCCGTCGGGACTCCTCCTGCCACCGTTCCCCGAACCACTCCGCGGCCTGCTTGAACGCCCGGTACTGCAGCAGCCGGGCGAACAGCAGGTCCCGCGCCTCGAGCAGGGCGACGTCCTCGGCGTCGACGAGCTCGCCCTGGGGCAGGAGCCCGACGATCTTCAGGTCGAGCAGCGTCGCCGCGACGACGAGGAACTCGCTCGCCTCGTCGAGCTCGTCGGCGGACTCCGCCTGGCGGACGTACGCGATGAACTCACCCGTCACGGCGCCGAGCGACACCTCGGTGATGTCCAGCTCGTGCTTCGTGATGAGCGACAGGAGCAGGTCGAACGGGCCGTCGAAGTTCGACAGCCGGACGCGGAACCCGGTGGCGGCCGCCGGGTCAGGCGACGGCGCCACGCTCGACGAGCTCCCGTGCCAGCTGCCGGTACGCGTGGGCGGCGGCGTGGTCCGGGGCCGTCTGCGTGATCGGGCGCGCCGACACCGTGGCGTCCGGGAACTTCACCGTGCGGCCGATCACCGTGTCGAGCACCCGGTCGTCGAAGGTCTCGACGACGCGCTCCATGACCTCGCGCGAGTGCAGCGTCCGCGAGTCGTACATCGTCGCGAGGATGCCGTCGAGCTGCAGCGCCGGGTTCAGCCGGTCCCGTACCTTGTCGATCGTCTCGATGAGCAGCGCGACGCCGCGGAGCGCGAAGAACTCGCACTCGAGCGGGATGAGCACGCCGTGCGCGGCCGTCAGCGCGTTCACCGTCAGCAGGCCGAGGGACGGCTGGCAGTCGACGAGGATCACGTCGTAGTCGTTCGCGACCTTGCGGAGGACGCTCGCCAGGATCTGCTCCCGCGCGACCTCGTTCACCAGGTGGACCTCGGCCGCGGACAGGTCGATGTTCGCGGGGATGACGTCGAGCAGCGGGACGTTCGTCGGCTGGATGACCTGGTTCGGGTCCTTCACCGAGCCCATCAGCAGGTCGTAGACCGTGGGGATGTCGTGGGTCCGCACGCCGAGGCCGGCGGACAGGGCGCCCTGCGGGTCGAAGTCGACGGCGAGGACGCGACGGCCGTACTCGGCCAACGTGGCGCCGAGGTTGATCGACGTCGTGGTCTTGCCGACGCCGCCCTTCTGGTTGCAGAGCGCGATGATGCGAGCCGGCCCGTGGCCGTCGAGTTCCTCGGGGACGGGGAACTGCCGCACGGGCCGCCCGGTGGGGCCGACCGGGGTCTCGCCGGTGCCGGGGCTGGTCGTCGGGTTGGTGCTCACCCCGTCATGCTACCGGCGGGCCGCCGACGTCCCGGCGCGACCGGCGGGGCGGGCGCGCCACGCGCTTCCCGGCCTGGAGGCGCGACTCACGCCCGGCGCAGCGCCACCCGCATGCTGTCCACGCGTTCCGCGACGACGGTGTCCGCCGTCCAGCGCTGCTGGAGGCGGCCGACGAGGGCCTGCACGTCACCTTGGTCGAGACCGGGGTGGAGCGCGAGGCCCACCGTCAACTCGGCCCCGGCGAACCGACCGAGCGGGTCCCCGGGCGACAGCTCGACCCGCGCGATCGCCGGCTCGTCGGCCACGGAGTCCGCGAACGCCCGGGCGACCTCCGGGTCCTCGAAGCACGGGGTCCACGGCACGTCCTGACCGATCGCCCACACGGCCGGTCGGCGCAGCACGAACTCGGTCGGCGCCGTCGGGTCGAGGACCACGAGCTGGGTCTCCTCGCTCGCCGCAGCCATCGCCACGCGCCGCGTGTCCGCCGGCACGGGCCGCGCCGTCGGGTCCCACGACCGCATCGCCTCGGCCGACGTGAACGCCGGCATGACCCTCCGCCCGTCCGGCCCGGCGACCGTCACGATGGACAGCTCCTGGGTCTTGTCGACGAGCTTGCCGTCGGGCGTGTGGCCGACGTCCCCGGCCTCGGCGACGAGCGGGACGAGGAGCCGCGCGGACCGGAGCGCGTCCACCACGGCGCGCTGCGAGCCGCCCTGCTGCAGCGCGGTGATCGCGGCGACCACCGCGGGGTCGGCGAGGCCGTCGTCGTCGTCGTACGCGGTGTCGTGCGCGTCGAACGTCCGGCCGGCCCAGGGGTTGCCCGCGGAGTCGGCGGCACCACCGGGGCTGTGCGCGTCGTCATGCGTCGGCTCGGGTCCCGTGCCGCGGCCGTTCGAGATGCCCGCCACCGCGCGCTACGCCCCGGCGACGTCGAGGGCGGCCGGGAGCGTGAACGCGCCGGAGTAGAGCGCCTTGCCGATGATCGCGCCCTCGAGCCCGTGCGGGACGAGCTCGCGGAGGGCCCGCAGGTCGTCGAGGTTCGAGATGCCACCGGAGGCCACGACGGGCTGGTCGGTCCGGTCGCAGACCGCACGGAGGAGCTCCACATTCGGGCCCTGCAGCGTGCCGTCCTTCGTCACGTCGGTCACCACGTAGCGCGCGCACCCTGCGGCCTCGAGCCGGTCGAGGACCTCCCACAGGTCGCCGGCGTCCTCGGTCCACCCGCGGCTCGCGAGGGTGGTCCCTCGGACGTCGAGCCCGACGGCGATCTGCTCGCCGTACTGCTGGATCACCCGGGCGGCCCACTCGGGCTGCTCGAGCGCGGCGGTGCCGAGGTTCACGCGGGCGGCACCGGTCGCGAGGGCGGCCTCGAGCGAGGCGTCGTCGCGGATGCCGCCGGAGAGCTCGACGGAGACCCCCTCGACCTCGTCGATCGCGCGGGCGATCACCTGCCGGTTGTCGCCGCGACCGAACGCCGCGTCGAGGTCGACGAGGTGGATCCACTCGGCACCCTGCTCCCGCCACGTGCGGGCGGCGGTGACGGGGTCGCCGTACAAGGTCTCGCTGCCGGCCTCGCCCTGGGTGAGGCGGACAGCCTGGCCGTCGACCACGTCGACGGCGGGGAGCAGGACGAGGGGCGGGGTGGCGGTGAGGTCGGTCATGGTCCTGTCGGGGGTCGTGCGGGCGTGGGCGTGGGCTGTCGCTGGTCGCTGGTCGCTGGTCACTCAGAGTGAGCGGACCCAGTTCCGGAGGAGCTGGATGCCCGGCTCGCCGGACTTCTCGGGGTGGAACTGGGTGGCGGTCAGCGGCCCGTTCTCGACCGCGGCGACGAACCGCTGGCCGTGCTCGGCCCAGGTCAGCCGGGGCGCGCGGAACGGGCCGTATGCGTCGAGCGGGAAGTCGGTGACGCCGTAGGAGTGCACGAAGTAGAAGCGCTCGTCGTGCAGCCCGTCGAACAGGACCGAGTCCTCGGGCGCCTCGACGGTGTTCCACCCCATGTGCGGCAGGACGTCGGCCTCGAGCTGCTCGACCGTCCCGGGCCACTGCGCCAGACCCTCGACGTCGGCACCGCGCTCGACCCCGCGCGCGAACATGACCTGCATGCCGACGCAGATGCCGAGCACCGGGCGCCCGCCGGCCAGGCGGTGGTCGACGATCTCGCCGCCGTGCACGCCCTCGAGCTGGTCGACGACCGCAGCGAACGCACCCACGCCCGGGACGAGCAGCCCGTCGGCGCGCAGCGCGGTCTGCTTGTCGGCGCTCAGCGTCACGTCCGCCCCGGCGCGCTCGAGGGCCTTCGCGGCGGAGTGCACGTTGCCGGAGCCGTAGTCGAGGACGACGACGTTCGGCCGCGCGCCCGACGGCTCGGTCTCGGGACTGCCGGACGCAGGCCGGTCGGTGCCGGGTCGGTCGGTGCCGGTCACAGGGCGCCCTTGGTCGACGGGATGCCGTCGACGCGCGGGTCGAGCTCGACCGCCTTGCGCATCGCCCGGGCGAAGGCCTTGAACTCGGCCTCGGCGATGTGGTGCGGGTCCCGGCCCTCGAGCACACGGACGTGCACGGTGATGCCGGCGTTGAACGTGATCGCCTCGAACACGTGGCGGACCATCGACCCGGTGAAGTGCCCGCCGATGCGGTGGAACTCGAAGCCGGCGGGCTCCCCCGAGTGCACGAGGAACGGACGGCCGGAGACGTCGACGACCGCCTGTGCCAGCGCCTCGTCGAGGGGCACGAGGGCGTCGCCGTACCGGCCGATGCCGGACCGGTCTCCCAGGGCCTGCTTGAGCGCCTGCCCGAGCACGATGCCGGTGTCCTCGACCGTGTGGTGCACGTCGATCTCGGTGTCGCCCGTCGAGCGCACCCGCAGGTCGATGAGCGAGTGCTTGCTGAACGCGGTCAGCATGTGGTCGAAGAACGGCACGCTCGTCGAGACGTCGGACGAGCCGGTGCCGTCCAGGTCGAGCGAGAGCTCGATGCTCGACTCGCTCGTGCTCCTGCTGACGGAGGCGGTACGGGCGGTCATGCGTCCAGCCTAACCGGGGGCTGGACGGCGGCCACGCGGCGCATCGCGTCGAGGAACGCGGTGGTCTCCTCCTCGGTCCCCGCGCTCACCCGGAGGTGGTTCGGGATGCCGAGGTCGCGGACGATCACGTCCTGGTCGAGCAGGGCCTCGAACGCGGCGTTCGGGTCCGCGACGCCGCCGAACAGGACGAAGTTCGACCAGGTCTCGTACGTGCGGTACCCCATCGCGCCGAGCTCGGTGACCATGCGGTCGCGCTGTTCCTTGATGTCGTCGACCATCGCCAGCATCTCCGGCGCGTGGCGGAGCGCCGCGACGGCGGCCGCCTGCGTCAGCGCGGACAGGTGGTACGGCAGCCGGACGAGCCGGATCGCATCGATGACGGCCGGGTCGGCCGCGAGGTACCCGACCCGGGCGCCCGCGAACGCGAACGCCTTGCTCATCGTGCGCGACACCACGAGCCGCTCACGCCCCGGGAGCAGCGAGACGGCGCTCGGCACGTCGGCGGGCATGAACTCCGCGTAGGCCTCGTCGACCATCACGATGCCGTCGGTCGCGTCGTACGCGGCGCGGACGGTGTCGATCGACAGGGGCGTCCCGGTCGGGTTGTTCGGCCCGCACAGGAAGACGATGTCGGGCTGGTGCTCGCGGACGGCGGCCACGACGGTCTCGGGCGAGATGCGGAACTCGTCGTCGCGCTGCGCCGGGATCCACGTCGTGCCGGTTCCGGACGCCAGGATCGAGTGCATCGAGTAGGTGGGCGGGAACCCGAGCACGCTCCGGCCGGGACCGCCGAAGGCCTGGAGGAGCTGCTGCAGGACCTCGTTCGACCCGTTCGCCGCCCAGAGCTGCTCGGCGGTCAGACCGTGCCCGAGGTACGCGGCGAGCGACTGGCGCAGCTCGGTGAACTCCCGGTCGGGGTAGCGGTTCACCGTCCTCAGCGCCTGACGGATCGACTCCACGATGTCGTCGGCGACGTCCTGCGGCACCGGATGCGTGTTCTCGTTGACGTTGAGCTGCACCCGCACGTGCTTCTGCGGGGCACCGTAGGGGCTCTGCCCACGGAGGTCGTCGCGGATCGGGAGGTCGTCGAGCGTGGTTGCCACCGATCCATCGTAGGCCGCGCTGCCGTGCGGACGACCGGCCGTCCGGACGGTCTCGGCCACGTGGACGATCGGCAGGTCAGTTGCCCGCGGAGTACTTCGCCGGGATCGCGATCTGCTCGCCCGCCTGGAGCGTCGAGCTGTCGAGCGCGTTGAGGCTGACGACGTCCTGCACGAAGTCGCGCGGGTCGGCGTCGGGCGCGGTCTGCTCGGCGAGCGACCACAGGGTCTCGCCCGGCTGCACCGTGACGGTCTCGAAGTGGACGGGAGCCCCGGCGCGCGAGGCGTCACCGGCGGAGGCCTGGCCGCCGTTGATCACAGCGAGGAGGATGCCGACAGCGACCGGGAGCGCGGCGAGCGTCGTGAGGACGACCCGTCCACGGCGCGTGAGGCGCAGGCGCGTCCGGACGGCGGGCGTCGCGGTGCGCTGGGTGTCAGCGATGGCGATGGTGCTCATGTCGTTCTGCCTTCCCGTTCGGTGAACCGAAGTCGTGTACCGAACATACTTTCGAACCGGAGGCCGCACAAGTCCCAGGGAGGGATTTCTGCGGGATTTCTTGCCGACACGCTCGAACAGGTGTTTGTCCGGCGTGGGACGGTCGGATACTGTTTCGATCGACTGGGACGAGTCAAGCGGGTACCACCGACATCCGCGGCGATCACGTCCAGACACCGACGAAGGGCGGCCCGACGTGGCGGACGAACTGCGGAGCCAGAAGCCGCTGACGGCGAAGCAGCAGGCGATCCTCGACGCGATCCGCGCGTCCATCGCCAGCCGCGGCTACCCGCCGAGCATGCGGGAGATCGGCGACGCCGCCGGCCTGTCGTCCCTGTCGAGCGTCTCCCACCAGCTCGGTCAACTCGAGCTCGGCGGCTGGATCCGTCGCGACCCGAACCGTCCCCGAGCGCTCGAGGTCCTGGTCGACGAGCCGAACCCGGACGTCCAGACCCCGGACGTCGACGCCACGACGCTCGTGCCCCTCGTCGGCCGGATCGCCGCCGGTGTGCCGATCACGGCCGAGCAGCACGTCGACGAGATCGTGCCGCTCCCCCGTCAGCTCGTCGGCACGGGTGACCTGTTCATGCTCAAGGTCGTGGGCGAGTCGATGATCGACGCCGCCATCTGCGACGGCGACTGGGTCGTCGTCCGGTCGCAGCAGACCGCAGAGAACGGTGACGTCGTCGCGGCGATGCTCGACGAGGAAGCCACCGTCAAGGTCTTCCGCCAGCGCGACGGCCACACCTGGCTGCTCCCCCGGAACTCGGCGTTCGAGCCGATCCTCGGTGACGCGGCGACGGTCCTCGGCAAGGTCGTCGCGGTGCTCCGCTCGCTCTGACCGCGACCCGCTCTGATCGCAACCCGCAGACGGACAGGAGGCACGGTGCCAGCTGGCACCGTGCCTCCTGTCCGTCCCGGTGTGGGTCCGGCGACTAGGCCGTGGTGACGGGCGCCACCACGTAGGGGTCGAGCTCCGCGACCTGCCGCTGGAAGACGCGGACGCGCAGTCGGGTGCCGTCCTCGACGTAGTCGGTCGTCTCGACCGCGCCCGCGTCGTGCAGGGCGGACACCAGGTCGCCACGGTCGTAGGGGATGACGACCGTGAGGTCGACGTCCGGTTCCGGCAGACGGTCCTCGATCGCCGCCAGGAGCTCGGCGACGCCCTCGCCCGTGCGCGCCGAGACGAAGACGGCGTCCGGGACCAGGCCGACGAGCACGAGGCGCTGCGCGTCGTCGATCAGGTCCGCCTTGTTGAAGGCGACGACCTCGGGGATGTCGCGCGCGCCGACGTCGCCGATCACGTCGCGGACCGTGGCGAGCTGCGCGGCCGGGTCCGGGTGCGAGCCGTCCACGACGTGCACGATGACGTCGGCCTGGCCGACCTCCTCGAGTGTGGACCGGAACGCCTCGACCAGCTGGTGCGGCAGGTTGCGCACGAAGCCGACGGTGTCGACGAACGTGAACTCGCGCCCCTTGGTGCTCTCGGTGCGGCGGACGGTCGCGTCGAGCGTGGCGAACAGCTGGTTCTGCACCAGCACGCCGGCGCTCGTCAGGCGGTTGAGCAACGACGACTTGCCGGCGTTGGTGTACCCGGCGATCGCGACGCTCGGCACCTCGTTCCGGGCTCGGTCGGCACGCTTCGCCTCGCGGGCCGGGGTGAAGCCGGCGATCTGGCGCCGGAGCTTCGCCATCCGGGTGTGGATCTTCCGGCGGTCGAGCTCCATCTTCGTCTCACCGGGGCCACGGGAACCCATGCCCGCACCGCCGGAGACCTGTCCACCGGCCTGCCGGGACATCGACTCACCCCAACCGCGCAGGCGCGGGAGCAGGTACTGCAGTTGCGCGAGTTCGACCTGCGCCTTGCCCTCGCGGGTGGAGGCGTGCTGGCTGAAGATGTCGAGGATCACGGCCGTTCGGTCGATCACCTTGACCTTGACGACGTCCTCGAGCGCGCGACGCTGCGAGGGTGCGAGCTCGGTGTCGGCGATAACCGTGTCCGCGCCGGTGGCCTTGACGACCATCGCGAGTTCCTCGGCCTTGCCCTTGCCGAGGTACGTGGAGGGGTCGGGGGTCGGACGGCGCTGCAGGAGCCCGTCGAGCACCACGGCACCCGCGGTCTCGGCCAGGGCGGCGAGCTCGCGGAGGGAGTTCTCGGCGTCCTGCGCGCTGCCCTGGGGGTACACGCCGATGAGGACGACCTGCTCGAGCCGGAGCTGCCGGTACTCGACCTCGGTGACGTCCTGGAGTTCGGTGGAGAGGCCGGTGACACGGCGCAGGGCCGCCCGGTCCTCGCGTTCGTACTGGTCGCCGTCGCCGGCCCAGCCGTGCTCGTCGACCGATCGGGTCTGGATCGCCTGCGCTGGGGCGAAGATCGCAGACGATGCCTTCGAGTCCGCGTTGCGGAGGACGCGTTCCACGACACCTTCGGCGCTGTCGTCGGATCGTCCGTCGTTCATGGTGGTTTCCGTCATCTTCTCCACAGGCTACCGCCGCCACGCCCGGGACACACGGGGGTCCCGGTACGGTTCTTCCATGGCGAACGAGCACTACTTCTCCGCGAACCCGTCGTCGGAGACCCGTGCGCGCCAGGTGCACGTCACGCTCGCCGGCAAGCCGCTGACCCTGACCACCGCTGCCGGGGTGTTCAGCCCGGACGGCGTCGACCGCGGCACACGCGTCCTGCTCGGGTCGGTGCCGCCGCCCGCGTCGTCGGGCGCCCTGCTCGACGTCGGCTGCGGCTGGGGACCCATCGCGATCACGATGGCGCTCGAGTCGCCGGACGCGCACGTGTGGGGCGTGGACGTCAACGAGCGGGTGCTCGGGCTGGCGCGCGACAACGCCGCCGCGGCCGGCGTCGCGAACGTGACGGTCGGCCTGCCGTCGGAGATCCCCGCCGACCTGCGCTTCCGGACGATCTGGTCCAACCCGCCGATCCGCGTCGGGAAGGACGAGCTGCACGAGATCCTGCTCACCTGGCTCCCCCGGCTCGAGGTCGAGGGCGACGCGTGGCTCGTCGTGTCGAAGGACCTCGGTGGCGACTCGCTGCAGCGCTGGCTCGGGGACACGCTCGGCGCCGGGTTCCGGGTCGCCCGGGCGACGACGGACAAGGGCTTCCGGGTGATCCGGGTGCACCGCGTGGCAGAGGACACAGCCGCGGCGGAGTGAGGCGGGGCTGGTCCGTCCTGCTCGCTGGCCGATCGTGCTGTTCCGGGGTGCCGGCACACCGGCTCGGTGGTCCGGGCTGCCCGCCCGGCTCGGTGCTCGTTGCGCCGGTGACACCCCGGCGTGCTCGAGACGCCTCCGATCACGCGAGACGCCCGGCGAAGCCGTGGCGTCTCGACCATGGCGCGGCGTCTCGACCATGGCGCGGCGTCTCGACCGTGGCGCGGCGTCTCGCGAGCAACGCGGCGTCTCGCGGGCGCTGCGGTGCCTCATGGGCGTGGTCGATCGTTCCCATCACGCCCGACATGGGAGGACGAATCGCGCGTACTCGGTCAGGACGAACGACCTCCGACGCGCGGAACCGTCTCCGTCGAGCAGATCGGCCTCCCTCGCGCAGAACGACCCCGGCGCCGAACCCCGGCGCCGAGCCCCAGCCCGCCCCGCGCCGCGCCGCGCCCGACCACGGCGCCGACAGCCTCAGACCGTCAAGTCCCCCGAGAACACCAGTTCCGCCGGCCCCGCGAGCGCCACGTGCTCCCCGTCCTCGGCCGCGAACATCCGCACCGTGACGATCCCGCCCGGGACCCGTACGCGCCACGTGTCCGGCGCCGAGGGCCCCGCCCAGTACCGGGTCGCCACCGCTGCCGCGACCGCACCGGTCCCGCACGACAGCGTCTCGCCGCTCCCGCGCTCGTGCACCCGCATCGTGATCTCGCCGACGCCGTCCTTGACCAGCGGGTCGCCGGGCAGCACGAACTCGACGTTCGCCCCGGCCGCCGGTGCCGGGTCGAGCACGGGGATCCAGGTCAGGTCGAGTCCGGCGAGCTCGTCCTCGGTCGCGACCGCGACGACGACGTGCGGGTTCCCCACGTCGATGCCGAGGCCGGGTCGTGCGCCGTCGAGCTCCCGCGCCCGGACCATGACGTCGTTCGCGCCGCCGCCCTCGATGCCGAGCCCCCACCGGCCCAGGTCCGCCGAGAACCCGTTCGTGGTCCGCTGGATGTCGACCAGGCCCTTGCGGCTGCCGACGGTCAGCGTCTCCCCCGGTGCGAGGTCGACGAGCCCCGACTCGGTCAGGTACCGCGCGAACACCCGGATGCCGTTGCCGCACATCTCCGCGACCGAGCCGTCGGCGTTGTGGTAGTCCATGAACCAGGTCGCCTCGGGCGCGACCGCGACGAGCGCCCGTCCCTCCGGCAGCGCCTCGGACCGGACGGCCCGGATCACGCCGTCGCCGCCGACGCCGAACCGACGGTCCGCGATGGCCCGGATCCGCTCGGGGGTCAGGTCGACCGTCGCGTCGGGGTCGGCGAACAGGACGAAGTCGTTGCCGGTGCCCTGGCCCTTGGTGAAGTGCAGTTCGGTCACGGGACGATCCTACGGGCCGCCTCCCGCAGGCCCGCGAGGTCCGTCCCGGTCACGTCGAGCACCTCGGCGTCGGCGTACCGCTTGAACCACGAGACCTGCCGCCGGGCGTACTTGCGGGTCGCCACCGCGGTTGCCTCGACGGCGTCGTCCCGAGTCGCCCGCCCGTGCAGCACGTCGAGCGCCTGCGCGTACCCGATCGCGGCGCGGGCGGTCTTCCCCTGCTCCAACCCGTGGTCGCGGAGCGCCGCGACCTCGTCGACGAGCCCCCGGTCGAACATCCGCGCGGCACGCTCGTGCAGTGACGCGACGAGTCCGGTGCGTTCGCGGTGCAGGTGCAGGATCCGGGCGGGTCGCCAGGCGCGGGGCGCGGACGGGAGGCTCGGGGTCACGACCTCGGATCGGCTCGCGATCTCGAGTGCGCGGATCAGGCGCCGCGGGTTGCGTTGGTCGACGCCGGCTGCAGCGGCGGGGTCGAGCGCCCGGAGCCGCTCGACGAGGACACCGGGTCCGAGTTCGGCGTGCTCGCGCTCGAGCCGTGCGCGCAGTTCGGGGTCCGTGCCCGGGAACGCGAGGTCGAAGAGCACCGACGACACGTAGAGCCCGCTGCCGCCGACGAGGAGCGCGACGGCACCGGAGCCCGTGATCCGTTCGACGTCGACACGCGCGTCGCCCTGGTACGTCGCGACGCTCGCCTCGTCGGTCACGTCGAGCACGTCGAGCTGGTGGTGCGGGACCCCTCGGCGTTCCGCGACGCTGAGCTTCGCCGTGCCGATGTCCATGCCGCGGTAGAGCTGCATCGCGTCGGCGTTGACGATCTCCGCCGCACGACCCGAACGGGCGAGCTGTTCGGCGATCGCCAGGGCGAACTCGGACTTGCCGGTCCCCGTCGCGCCGACGACCGCGATCAGGTCGACCGCGGCAGGGTCTGACGACCGGTCGTCGATCGCCAGGCCCTCGGGCAAGAGGGGATCAGCGCCCGACACGGAGCGACGGCAGACCGAGCGAGACCGGACGCGGTCCCGCGGCCGCACCTGCGGGCGCCGGGGTCGGGACGCCGCAGCTCTCCGCCTGCGCGCGGTCCCAGGCGTCGCCCGCGCGGGTGCGACGGATCTGCAGGGGTCCGTCGTTGTCGGCGATCAGGAAGTGCGGGGCCGCACGCGTGACCTCGACCGTGACCACGTCACCGGGACGCGGCACGGCGGAGTCGGCCGGGACCGAGAAGTGCACGAGCCGCGAGTCCTCAGCGCGCCCGGACAGCCGGTGGGTGGCGTCGTCCTTCTTGCCCTCACCCGTGGCGACGAGCACCTGCACGGTGCGACCGACCTGCTTCGCGTGTTCCTCGGCGGTGATCCGGTCCTGCAGCGCGATCAGCCGCTCGTAGCGTTCCTGCACGACCGCCTTCGGCAGCTGGTCCGGCATCGTCGCCGCCGGGGTACCGGGACGGATCGAGTACTGGAAGGTGAAGGCCGATGCGAACCGGGACTGCTCGACCACGCGCAGGGTGTCCGCGAAGTCCTCCTCGGTCTCGCCCGGGAACCCGACGATGATGTCCGTGGAGATCGCCGCGTTCGGGATCTTCGCCCGGACGCGGTCCAGGATCCCGAGGAAGCGCTCGCTCCGGTAGCTCCGACGCATCGCCTTGAGCACGCGGTCGGAACCGGACTGCAGCGGCATGTGCAGCTGCGGCATGACGTTCGGCGTCTCGGCCATCGCGTCGATGACGTCGTCGGTGAACGCCGCCGGGTGCGGGCTCGTGAAGCGGATCCGCTCGAGCCCCTCGATCGCACCGGCGGCACGGAGGAGCTTGCTGAACGCCTGGCGGTCCCCGAACTCGACGCCGTACGAGTTGACGTTCTGCCCGAGGAGCGTGACCTCGATCGCGCCGTCGTCGACCAGCGCCTGGATCTCGGCGAGGACGTCCCCGGGTCGACGGTCCTTCTCCTTGCCGCGGAGCGAGGGCACGATGCAGAACGTGCAGGTGTTGTTGCAGCCGACGGAGATCGACACCCACCCGCTGTAGGTCGAGTCGCGCTTCGTCGGCAGCGTCGACGGGAACACGTCGAGCGACTCGAGGATCTCGATCTGCGCCTCGTCGTTGTGCCGTGCGCGCTCGAGCAGGGTCGGGAGCGACCCCATGTTGTGCGTCCCGAACACGACGTCGACCCACGGCGCCTTCTCGAGGATGACGTTCTTGTCCTTCTGCGCCAGGCACCCGCCGACGGCGATCTGCATGCCGGGGTGCTCACGCTTCACACCCGCCAGGTGCCCGAGGTTGCCGTAGAGCCGATTGTCCGCGTTCTCGCGCACCGCGCAGGTGTTGATCACGACGACGTCGGCCTGCTCGCCGTCGGCGGCGACGTACCCGGCCGACTGCAGCGAACCGCTGAGGCGCTCGGAGTCGTGCACGTTCATCTGGCACCCGTAGGTGCGGACTTCGTAGGTGCGGGGGCGGGCGTCGACGGTGGCCATGATCGTCCCAGTGTAGGTCGGTGCGGGACTACTCGAAACGGACGGACCCGCACCCGGAGGGTGGTCGCCGTCCGCCGCCGTCGAGGGCGCGCTCGACCGCGATCCGCACCACGCCGGAGCCGTAGCCCTTGCGCATGAGGAACCCGCTGAGACGTCGCTCGGCGGTCGCGCGGTCGAGCCCACGGAGCTGCCCGGCCCGCTTCTGAGCGAGCTCGATCGCGCGGACGAACTCGTCGTCCGCGTCGTCCGCCGCCGCCTCGAGCGCAGCGTCGATCGCCGTCTGGTCGATCCCGCGCCGACGGAGCTCCGCGACGACCCCCTGGCGCCCGAGGCCCTTCCGCTCGTGGAGCCGGTCGACCAGGTCCGTCGCCAGTGCCACGTCGTCGAGCAGTCCGACCCGGACGAGCCGTGCGACCTCGTGTTCGACGACGTCCGGGTCGAGGTCCTGCTTGGTCAGCACCTGACGCATCTCGGACTCGCTGACGCCCTTGCGCCCGAGCGCCCGCATGCTCACCCGTTCGGCATCAGCACGCTGCTCGTCGAGCGGTCGCGGAACCTCGTCGGGTTCGAGCTCCTGTCCCCCGCGGATCGAGAACACCGACGCCGCCGCAGCGTCCGCGGTCTCGGTGTCGTACCCGCGCTGAGCCTCGTACCCGGTCCGCTCCGACCGTGCACTCCGGCCGCTGCCGTCTCCGACGACGGGTGACAGCCACTCCGCCTGCGGACGAGCACCGTGCAGCGGCACCGGCGCATCGACGTCTGCCGCACCCAGGAACGCCGTCTCGGACGCCGTCTCCGCGCCGACCCCGGCCTCGTGCTCAGGTTCGGACTCGGGTTCGGGCTCGTACCAGCGCTCGTCGTCACCGGACGGCGCACCGGCGCGCGGGAGACCGTCGTGCCGCCCGACCGGCGGAACCGAGCGACCACGACGCGACCGCGCACCGAACAGGTCGGTCACCGGCGCGAGGTCTGCGTCGTGGTCGTGGTCGTCCGTCACGCGCCCTTGCGCTCCGCGATCTTCGGCGCGATGGACTCGACCTTGGCGTCGTCGGCGTCGGCCTTGGCGCCACCGACACCGAGCTTCGCGAGGATCTTGCCCTCGATCTCGGCGGCGATGTCGGCGTTCTGGATCAGGAACGAACGCGAGTTCTCCTTGCCCTGCCCCAGCTGGTCGCCGTCGTAGGTGTACCAGGCGCCCGACTTCTTGACGATGCCGTGGTCGACACCGAAGTCGAGCAGCGAGCCCTCGCGCGAGATGCCCGTGCCGTACAGGATGTCGAACTCCGCCTGCTTGAAGGGCGGCGCCATCTTGTTCTTGACGACCTTGACGCGCGTGCGGTTGCCGACCGCGTCCGTGCCGCTCTTCAGGGTCTCGATGCGACGGATGTCGAGACGGACCGACGCGTAGAACTTGAGCGCCTTGCCACCCGCGGTGGTCTCGGGGCTGCCGAAGAACACACCGATCTTCTCGCGCAGCTGGTTGATGAAGATCATCGTCGTCTGCGTCTGGTTCAGCCCCCCCGCGAGCTTGCGGAGCGCCTGCGACATGAGGCGTGCCTGCAGACCCACGTGCGAGTCACCCATCTCGCCCTCGATCTCGGCGCGGGGCACGAGCGCCGCGACGGAGTCGACCACGATCAGGTCGATCGAACCCGAACGGACGAGCATGTCGGCGATCTCGAGCGCCTGCTCACCCGTGTCGGGCTGGGACACGAGCAGCGCGTCGATGTCGACGCCGAGCTTCTTCGCGTACTCCGGGTCGAGCGCGTGCTCCGCGTCGATGAAGGCCGCGATGCCGCCGGCACGCTGCGCGTTCGCGATGGCGTGCAGCGTCAGGGTCGTCTTACCGGAGGACTCCGGGCCGTAGATCTCGATGATGCGGCCGCGCGGCAGTCCACCGATGCCGAGTGCGACGTCGAGCGCGACCGAACCGGTCGGGATGATGGCGACCGGAGCGCGGTCGTCCGACCCGAGGCGCATCACGGTGCCCTTGCCGAACTGGCGGTCGATCTGGGCGAGTGCGGTTTCGAGGGCCTTCTCGCGGTCTGCGGGTGATGGCATGGTGGTGCTCCTTCGTGCTCGGTGTCGGCCGCCTGTAGGCTGTCGCGTCCACCCCGGCCGGTGCTGCAGGGCCGGGACTTGAGCGACAAGGCTTCGGGCTGTTCCCGATGGCTCGAACCTAGGGCCGGCCACCGACATCACTGCCGGTCGACGCGCCACCTGTGGACGGACATCCGGAGCAACTCCGATGTGGAGGAACGTAGCACCGATCGAACACGCGTTCGAGCAACACGCCGAACACAGTTTCGGGTCGTGCGGACCGGGTCAGTCCCGCGGTTCCGCGAGCCCCTTGCCGTGCCGCTTGTCGAGCGGCACGTCCTGCGAGTCGCACAGCGCCTCCCACACACGACGCGCATCGATCCCGGCGTCGAGCGCGTCCGCCGCGGACCGCCCGCCCAGCTCCTCGAGCACGACGTCCCGCGTCACCACTGCGCCGTAGGCCGACCCGAACACCTGGTCGACGGCACGCCAGAACTCACTCACCCGCATCCGACCAGCGTAACGAGCGCCCCGGACAGCAGAACGCCCCCGCCTGCATCGGCGGGGGCGTCCGTGGAGCGGTACGGGGTCAGCGCACCGCGAGGTCGTTGTCGAACTCGGCGACGAGGTCGTCGGGCAGGGTGTCCGGGACCGGGGTGAGTCCCTCGACGACCGCGAGCCGGTCGCCGACCTCGCGCATGATGGTCGAGATGGGCGTGTCGAGCGCGTCGGCCACGGAGGCGAGGATCTCGGAGCTGGCCTCCTTCTGACCGCGCTCCACCTCGCTCAGGTACCCGAGAGCAACGCTGGCCTTGGACGCGACCTGACGGAGGGTCCGGCCCTTCTGCAAGCGGAAGTCCCGCAGCACGTCGCCGATCTCCTGACGAACGAGAACCATGAGAACTCCTCCTCTCTGTCGTCTCCGCGCCCGCCTGGTCCCGGTGACCGTGGTCGGGTTCAGCAACGGTGACGTTGCCGGTTGCAGCATGCTAGCGACGCCGGCTGCCGTCCTGCTGGAGATTGCGTGGGATGTAACCCAGCGGTAACGGGGCCTATTCCCCGCTGCGCACCGTCGCCGACATCCGTGCCAGGAGTTCGGAGACCGTGCCCTGTCGGATTGCCTCGCGGTCGCCCTCCAGGTGGAGTTCGTACGCCTCGGCGCCCGACGCGGACGCGATGCCGACGAACACCGTGCCCACGGGCTTGCCGTCCTGCGGGTCCGGGCCGGCGACACCGGTCGTGCTGATCCCCCACGTGGCGGGCTCGCCGTCGACCGCGAGTGCGGTGCGGACGCCGCTCGCCATCTGCCGGGCGACCTCGGGGTCGACCGCCCCGTGCTCGGCGAGGAGGTCCGCCGAGACGCCGAGCACGGTGTGCTTGACGGGCGTCGCGTACGCCACGACACCACCGCGGACGACGACGCTGGCCCCGGGGACCCCGACGAGGGTCGCCACGACGAGGCCGCCCGTGAGCGACTCGGCCACAGCCACGGTCTCGCCACGGGCGGTCAGCACGGCGACGAGCGCTGCGACGTCGGTCACGCGGCGGTCCGGTTGTGCTTCCAGGCCTGCCAGAGGTAGTCGGCCCCGCTGATCACGGTGGCGAGGAGCGCGGCGGTCATCAGGATGCCGTTCACCCAGTGCGCGAGGTCGCCGACGACGTTCCACCACGGGAACAGCGCGAGCGTGATCGCGACGGCCTGCAGCACGGTCTTGACCTTGCCGCCGCGGCTCGCCGGGATCACCCGGTCCGACAGGACGGCGAACCGGAAGACGGTGATGCCGATCTCGCGGAGCATGATCAGCACGGTCACGATCCAGGGCAGCTCACCGAGGATCGACAGCGCGACCAGGGCGCCGCCGATGAGCACCTTGTCGGCGATCGGGTCGACGAGCTTCCCGAAGTCCGTGACCAGGTTCTGGCGGCGGGCGATGATGCCGTCCGCGCTGTCGGTGACGATCGCCACGACGAAGACGACCGCGGCCCACACCCGCAGCGACGTGTCCTGCCCGCCGTCGGCGAGCAGCATCACGAAGAACAACGGCGCCATCAGGATGCGCACGACGGTGATGACGTTGGCGACGTTCGCGGTCGACGCCGGTCCCTCGCCCTTGCGGAGCAACCGGCCCCGCCACGGGAACCGGGCCGCCGAGCGGGTGTGCTGCGAGCTGGTCACGTCGTCACTCCCTGCCCGTCAGTCCCCAGGCGTCCTCGTCCGGACCGTCCTCTTCCTCAGGGTACCCGCGCGTCATGTCGGCGACCGGGTCGGTACCGTAGCGGTCCTCGTCCGGCGGCGTCGACGTCGGCGCGGATGCGACCGGTGCCGCCGGGCCCGGTGCGGGAGCCGCTGCCGGCTCGGCGGGCGGCTCCTCACCGCGGAGCTTCGCGAGGACGGCGGGCAGCTGGTCCGGCGTGACGAGCACGTCGCGGGCCTTCGACCCCTCGGACGGGCCGACGATGTCCCGCGACTCCATGAGGTCCATCAGGCGACCGGCCTTCGCGAACCCGACGCGGAGCTTGCGCTGGAGCATCGACGTCGAGCCGAACTGCGTCGACACGACCTGCTCGACCGCGGCGAGCAGCAGCTCGAGGTCGTCGCCGATGTCCGCGTCGATCTCCTTGCGCTCGACCACGGCGGCGACGTCCTGCCGGTACTCGGGCTGGGCCTGCCGGGTGACGTGCTGGACGACCTCGGCGACCTCGCTCTCCTGGACCCAGGCGCCCTGCACGCGGACGGCCTTCGAGGACCCCATCGGCAGGAACAGCGCGTCGCCCTGACCGATGAGCTTGTCGGCGCCGGGCTGGTCGAGGATGACGCGCGAGTCGGTGACGCTCGTCACCGCGAACGCGATGCGCGACGGCACGTTCGCCTTGATCAGACCGGTGATGACGTCGACCGACGGGCGCTGCGTCGCGAGCACGAGGTGGATGCCGGCAGCGCGGGCGAGCTGGGTGATACGGACGATCGACTCCTCGACGTCGCGGGGCGCGACGAGCATGAGGTCGGCGAGCTCGTCGACGACGACGAGCAGGTACGGGTAGGGCTTGAGCTTCCGCTCGCTCCCGGCCGGCAGGACGATCTCGTTGTTCTCGATGGCCTTGTTGAAGTCGTCGACGTGGCGGAAGCCGAACGACGCCAGGTCGTCGTACCGCATGTCCATCTCCTTCACGACCCACTGCAGCGCCTCGGCCGCCTTCTTGGGGTTCGTGATGATGGGCGTGATGAGGTGCGGGACCCCCGCGTAGATCGACAGCTCGACGCGCTTCGGGTCGACGAGGACCATCCGGACCTCGGACGGCTTCGCGCGCATGAGGAGCGACGTGATCATCGAGTTGATGAACACCGACTTGCCGGAGCCCGTCGAGCCCGCGACGAGCATGTGCGGCATCTTCGCGAGGTTCGCGACGACGAAGCCTCCCTCGACGTCCTTGCCGACGCCGATCGTCATCGGGTGCTTGGACTTCCGCGCCGCGTTCGAGCGCAGGACGTCGCCGAGCGAGACGACCTCGCGGTCGGTGTTCGGGATCTCGACGCCGATCGCGCTCTTGCCGGGGATGGGCGAGAGGATGCGGACCTCGTTCGACGCGACCGCGTACGACAGGTTCTTCGACAGCGCCGTGACCCGCTCGACCTTGACGCCCGGACCGAGCTCGATCTCGTAGCGCGTGACCGTCGGGCCCCGGGAGAAGCCGGTGACCTTCGCGTCGACCTTGAACTCCGTGAGGACGCCCGTGATCGCGGCGACGATGTCGTCGTTCGCCTGGCTGCGGGCGACCGACGGCGTCCCGGCGCTCAGTGTCGTCGCTGCGGGCAGTCGGTACGGCGCGGACGGGTCCTCGTCCGCTGCGCCCGCGGCGGGGAGCCCCTGCAGGTCGTCCTCGGCCGGTTCGGCGTCCGGCACCGACGCGGGTGCCGAGGCGGACACGACCGGCGAGACGCCGGCGTCCGGGCGCGCGACCGGTGCGACGGCCGGCGTGGCAGCCGGAGCCACGACCGACGCAGCCGCCGCGTGGTCGGGCACGGCGACCCCGGCGTCGCGGAGCACGCGCTCCGCGACCTCGAGGTCCTGCTCGATGGAGTCGTTGAGGTTCACCGATCCGGGCTCGGTCGGCGTGTGGTCGACCAGGCCGGCCGCGGCACCCGCGTTCGGGCGCTCGGACGTCGGCGCGGGCGCGGGCGCGGGCAGCACCGGGGTGTCGTACGCGGGGTCCTCTTCGCGACCGGAGCCGTTGCGCCGCCACCACGGGACGGTGCCGCCCTCGGGCTGGTCGCCGCCGGACTTCTGGTCGCCCTCGAAGCCGAGGTCGTCGAAGAGCTGGAAGTCGCCCTCGCCGCCCTGCTGGCGCTTGCGACCGCGGGGCCGCGGAGCAGGAGCGTCGGCGTCGGCGGCCGGGTCGGCCTCGGGCGCCGGGGCGCCGAACAGGTAGGCGTAGAGCTCGTGCAGCCGTCGACCGGTCTTGTTCGGCGGCGTCTTGGTGATGATGAAGAGGGAGAGCACGAGCAGCAGCACGGCGACGGGTACCGCAACCCAGACCGTGGCGACCGCGACGAGCCAGCTGATGACGACCCAGCCGAGCACTCCGCCCGCCGCGGCGAGGGCGACCATGCCGTCCGCGGCGCTCGGCTGTCCGCCGAACACGTGGCAGAGCGAGGCGATCGACACGAGCATCAGCCCGAGCCCGATCCCGATCCGGGTGTTGTCGTGCACCGAAGCGGGGTGCCGGAACAGCCACCCGGCGAAGACGATCATGATCACCGGGAGCGCGACTGCCAGCCGGCCGAAGAGCCCGCCGAACGTGTACGCGTCGAGCGCGACCGACACCGGGTTCGTCGGGTTGAGCCACTCGACCACGCCGCCCGCGATCGCGAGCACGAACAGCAGGAACGGGAAGCCGTCGCGGCGCTGGTCCTTCTCGAGGGACTCCTTGCCGAGCAGCCGGAAGAGCGCGCCGACCCCGTGGGCCATGCCGAGCCAGGCGCTCACGATCGGGTTCTGCTCGCGGAACACCGGCGTCGGTGCGGCCTGCGGCAGCTTCTTCGTGGTCGCCTGCGTGCGCGACGTCCCACGCGACCCGCTCCCGCGGGACGACGATGACGCGCGCGAACGCGTGGTCGACTTGGTGCCTCCGGCCATGGGGACGACCCTAATCCCCGCTCGGGACATTCCGCGGTCGCCCCGCCATCAGTACCGGATCGCGTCGATGACCTTGACGCGGACCGCGACGATCGCCGGCAGGAACCCGGCGAGCGCCCCGACGAGCACGGCCGACCCGACCCCGACGAGCGCGGCCTCGACCGGGAACGGTGCCCCGCCCACGTCGACGCCCTGCGTGATGAGGCCGCGGACGGTGTCGTTCCCGAGCAGCGCGGCACCGACCATCACGCCGACGCCGCCCGCGACGAGCGTGCCGAGCACGTTCTCGAGCAGGACCGCGACGAAGATCCGTCCCGCGGTCGCCCCGACGCCCCGTCGCACCCCGATCTCGCGGATGCGCTGGCGGACGCTGACGAGCGACACGTTGAGCAGGCCGAGCCCACCGAGCACCAGGACCAGCACCGCGACGCCAGCGATCACCCAGCGGAGCGGGCCGAGCGGGTCGCCGTCCACCTGACCGGCCGCGTCGGACCGGTCCGCGGAGACGGTCCACCCGGGGCCGAGGGCACGCTCGGCGTCGGCGGCGATGCGTTCGGCGACGGCCTTGCCGGAGGCCGCCGGGACCCACGCCTGGAAGGTCCGGCCCGCCCCGAGGTCCGGCGACACCGCGGCGTTCGCGGTCGCGACGGAGTTCGCCAGCTGGTAGAAGGACGGATCGGTGTCGTACTCCGACGACACCACCTGGCCGATCACGACGGCGGTGACGTCGGGCGTCCCCGGGAGTCGCACGACCGGGTGCGTCACGATGTCCGGGCTGCCGATCCGCTCGAGGAACGCCCGGTTGACGACGATCGCGGGGGCCAGGCGGTCCCGGTCCCGCTCGGTGAACCACGCCCCCGACGCGAGCCGCACGCGGTGCATCTCGGCGTACGCGGGGTCGACCGTCGTGCCCTGTACGAGCGCGACCCCGTCCGGGAACTGCACGTCGCGCTGCACGAACGTGGCCTCGGACGTGTACCGGACGTCGTAGCGCTCGGCTCCGGCGCGCAGCTCGCGGTCGAGCGCCGCGGCGTCCGCGACGGCCGCCGTGCCCGCGGGGTCCGCGGATCCGGAGCCGGTGGTGGAACCGCTGAACGAGTACGTCGCGGGTCGGCCGCCGTACTGCTCGTTGAACGCGGCGGTGACCCGTTCGGCGAGCGACCCGAAGCCGACGACGACCGCGAGGGACGCCACGGCGATCGTCACGCCGACCAGGCTGAGGACGACGCGGCCGCGGTGCACGCGGAGCTCCTGCCACGACTCGACGAACGTGCCGACGACCGTGGTGACCACCCGGTTCACGCGACGACCCCCACGGCACCGGACGGAGCAGCCCCCACCACAGCACCGCCCTCGGCCACGAGCCCGTGGTCGATCCGGTGCACCACGTCGGCCCGGGCGGCGACCGCGGGGTCGTGCGTGATCGTCACCAGGGCCGCACGCGTCTCGGCCGCGACGGTCTCGAGCAGCTCCATCACGACCCGCCCGGTGTCGACGTCGAGCGCCCCGGTCGGCTCGTCGGCCAGGATCAGGCGCGGGGCGCGGACGAGCGCGCGGGCGATCGCCACGCGCTGTTGCTCACCGCCCGAGAGCCGGTGCGGCTGCGTGTCCGCCTTGTCGGCGAGCCCCACCCGGTCGAGCATCTCGAGCGCGAGTCGGCGGCGCGACCAGAACGCGCGGCCGCTCGCGTAGAGCAGGGGCACCTCGACGTTCTCGACCGCGGTGCGGCCCTGCAGCAGGTTGAACTGCTGGAAGACGAAGCCGACGTCGGCGCCGCGGATCCGGTCGCGGCGGACGGACCCGGCGCGGCCGACGTCGCGTCCGTCGAACTCGTGCAGCCCGTCGGTCGGGGTGTCGAGCAGCCCGAGGACGTTGAGGAGCGTCGACTTGCCCGATCCGGACCGTCCGACGATGGCGACCCGGCTGTCCGCCTCGACGTCGAGGTCGACCCCGCGCAGGATCTCGAGCGTCGACCCGTCCGGCAGCGGCACGGACTTCCGGAGGTCCCGGACGTGCACCAGGCTCATCCGACGAACACCCCGCCCTCGTCCGTGCCCTCGTCGGACTGCTCCTGCTTGCCGGGGACGAACTGCAGGACCGTGTCGCCCTCGGCGAGCCCGGCCTTGACCTCGACGGTCTCGCCGTCGTTCAGGCCGAGCTCGACGGTCTTCTCGGAGCGCCCGCCGTCGCTGTCGACCACGGTCACGACGCCCTTCTGGGCGGTGCCCTCGACCGCGGTGGTCGGGAGCGTCAGGACCCCCTGCGCCGACCCGGCGGACACGGCGAGGGTGACCTCGAGCCCGGGGAACACGGTCACGCCGCCGGGGACGTCGCACCGGAGCTGGGTGCCGCCGGTGCCACCTCCGGCACCGTCCGCGCCGGTGCCGTCCGAGCCGTCGGAGCCCGTGCCGGACGAGCCGGCCGCGGACGAGCCGGCCCCGGAGCCGTCGGCCCCGGCGCTCGTGAGCGACAGGTTCGTGCACGTGAACGGGGCCGGGCCGTCGGTGATGGTGACGGTGGCCTCGGACGGCCGCGAGGTCAGCCGGTACAGCTGCGCGGCACCGAGCGTCGCGGTCGCCCGGTAGGCCTCCGGCGCGACGCGGGCCACCACGTCGCCGATCGCGACGGGCTGCTTCGCGACGAGGTCCAGCCCCGAGACCACCCCGGCTGCGGGCGCGACGACGGTGGCGAAGGTCACCTTCGCGGGCAGCGGCTGCCCGTCCTCCGTCGTGCCGGTCGACGGGGTCTCGACACGGACGTCGACAATCGGGGCGCCCTGCTCGACCGCGGTGCCGTTCCCGACGAACACCTTGTTGATCGTGCCCTCGGCGGTGGCGCGGACCGGGGTCGCGGCGACCGACTCGATGGTCCCCTTCGCCTCGACGTCGTTGACGACGTCCCCGGTGGTGACGGTGACGGTCGGGTCTTCGAGCTGCGCCGTCGGCGTGGTCTCCTGCCCCTCGGGCTGCGCGGCGAAGAACGCGAGACGGACGAGGGACACCGCGATGACGGCGAACACGAGGAACTTCAGGCCGGGCCACACCCAGCGACGCAGGACGGTCACGCTCCGGACGGTAGCGACTGGTATTCCAGATGCGCGTCATCCTGTGGGATGAAACAGGTTGGCCGCCGGGCCGGGACCGCTCCGACCCCGCCGGCCCGTCCCCGACTGCCCGCCACGGGGTGCGGAACGGCCTGGAGGCACGGGGCAGGGTCCGTGACGGACCCGCACCGTGCCTCCAGGCCGGTTCTCGCAGCAGCGCTGCGCGCTGCCTACGCCTCGATGACCACCGGGACGATCATCGGACGGCGGCGGTGCTTGGTGTTGACCCAGCGGCCCACCGTGCGCCGCACCACCTGGCTGAAGGCGTGCGAGTCGCGCGTGCCGTTGGCGGCCGCCTCGGCGAGTGCCTTGGTGATCTGCGGGCGGACGCTGTCGAAGACCGAGTCGTCCTCGGCGAAGCCGCGCGACTGGATCTCGGGGCCGACGACGCACTGACCGGTCGTGAAGTCGACCGCGCAGAAGACGGAGATGAAGCCCTCCTCCGCGAGGACCCGGCGGTCCTTGAGGTCGGCGTCGGTGATCTCGCCGACGGTGGAGCCGTCGACGTAGACGTAGCCGATGTCCAGCTGGCCGGCGACCGTGACGCTTCCGTCCTTGAGGTCGACGACGATGCCGTCCTGGCCGAGGATGACGTTCCGCGGCGGGACACCCGTCTGGATCGCCAGGTCGGCGTTCGCGTACAGGTGCCGGTGCTCGCCGTGCACGGGGAGCACGTTCTTCGGGCGCAGGATGTTGTAGCAGTACAGGAGCTCGCCGGCCGAGGCGTGCCCGGAGACGTGCACCTTCGCGTTGCCCTTGTGGACGACCTTCGCGCCGAGCTTCGTCAGGCCGTCGATCACGCGGTAGACGGCGTTCTCGTTGCCGGGGATCAGGCTCGACGCCAGGATCACCGTGTCGCCCTCGCCGATCTCGATCTGGTGCTCGAGGTTCGCCATGCGCGCGAGGACGGCCATCGGCTCGCCCTGGGACCCGGTCGACATGTAGACGATCTGGTCGTCCGGGACGTTCTTCGCCTTCTTCGTGTCGATCAGCACGTCCTCCGGCACACGCAGGTACCCGAGCTCGGCGGCGATCGTCATGTTGCGGATCATCGAGCGGCCCATGAACGCGACCTTGCGGTTCGCGGCCGCGGCGGCGTCGAGGACCTGCTGCACGCGGTGCACGTGCGACGAGAAGCTCGCGACGACGACCTTCTTGCGGGCGCGCGTGATGACGTTCTCGAGCACGGGTCCGATGTCGCGCTCGGGCGCGGTGAAGCCCGGGACGTCGGCGTTCGTGGAGTCCGGCAGGAACAGGTCGACGCCCGCTTCGCCGAGGCGGGCGAACGCGCGGAGGTCGGTGATCCGGTCGTCGAGCGGCAGCTGGTCCATCTTGAAGTCGCCGGTGTGGAGCACACGGCCGGCGCCGGTCGTGATCGCGACGGCGAGCGCGTCCGGGATGGAGTGGTTCACGGCGACGAACTCGAGGTGGAACGGGCCGAGCTGCTCGGTCTGGTCCTCGGCCACGACGAGCGTGTACGGCTTGATCCGGTGTTCCTTGAGCTTCGCCTCGACGAGCGCGAGGGTCAGCGTGGAGCCGATCAGGGGGATGTCGCCCTTGAGCTTGAGCAGGTAGGGCACGGCGCCGATGTGGTCCTCGTGCCCGTGCGTGAGCACGACACCGAGGACGTCGTCGAGGCGGTCCCGGATCGGCCCGAAGTCCGGCAGGATGAGGTCGACGCCGGGCTGGTGCTCCTCGGGGAAGAGCACGCCGGCGTCGACGACGAGCAGCTTGCCGTCGAACTCGTACACGGTCATGTTGCGACCGATCTCGCCGAGACCCCCGACGGGGATCACGCGGAGGGTGCCGGGTTCGAGCGGCTGCGGTGTGGAGATCTGGGTGGGCATTCGGTCCTGACTGTCGTGCGACGCGCTGGTGCTGCGCCGCGGTCTTCCTAACGTGTGGTGCCTGGCACCTTCGGCAGTGCGCCGCCCGCCGCTGCGTTGCGGTCCGGGCGGAAGTTCGAGAAGTCGGCGCCGGGGATGTCCCGGACTGCTTCGAGGGAGGTCTCGATGGCGTAGGCCTCGGTGTCCTCGGGGCCGACGAGCGGCAGCCGGACGCGCGGGCTGCCGATGCGGCCGAGTCCGTGCAGCACGTACTTCGCCGCGACGGTCCCGGGGACGTGGGTCATGATCGCACGGACCAGGGGTTCGACGCGCTTGTGCTCGGCGGTCGCGGTCGCCAGGTCGCCGCGGTTCACCGCGTCGACGATGGTGCGGTACGGCGTGCTCGTGATGTTCGCGGTGACGCCGATCAGCCCGGTCGCGCCGATCGACAGGTGCGGCAGGACGTTCGTGTCGTCGCCCGAGAAGTACATGAGGTCGGTGTTGTTGAGCACGCGGGACACCTCGGCGAAGTCGCCCTTGGCGTCCTTCACCGCGAGGATGTTCGGGTGGTGCGACGCCCGCACGATGGTCTCGTACGTGATCGGGATGCCCGTGCGGCCGGGGATGTCGTACAGGATGACCGGCAGGTCGGTCGCGTCGGCGATCATCCGGAAGTGCGTGAGGACACCGGCCTGCGTCGGCTTGTTGTAGTACGGCGTGACGATCATCACACCGTCGGCGCCGGCCTTCTCGCTCTGCTTGTACAGGTGGATGGCGTGCGCGGTCTCGTTCGAGCCACCACCGGTGATGATCTTCGCGCGGCCGGCGGCGACGGACTTGCCGACCTCGACCAGGCGGAGCTTCTCCGGGTCGGTCAGCGTCGACGTCTCGCCGGTCGTCCCGGTGACGACGACGCCGTCGGCGCCGGCGGTGATGCAGTCGTCGATGTGCTGCTCGACGCCGGGCCAGTCGACCTCGCCGTCGGCCGTGAACGGCGTCACGAGGGCGACGAGGACCTGACCGAAGGGATTCTCACGCGGGGACACGCGGACCAGCGTACCGGCCCGGTGCGTCCGGCCGGCAGTCCGCCCGGACGGTGCGCGGCGGACGGACGTCGCCCGGTCTCGCGCACGTCGCACCCCGGTACGGACGTGGCACCCGGGCACAGCGGGTTGCGGTGCCGGCAGCGGGGTGCGACGCGAGGGTCGCTCGGCGCAGCCCGGCGGGTCCGAGCGCGGCGGCCGTCAGGCCCGCTCGGCGCGGCGCCACTCCCGGAAGCGGTAGCGGGTGGCGTCCACGCGGGACTCCTGCCACGGTCCGTCCTCGACGAGGGTCCACCCGTCGCCGAGCTCCGGCGCCCGGGTGTCACCCGGGACGTCCAGGTCGACGATCGTCTCCGACACCCGGTCGGCGAACGGCAGCGCCTCGGCGTACACGGCACCCCCGCCCATCACCCACACGGGCTCGTCGGTGTCGAGGGCGGCCCCCAGGTCGTGCGCCACCTCGGCACCCTCGGCCGTCCACGTCGGCTCGCGCGTCAACACGACGTTCCGGCGTCCCGGCAGCGGCCGGAAGCGCGGCGGCAGCGACTCCCACGTCCGTCGGCCCATCACCACGACACCGTCGCCGGTGACCTGCCGGAAGTGCGCGAGGTCCTCCGGCACGTGCCACGGGATGCCACCGTCGGCGCCGATCACCCCTGAGGCGGTCCGCGCCCACACCATGCCGACGCCGCGGACGGGCTCGGTCCACGCCATCAGACGGCGACCGCGGCCTTGATCGCCGGGTGGTGCTCGTACCCGACGACCGTGAAGTCCTCGTACTCGTAGTCGTCGATCGAGTCACGCGGGGCGAGCTCGAGCGTCGGGTAGGGGTAGGCCGTGCGGGACAGCTGCTCACGCACCTGGTCGACGTGGTTGTCGTAGACGTGGCAGTCACCGCCGGTCCACACGAAGTCGCCGACCTCGAGCCCGGTCTGCGCCGCGATCATGTGCGTGAGCAGCGCGTAGGACGCGATGTTGAAGGGGACGCCGAGGAACATGTCCGCGCTGCGCTGGTAGAGCTGGCACGACAGTTTGCCGTCGTTGACGAAGAACTGGAAGAACGCGTGGCACGGCGCGAGCGCCATGTCCGGCACGTCCGCGACGTTCCAGGCCGACACGATCAGCCGGCGGGAGTCCGGGTTCGTGCGGATCTGCTCGATGACCTGGGCGATCTGGTCGACATGCTCCCCCGACGGCGTCGGCCACGAGCGCCACTGCACGCCGTACACCGGGCCGAGGTCGCCGTCCTCGTCGGCCCACTCGTTCCAGATGCGGACGCCGTGCTCCTGCAGCCACCGTGCGTTGCCGTCGCCGCGCAGGAACCAGAGCAGCTCGTACGCGACGGACTTGAAGTGCACGCGCTTCGTCGTGACGAGCGGGAAGCCCTGCGACAGGTCGTAGCGCAGCTGCGCCCCGAAGATGCTCCGCGTGCCGGTGCCGGTGCGGTCGCCCTTCGGCGTGCCTTCCTCGAGCACCCGGCGCAGCAGATCCTCGTAAGGGGTCGGGACGGTGGGGTCGGGCTGCACGGTCTCGCTCACACGGAGACTCTACGACCCCACGCGGCGAAGCCCGAAGCGCACTGAGTACCGTGGCCCCCATGTCGACCCAGCCGCTCTCGATCCTCGTCGCCGGTGCGTCCGGCTTCATCGGGACCCCCCTCGTCCACGCCCTGCGCGAGGCCGGGCACCACGTCACCACGCTCACCCGCAGCGAGCCCCGCACCGCGAGCGCGTTCCGCTGGTCGCCCGGCACCCGTCCGCTCGACCCGGCGGTCGTCGACGGCGCGGACGTCGTGATCAACCTCGCCGGTGCGAACATCGGCAAGCTCCCGTGGACCGAGTCCTACAAGCGCGAGATCCTCGACTCCCGCGTGCAGGCGACGGACACCCTGGTCGAGGCCATGCGCCGGGCTGCGAACCCCCCGGCGCTCTTCCTGTCCGGGTCGGCCTCCGGCGTCTACGGGGACCGCCCGACGGACGTGCTCGACGACGACGCCGCGGCCGGCAGCGGGTTCCTCGCCGACGTCTGCACGAAGTGGGAGGCCGCCGCGACCGCCGCCCCCGAGGGCGTCCGGGTCGTGCTGCTCCGCACCGGCATCGTCGTCGGCCAGGGCGGCGGTGCGCTCGCGCCCCTCGTCCCGCTGACGAAGGCCGGCCTCGGCAGCAAGCTCGGCACGGGCGGTCAGTTCTGGCCGTGGATCGCGCTCGAGGACGAGGTCGGCGCGATCGTCCACCTCGCCACGAGCCCGGACGCCGCGCAGGTGTCCGGCCCGGTGAACCTCGCGGGTCCGGAGCCGTCGGTCGCGGACCGGATCACGAAGCGCGTCGCGCAGGACCTGCACCGTCCGTACCTGCTCGGCGTGCCGGCCTTCGCGCTGCGGCTGGTGCTGCGCCAGGCGGCCGACGAGATGCTCCTGTCGAACCAGCAGATGGTGCCGCGGAAGCTCGAGGAGTCCGGCTACACGTTCCGCCACCGGTACGCCGAGAGCGCGGTCGACGCCGCCTTCTGATCCGCACGGACGTCGCGGCGGTCGCGACGGTCGACCGGACGGGAGGCTCGTGGCGGGCCCGCCACGAGCCTCCCGTCCGTCAAGCCGTCAGTCCACCCGTCGGTCGGTGGGCGCGGTGGCGAGCGCCGTCCGCATCGCGGCCCGCGCGCGCTTGCGGTCACCCGCGGCGTCGTAGACGATACCGAGCCGGAACCAGGCCCGCCAGTCGTCGGGGTCGGCCTCGACCGCGTCCTTGTAGCGCGGGAAGACCTCGTCGGCCGCCGCACGGTCGGGGCGGCCGCTCGGCATGAGCGGCACGACGTCCTGCGGGGTGCCGCCCTCGCGCTCGAGGCGACGGCCGAGCCGGGTGATGCGGATCCCGAAGCGGAACTCGAGCACGAGCAGGAGCGCGCCGATCAGGGCGACCACGACGAGCGCGACGCCGATCCCGATGCCGATCGGCTGCCCCGTCGCCATGAACGCGACGGCGCGCTGCCCCACGACGACGATGTAGAGCAGGAGCAGGGCGGCCATCAGGGCGGCGGGCCAGAACGGCGAGCGGAACGAGCGGAGCACGGCGTGCCGCTCAGCCGATGCCGAGGACGCTGCCGAGCCCGACCGTCAGGCCACGGGTGTCGACCACGTGGGCGAGCGCTGCGCGGATGCCGGCGACGTACGCGACGTCGTCGTTCGTGTCGTGGCGGATCGTGACGGTCTCGCCGGGGCCGCTCAGGTGCACGTCCTGGACGGCCTTGACCCCGGGGAGCCGGAGCGAGTGGATCGGGACGCTCGCGACCTGCTGCCCGCGGGCGCGCTGGTCGACGTGCGGGGCGTCGACGGGGCCGACCTCGCGCCGGGCGTCCGCGATGAGCTCCGCGGTCCGCACGGCGGTCCCCGACGGCGAGTCGACCTTGCCGGCGTGGTGCGTCTCGACGATCTCGACCGCGGGGAACCACGGCGCCGCGATCGTGGCGAGGTGCGTCGCGAGTACCGAGCCGATCGAGAAGTTCGGCACGACGAGGACCCCCTGGTCTGGTCGTGCCTCGAGCCCGGCGCGGAGCGTCGCGAGCCGGTCGGACGACCAGCCGGAGGTGCCCACGAGCACGTTCGCGCCGCTCGCGAGGGCGTTGTCGACGATCGCCGGGCTGAGCGCCGGGACGGTCACGTCGACGACGAGTGCGGCGCCGCCGAACACCGACGGCGGTGCCTCGTGTGCGCCGTCCCGCGACGACAGGGAGGCGACGAGCTCGAAGCCGTCGAGGGACTCGACCACGGAGGCCACGAGGCCCCCGAGACGACCGGTGGCGCCGACGACGGCGACGGGAGTGACCATGGCTCCCATCCTAGGATCGGACCATGCCGCTCCAGGTCAGGTCCGTGCCCGCCGACGCGCCCGAGGTCGACGCCCTGCTCGACGCGTACCTCGACGAGCGCGAGGCCACGTTCCCGAGCGCGCAGGGGTCGTACTCGCGCAAGCGCACCCCGGCGGCGGAGTTCGTGCCGCCGAACGGCACCTTCGTCGTGGCGTACGACGGCGACCGGCCCGTCGGGTGCGGTGGGCTCCGCCGGATCGCCGACGACGGGGACGACGTCCGCTTCGAGGTCAAGCACGTGTACGTCACGCCGGCCGGTCGCGGGAAGGGTGTGGCGACCGCGGTGATGGACACGCTCGAGGACGCTGCCCGCGGGTTCGGGGCGACGAGCGTCGTCCTCGACACGAACGACTCGCTCGTCGCGGCCGGCGCGATGTACCGCGCCCGGGGTTACGAGCGGGTCGCGCCGTTCAACGAGAACCCGAACGCGACGGCCTGGTACCGGCGACCGGTCGGCTGAAGCCCGCCCGGAACGGTCGACGTCCCTAGACCGGCTGGTCGACCGGCAGCCCCGTGCGGAGCTCGACCGGCAGGTGCGCGAGGTCGTTCAGGGTGACGACCTCGGCCGGCTTGGCGGAGCGGATCCGGATGATCGTCAACGCCGTGTGCGCGACGTTCGTCCCCATCCACCGCCACTCCGGCGCCTGGAACGCCTCGCGCACGAACCACCCGATGACGGCGTTGTGCGTGATGAGCAGGTCGTGGCGGTCCTCGCGCGCCGGCGTGAACCACTCCGCGACGGCATCGCCCATCTGCGCCTGGCCCGCGACGATCTCCTCTTCCGTGACGCCGCCGTACCAGCCGTGGTAGGCGTGCGGCATGTCCGGGGTCGGACCGGAGGGGATGCAGTCGAAGAGCAGGGTCGAGGGCTCCGGCTGGATCGACGGCAGGCGCTGCGCGAGGAACGCCGCGGTCTCGCTCGGGGCGTCGAGCGGCGAGTGGTACACGCCGTCGAACGGGACCCCGCCGAGCCGGTCGGCGACGAGCATCGCCTGGCGCTTCCCGCGCTCCGAGAGCTTGCCGTCCCGCAGGCCGTGCTCGGCGTCCTGGTGCTCACCGTGCCGGACGAGGTACAGGTAGTGCGACACGTCGGTCACCCCTCGGCGCCGATGGCGGCCGCGAGCTCGTCGCGCTGGACGGCCCCCACGACCGAGGTGATGGTCGGGCGGGTGAGCAGGTCGCGGGCGAGGTCGAGGACGTCCGCCGGGGTCACCCGGTCGACCCGCTGCAGGGCGGTGCCGAGGTCGGTGAACTCGCCGGTGCCGAGCTCGGACCGGCCCAGCCGGGTCATCCGTGCGTCGCTGTCCTCGAGCGAGAGCGTCAGCGCGCCCTCGATCTGGCCCTTCGCGCGACGGAGCTCGTCGTCGGTGATGCCGTCGTCGACCATGCGCCGGAACTCGGCGTCGATGATCTCGACGACCCCGGCGACGTTGTCGGGGGCGCAGCCCGCGTAGACCCCGAAGGCCCCGTTGTCCAGGTACGCCGGCGCGAACGACGACACCGCGTAGGCGAGGCCCCGGCGCTCACGGACCTCTTGGAACAGCCGCGAGCTCATCCCGCCGCCGAGGACGGCGTTCAGGACGCTGAGCACCGGACGGCGCTCGTCACGGAGGTCGAGACCCTGCGATCCGCGGAGCATGCTGACCTGCTCGGTCGGACGGTGCGCGACGGCGAGCTTCGGCACGGCCGGGTCCGCCACGGGCTGCGGCGTCCGCCGGGCCAGCGGCGACGCGTGCGGGGCGTCCCGGAAGACGTGCTCGACCAGTTCGCGGAAGCGGTCGTGGTCCACGGCACCGGCGGCGGTCACCACGATGCCGTTCGGTGCGTAGTGCTCGCGGTAGTGGTCCAGGACCTCGGCGCGCCCGACCGCGCGGATGCTCTCGGGCGTCCCGCCGATCGGCCGACCGAGCGGGTGCCCGTCGAAGGCCGCGGCGAAGAACGCCTCGCCCGCGACGTCGGCCGGGTCGTCCGCGGCCATCGCGAGCTCCTCGAGGATCACGCCGCGTTCGACGTCGAACGCCTCGGCCTCGAGCACCGAACCGGTGACCATGTCCCCGATCACCTCGACCGCCATCGGGACGTCGGTGTCCCGGACGCGGGCGTAGTAGCAGGTGTACTCCTTCGCGGTCGCGGCGTTGTGCTCGCCGCCGACCGAGTCGAAGGAGATCGCGATGTCGAGCGCACTGCGGCGCTCGGTGCCCTTGAAGAGCAGGTGTTCGAGGAAGTGCGTGGAGCCGAACTGGCCCTCGCGTTCGTCGCGGGACCCGACGCCGACCCAGAAGCCGAGGCTCGTGGAACTGGCTCCGGGGACCGACTCGGTGAGGACCCGGACTCCGGAGGGCAGCACGGTCCGACGGACGAAGGCACCACCGGACGTCAGGAAGGACGTGTCCGGGGCCTCGAGCGGCAACGGTACTGGCTGGTTCATCGCAGACGAGCCTACTGACCCGCGGGCGCCGACCGCCCAGTTTCCCCAGGCCCACAGCACGTGCCTCGAACTGGGGTACATCGGATGAGGATAGAAAGACTCGTCTGTCTGTCCTCCACGTGGTACAGTTCTTGCATCGGGTCGGAAGCCCCCCTAGATTCCGACCCGATGGCTCGGGACATCAGTCCTCGCGCGGCGGAGTCCCCCCACTCCCCCGCGGAGCCGATGAGTCCGAGGAGCAACGCTGTGACGGTCGATTCCCCCCAACCGGCCGTCCAGCGTCTCCTCGGCCCGAGCACGAACCTCGCGTCGCCGGACGGGTCGAGCGTCCCCCCGGCTCCCCGTTCCGGCGGCGCGAAGGTCCGGATCCTCGAGACCGCGACACGCCTGTTCTACGAAGAGGGCATCCGCGGGGTCGGCGTCGACCGGCTCATCTCGGAGGCGAGCGTGACGAAGGCCACCTTCTACAAGCACTACGGCTCGAAGGACAACCTGATCCTCGCCTACGTGCGCACCCAGCACGAGCGCGTCCGCGCCGGCTTCGAGCAGCTCGTCTCCGACGCCGCCAGCCCCGAGGCCGCGGTGCGCGCCTGGGTCGCCGCCGTCTCGGACGAGGTCGGTCGTGCCGAGTTCCGCGGCTGCGCGTTCCTCAACGCCGCCGCCGAGTACCACGACCCGCGCGACCCCGTGCGCGAGGTCGTCGCCACCCACCGCGACTGGTACACGGACCAGCTCGCCTCGCTCCTGCAGCGCGCCGGGCACCCGCTGCCCGGCGACGGGGCCGACGAGCTCATGCTCGCGCGCGACGGCGCGATGGCCGGCGCGTACGCCGGCGACGCGATCGCCGCGACCGCGGCGCTCGGCCGCGTGGTCGACCGCGTCATCGCGGCCTGACGCCTCGCCTCCGACCCGACCGGCGGACGGGAGGCGCGTGGCGGGGCCCGCCACGATCCTCCGGGCCGACCCGTCCCACCTGTGCGACAGGAGCAGGGTGTTTGCTGGCGGCATGGCCAACGACCCCAACTGGAACCTCCCCGAGGTCCCCACGTTCACCCTGACGAGCCCCGACTTCTCCGACGGCGACGCGCTGCCCGACTGGGCGCGCGGCGCCGACGCCGGTGGCGAGGACCGCTCCCCCGCGCTCGAGTGGTCCGGGGCGCCCGAGGGCACGCAGAGCTACGTCCTCACCGTGTACGACCCCGACGCCCCGACCGGCTCGGGCTTCTGGCACTGGAGCCTGACCGACCTGCCGGCGTCGACGACCTCGCTGCCCCAGGGTGCCGGGACCGACGACGCGCTGCTCCCCGCCGAGGCGCTCCGCCGCCGCAACGAGTACGGGACCGACACCTTCCTGGGTGCCGCACCGCCCGCCGGCCACGGCCCGCACCGGTACGTGTTCACGCTGAGCGCGCTCGACGTACCCGTGCTCGAGGCACCCGCCGACGCCACCCCCGCCGTGGTCGGCTTCCTGCTCCGCGAGCACCTGCTCGGGCGCGCGCAGCTCACCGGCACGCAGGAGACCCCGGCGTCCTGACGCCCCGCGCCACGAAGACGACGACGGCCGTCACTCCCGCGGGAGTGACGGCCGTCGTGGGTCAGCCGGGGATCAACCCTCGGCGTTGTCCTCGGTGTGCTTCTCGTGGCCCTCGCGGCCCTCGGTGTCCACCTCGTCGGCGACGACCGGCGCGAGCGACAGCTTGCCGCGGTCGTCCACCTTGGTGACCTCGACCAGGATCTTCTGGCCGACGCCCAGGACGTCCTCGACGTTCTCCACGCGCTTGCCACCGGCGAGCTTGCGGACCTCGGAGACGTGCAGCAGCCCGTCGCGGCCCGGGAGCAGCGACACGAAGGCACCGAAGGTCGCGATCTTGACGACCGTGCCGAGGAACTGGTCGCCGATCTCCGGGTTCGTCGGGTTCGCGATCGCGTTGACCTGCGCACGGGCGGCCTCGGCCGAGGGACCGTCGACGGCGCCGATGTAGACGGTGCCGTCGTCCTCGATCGAGATGTCGGCACCGGTCTCGTCCTGGATGCCGTTGATCGTCTTGCCCTTCGGGCCGATCAGCTCGCCGATCTTGTCGACGGGGATCTGCACCGAGATGACGCGCGGGGCGGTGTCGGCCATCTCGTCGGGGGCGTCGATCGCCTCGGTCAACACGCCGAGGATGGCGGAGCGCGCTTCCTTGGCCTGCTTGAGCGCGGCGTCGAGGACCGACGAAGGGATGCCGTCGAGCTTCGTGTCGAGCTGGATCGCCGTGACGAAGTCGGACGTGCCGGCGACCTTGAAGTCCATGTCGCCGAGGGCGTCCTCGGCACCGAGGATGTCGGTCAGCGCCGCGTAGCGGGTCTGGCCGTCGACGGTGTCGGAGACGAGGCCCATCGCGATGCCCGCGACCGGCGCCTTGAGGGGCACACCGGCGTTGAGGAGCGACAGGGTCGAGGCGCAGACGGAGCCCATCGACGTCGAACCGTTGGAGCCGAGGGCCTCGGACACCTGACGGATGGCGTAGGGGAACTCCTCGCGCGACGGCAGCACCGGCACGAGGGCGCGCTCGGCGAGGAAGCCGTGCCCGATCTCGCGACGCTTGGGCGAGCCCACGCGGCCGGTCTCACCGGTCGAGTAGGGCGGGAAGTTGTAGTGGTGCAGGTAGCGCTTCTTCGTGACGGGCGACAGCGAGTCGATCTGCTGCTCCATCTTGAGCATGTTCAGCGTGGTGACGCCGAGGATCTGCGTCTCGCCGCGCTGGAAGATCGCGGAACCGTGGACGCGCGGGATCACGGCGACCTCGGCGTCGAGCGGACGGATGTCGGCGAGGCCGCGACCGTCCATGCGGACCTGCTCGGTCAGGATGCGGCCGCGGACGACCTTCTTCGTGACCGACTTGTAGGCGCCGCTGACCTGGCCGTTGGCGGACTCGGGGAGTTCCCCGGCCTCGACCTTGGCCGCGATGGCCTCCTTGACCTTCGCCTTGAGGGCGTCGTCCTTGTCCTGGCGCTCGAGCTTGCCGGCGATCTGGTAGACGTCCCCCAGCTCGTCGAGCGCGAGGGCCTCGACCGCGTCGTAGACCTCGGGGGCGTAGGGCGGGAAGACCGGGTAGTCCTGGATCTCCTTGGCCGACTGGGCGGCCATCTTCGCCTGCGCCTCGACGAGGACCTTGAGGAACGGCTTGGCCGCCTCGAGGCCCTGCGCGACGACGGCCTCGTCCGGCTTGGTCGCGCCGCCCTGGATGAGGTCCCAGCTGTGCTCGGTGGCCTCGGCCTCGACCATCATGATCGCGACGTCCTCGTTGCCCTGGTCGTCGGTGACGACGCGGCCGGCGACCGTGAGGTCGAAGACGGCCTCGGCGAGCTGCGACGCCTTCGGGAACGCGACCCACTGGTCGCCGATGAGGGCGAGGCGCACACCGGCGATCGGGCCGGAGAACGGCAGACCGGAGATCTGCGTCGAGGCGGACGCGGCGTTGATCGCCAGTGCGTCGTAGAACTCGTCCGGCGCGATGCTCAGGACGGTGATGACGATCTGGACCTCGTTGCGGAGGCCGTCGACGAACGACGGGCGCAGCGGCCGGTCGATGAGGCGGCAGACGAGGATCGCCTCGGTGCTGGGACGGCCTTCACGACGGAAGAACGAACCGGGGATCTTGCCGGCGGCGTACGAGCGCTCCTCGACGTCGACGGTCAGCGGGAAGAAGTCGAAGCCCTCCCGCGGGTGCTTGCCGGCGCTGGTGGCCGAGAGGAGCATGGTCTCCTCGTCGAGGTACGCGGCGACCGCGCCCTGCGCCTGCTGTGCGAGGCGGCCGGTCTCGAACCGGACGACGCGCTTGCCGAACTTGCCGTTGTCGATGACGGCTTCGGCGAACTTGATCTCGGGACCCTCCAAAAGGGTGCCTCCTTGACGTGTTCGGCAGACCGGGGCGACGGCACCTGTGGTGCGTGCACGCCGAGGGGTCGGGGCGCATGTCTGGCCAGCAGTAGAAGCACTCGGGACTCCGAACGGCCCGCGAGCCACCACCGATGACCAGCTCCGTGCCGGGTCTGCGCAGTGTTTTGGTGTCACAGCGAGTGTGACGTCCGGGGAACGGTCCCCGCACGGTGAGGACTTTACCAGCCCTCAGGCACCACGGCGGCGAGGCGCCGGGGACGCGGGCGTGTCCCCGCTAGCCTGCCGACATGCGTCTCTCTCCGTCCCGGAGCGTGCTCGTCGCGGCCGCCGTGGTCGTCGGCGCGCTCGTCGTGCCCGCTCTGACCGCCGCGCCCGCGAGCGCCACCGACTACCCCACGTGGGCGGACGTGCAGGCCGCGAAGGGCAACGAGCAGGCCAAGCAGGCCGAGATCGGCACCGTGCAGGACGCCCTGCACGCCGCCCAGGCCGACGCCGCCGCCAAGTCGCAGACCGCGCTCGACGCGTCGGCCGCCGCGGACGCCGCCGAGGCGGACCTCAGCGCCGCCACGCAGGCCGCCACGAGCCTCCAGGCCCAGGCCGACGACGCCCAGCGGACGGCCGACCGTGCTCAGGCCCGGGCCGGTCAGCTCGCCGCGAGCCTGTACCGGGACGGCAGCGAGAACGCGATGGCCACCCGGATCGCGACCGCCGAGGACCCGGACGACCTGCTCTACCAACTCGGCGCGCTCGACCAGCTGACGGGCACGTGGACGGACGTCCTGGACGACGCCTCGGTCGCCGCCCACACCGCGTCGTCGCTGCACGAGCAGGCGACCCGCGCCGAGGACGAGCGGGCGTCCCTCGCGTCGGCTGCCGAGCGGAAGTCCGACGCGGCGACGGCGGCGGCGAAGACCGCGGCGCAGGCGGTCGCGAGCACCCAGCAGCACAGCGACGAGCTGTACGCGCAGCTCGCCTCGTTGAAGGACACGACCGCGGCGACCGAGCAGCAGTACGCCGTCGGGCAGGCGGTGGCCGCGCAGGCGGCGGCGCAGGCACGCGCGGCGCAGGCTGCGGCGCAGGCAGCGGCAGCGGCGAAGGCCCAGGCCACGCCGGGGAGCTCGAGTGCGGCGTCCTCCGGCAACGCGTACCCGAGCACCGACGGCGTCGTGGTCGACCCGGCCGGCGCACAGGCCTACGCCCGCGGCGCCATCGGTGCGTACGGCTGGGGCTCCGACCAGTTCTCGTGCCTCGTGTCGCTCTGGACGCAGGAGTCCGGCTGGCGTGCGAACGCCCTGAACGTGTCGAGCGGGGCGTACGGGATCCCGCAGTCCCTGCCGGCGAGCAAGATGGGCGTGGCAGGAGCGGACTGGCGGACGAACGCGGCGACGCAGATCAACTGGGGCCTGGCGTACATCCACGACGCGTACGGCTCGCCCTGTGCCGCGTGGAACCACGAGATGAGCGAGAACCCGCACTGGTACTGAGCGGGTGCGCGTCCGGGTGACGGCGGGACGCCCCCGGCCCGGTCAGGCGGCGACCGCGTCCTCTGCCGGCCAGCCGCCGAGGCGCACGACCGAGCCGTCCGCTGCGACCAGCCGCGCCGCCCGCCCGCTCTGCCGCAGCCAGTCGACGGCGGCGTGCCCCCGCACCACGGCGGCGGTCGTCATCGTGTTCGCCGTGACACACGACGGTGCCACGACCGTCACGGAGCGCCAGACCGGGTCGACCGGCAGGCCCCACCGGGGGTCGAGGATGTGGTGCCGCGCGTGGCCGTCCTGCTCCCAGCGTCGCTTCTGCGTGCTCGACGTCGCGACGGACCAGCCGGAGGCGATCCGCACGCGGTCCGCGGGATCGTCGTCGAGGTCCTGCACGCGCACCTGCCAGCCGCCGGACGGGTCCGGGCCGGCGGTCGCGACGTCGCCGCCGAGCGAGACCAGCGCACCGATGCCCAGGCGGGCGGTGATGCTCGCCGCGGCCATGTCGGCCGCGGCGGCCTTCGCGGTCGCGCCGAGGTCGAGCGTGACGCCCTCGGGGACGCGCAGGAAGGTGCCGGTGAGCAGGATCCGCTGCCACGCCGGACGGACGTCGAGCGCCCGGGCGAGCAGGTCCGGCGACGCCTCGGGGCCGGGCCCCGCGGTCACGAGGGCACCGTCGACGAACGCAGCGTCGTAGCCCAGGCGCACCATGCGGCGGCCGAGCGTCGGGTCGACGTCGCCGTCCGTCAGGCGCGCGGCGTCGACGGCCTGGTGCACGAGCGACGCGAGGAGCGGGGAGACCTCGGTGCCGCGGACGAGTGCGTCGGCGCGGGCGAGGAGCTCGGAGTCGGCGCGGAACCGACTGCACGCGGCGTCGACCGCCGCGGTCACCTCGCGCACGCAGGCCTCGGCTGCGGGGAGGTGCCGACGGTCCCGGCGGTCGAGGACGACCCGGGCGGTGGTGGTCCAGAGGTCCCACTCGGCGGCGGCGCGCACGGTCACGATCCCGTCGTCGTCGCGTCGGTGGCGCCGGAACCACCGGTGGTCCCCTGCGAGACGCCCTGGTCCGAGGTGCCGCTGTCGCTCGAGCTGCCCGAGCTGGTGCCGCCCGAGCTGGTGCTGCCCGAGCTGGTGCTGCCCGAGCTGGTGCCGCCCGAGCTGGTGCTGCCCGAGCTGGTGCTGCCCGAGCTGGTGCCGCCCGAGCCCGTCGTGCTCGAGCCGGACGTGCTCGTGCCCGTCGTGCTGGAGTCCGTCGCGCTCGTGCCGGTCGCGGTCGTGACCTCGTGCCCGATCCACACCCCGGCGCCGGCGAGTCCGGCGACCACCAGTCCCGCCGAGCTCACGATCGCGCTGGTGGTGCGTCGCCCGTTCCTGCGGTTGCCGTCCATGGGTCCTCCTCGTCGTCAGGACGAGGCTCGCGGACGGCCCCGGGTGTCCCCGGAGCGTGCGCTGCGCTCGCGCCCCGCGGATCCGATGAGGACTGTAAGAAGGGATCAGTGACCGAGTCCGCCGAGCAGGGACGCGAAGTCCACCGTCTCGGGGAGGGCGTCGGTCCGCTGCGGGGTCCGCCGGGAGGATCGGATCGCCCATGCCAGGTCGACCCCGGCCCGGCGGATGCGTGCGTCCAGGGCGGCCGCGTCCTCCGGGCTCCCCCAGTCGTCGGTCGCGGCGAAGACACCCGTCGGCACGACCGCGGCGCGGAGGTACGCGAAGACCGGACGGAGCGCGTGGTCGATCGCGAGCGAGTGGCGCGCCGTGCCGCCCGTGGCGGCGAGCAGCACCGGCACGTCGGTCATCGCGTCCTTGTCGAGCACGTCGAGGAAGGACTTCGCGAGCCCGCTCACCCCGGCGGTGAAGACCGGTGTGACGAACACGACGGCGTCGGCCTCGAGGACCGTCGCCTGCGCGGCCGCGAGCCCGGGCGCCGCGAACCCCGTGAGCATCGCGTCGACGATCTCGTGGGCGATCGGACGCAACTCGACGTGGCGGACGTCCACCGAGCCTCCCGGCTGGTCCGCCGTGATCGCGGCGACGGCCGACCCGGCGAGGCGATCCGCGAGCAGGCGAGTGGAGCTGGGTTCGGAGAGCCCGGCGGAGACGACGGCGATGGTGGTCATGGCGATTCCCGACTTTCGATGCGTTTGCATGAACATCGTACCGAACCGGCGGACGGGCGCAACCATTCCCCGCCGTCGTGCGCGGGAACGGAGAAGGCCCCGGTCCTCACGAGGAGGACCGGGGCCTTCGGTCGAGCAGTGTCTGCGAGACGACTAGCGACGCAGGCCGAGGCGCTCGATGAGCGCACGGTAGCGGCTGATGTCGACGTCGGAGAGGTACCCGAGGAGGCGGCGACGCTGGCCGACCATGAGCAGCAGACCACGACGCGAGTGGTGGTCGTGCTTGTGCTCCTTGAGGTGCTCGTTCAGGTCGTTGATGCGACGCGTCAGAACAGCGACCTGGACCTCGGGGGATCCGGTGTCGCCCGGGTGGGTCGCGTACTCTTCGATGATCTCCTGCTTGACCTTCGCGTCAAGTGCCATGGATGATCCCCTTTCTGTCCGTTGCGCGGTGCCCGTGCCTGATGCACGAGCGCTCTTTGTCCGCGGCCGTTCGACGGCAACCGGACGAGACTACCAGAGATCAGACCGTGCGGGCACGCAGGCGGCGGCGTCGCGGGGCCGGCAGCAGGCTCCGGACGAGTCCGACGAGCGTCGCGCCGAGCAGGCCACCGAGGCCGTTCGACAGGACGTCCCGCGGGTCCGCGACGCGGTAGGGCAGCCAGGCGGCCTGCGCTGCCTCGATGCCGACGGACAGGCCGACGCCGACGACGGCGCCGAGGAACCACCACCGGCGGGGCAACCACAGCGCCGCGAGCATCCCGACCGGCACGAACATCGCGATGTTCGCGAGGAACTCGACGCGGTCGTAGCCGAACCAGGCGCCGTGCGGCAGCTGCTGGAGCCAGGCGATGGCGTGCAGGACGAGCTCGCTCTGGGCGTGCGTGAAGACCTGCGGGGTGAGGGTCATCCGCCAGATCACCCAGGCGTAGCCGACGGTGACGGCGAGGAGCAGGGTCTTCCGGAACATCCGGTCAGTATCGGTGCACGCGGCTGGCAGATCCCGGCGGGCCGGCTGGGCGGACGCCGGGTCGCGGTTCCCCGGAGCGGGCCGGACCTGCCAGCATGGGCGCATGCCGGAGCAGGGGAACCGCAGTCGCCGGGGTGCCGGTCGGCGCCAGTGGGCGTGGATCGGGGGTGCCGCCGTCGTGGTCGCGGCCCTCGTCACGACGCTCCTCCTCGTTCTGCCCGCGGGCGACCACCCGGACGGTCGGGACGTGACCGACCGACGCACGGCGGCGCAGGCCTTCCCGGGTGGCCTCGCCCAGCAGCCCGCGACCGACAACCAGGCGCTGCGCCGGGAGTCGGACGCCCGGGCCGCCGGTGACACCACCACCGCGTCCCGGCTCGACGTCATCGCGGACCAGCCCGTCGCGACCTGGCTGACCGACCCGTCGCAGGACGCCACCCGCCAGGTCGTCCGTCGTGTCGTGCGGGACGCCGAGCAGCAGGACCGCACACCGGTGTTCGTCCTGTACGCGATCCCCGACCGCGACTGCGGCAGCTACTCCGCCGGCGGGACGACCGAGCGCGACTACCTGCCGTGGGTGCGCTCGGCCGTGCGGGCGATGGCCGGGTCGCACGCCGTGGTGCTCGTCGAACCCGACTCGATCGCGCAGATCCACGTGTGCAAGCGACTCGGCGAGGACCGGCTGCACCTGCTGCGGAAGGCCGTCGGCGAGCTGACCGGACACGGCCTGACGGTGTACCTGGACGGCGGCAACGAGAACCGCGTCCCCGTCACGACGATGGCGGGGTGGCTCCGGCAGGCCGGCGTGGACCGGGTGCAGGGGTTCGCCACGAACGTCTCGAACTTCTACCGCGTCGACCAGGAACGCGCGTACGCGGATCGGCTCGCCGACGCGATCGGGGACGACCCGCACTTCGTCATCGACGTCTCACGCAACGGTCAGGGCTGGAAGGGCACGTGGTGCAACCCGCCGGGCGCCGGACTCGGGCAGGCACCGCACGTCACCGGTGGCACGACGCGGCTCGACGCCCTGCTCTGGGTGAAGACCCCCGGGCTGAGCGACGGCACCTGCCACGGCGGACCACCGGCCGGGCAGTGGTGGGAGTCGTACGCGCTCGCGCTGGTCGAGAACCGCAAGCAGGACTGAGTTCCGTCGGCCACCGGTCGGGGGTCGGTGGTTGCATGACGCCATGACCGCGCCCGACCGCATCCGCTCCGTCGTCCCGCCCTACCTGCTCCGCGCCGTCGCCGACGCCGCCGAGCACCCCCGCGCCGCCGCGGCCGCCCGGACGGTCCTGGGCGAGATGACCGCGGTCGCGGCGCCGAAGCGGGAGCACCGCATCCGTCCCCAGGGCGTCGCCGGCACCGTCGACCGCTCCCCGCAGCGGACGATCGCCGACGCGGCCGGCGGCACGACCCTGCCCGGGCGGGTGGTCCGCCGCGAGGGCGAGCCGGACACCGACGACGCCGCGACGGACGAGGCGTACGCGGGCCTCGGCGCGACGCACGCCTTCTGGCTCGACGTGTTCGGGCGGGCCTCGGTCGACGGCGCGGGACTCCCCCTCGACGCCACGGTGCACTACGGGCAGGACTACGACAACGCGTACTGGGACGGGCAGCGGATGGTCTTCGGCGACGGTGACGGCGAGGTGTTCAACCGCTTCACGATCGCCCTCGACGTGATCGGCCACGAGCTCGCGCACGGCGTCACGCAGTACACCGCCGACCTGACGTACGAGGGGCAGTCCGGCGCGCTCAACGAGTCGGTGTCGGACGTCTTCGGCTCGCTCGTCGCGCAGTACACCGCCGGGCAGACCGTCGACCAGGCGAGCTGGCTCATCGGCGAGGGGCTCTTCACGGACGCTGTGCACGGGGTCGCCCTTCGCTCGATGCGGGCGCCGGGGACCGCTTACGACGACCCGGTGCTCGGCAAGGACCCGCAGCCGGCGACCATGGCTGGGTACGTGCAGACCACCGAGGACTCCGGCGGCGTGCACGTCAACTCGGGCATCCCGAACCACGCCTTCACCCTCGCCGCCACCGCGATCGGGGGTCGGGCGTGGGAGGGCGCCGGCGCGGTCTGGTGGGACGCACTGACCTCGCCCGCGACCACCGCGGGGATCGACTTCGCGGGCTTCGCGGGCGTCACGCTCGATGCCGCGTCGGCCCGCTTCGGTGCCGGGTCGACCGAGTGGACGGCGGTCCGCGACGCCTGGCGGACGGTGGGCGTCCACACCGCGTCGTGACGGCGTACAACCGGGGCATGCAGATCGTCGTCCGTCGCAGCGGTGGACTCGCCGGCCTGACGCGGGGCTGGCGGGTCGACACGGAGTCGTGTGCCGACCCGGACGCCTGGCACGAGCTCGTCGGCGCGCTCCCCCGCGAGTCGCCCGGCGCGCGTCGCCGCACGGCGCCGGACGACTTCACGTGGACCGTCACGGTCGCGCGGACGACCGTCGAGATCCCGGGCAGCCAGCTCGACGGACCATGGGCCGCGCTCGTCTCACGGGTGCGGAACGAGGGCGACCCCGCCTGACCGCGTCCCGCCCGTCCGGTCGGTCGACCCGGACGGGCGCGGTCGTCAGTCGGTGACGTCGACGACCACGAGCCGCCGGGTCGGCCGGGTCATCGCGACGTAGACGGCCGCGGCCGCACGTGCCGCGTCGGCCCCGACCCGCTCGGGGTCGACGAGCAGCACGCCGTCGAACTCCAGGCCCTTCGCGTCGGCACCCGTGAGCACCGTGACCGACCCCGGACGCGGCGAGCCGAGCCCCCGGACGTCGGCCTGCGTCGCCGCGAGCCGTTCCCGGACCGCAGACACCGACGCCTCGGGCACGATCACGCCGACGGTGCCGGAGCCGATCCAGTCGCGCTCGGACAGCACGAGTTCTGCGACCCTGTCGAGCAGCGCCTCCCGGGACACCGAAACGCGGTCCACCGGGTCGCCGTCCCGCACGGCCTCGGTCCGGGTGACGGCGAGCCCGACGGCGTCCGCGAACGCGCCGGCGGCCTGGACGATCGACCGCGGCGTGCGGTAGTTCACGGTGAGCTCCGCGATGCGGTGCTCGATCGGCACGAGCGGCGCACGACCCCGGCGACGACGGGCGAGCGCGCCGACGACGTCGTCCCACGAGCGGGCCGCGGCCGGCGACGACCCCTGCGCCATGTCGCCGACGATCGTGAACGACCGGAGCGGGTTGCGGCGGGCGAGGACGCGCCACTGCATCGGCGAGAGCTCCTGCGCCTCGTCGACCACGATGTGCCCGTAGGTCCACTCGCGGTCCTCGGCGGCGCGCTCTGCCGTGGTGCGGGGGTCCCCGCCCTCGGCGAAGGAGCCGGCGACCTGCTCCGCGGTGACGATGCCCTCGACGCCCATGTTCTCGATCGCCTGCCGCGCGTTCTCGACGTCGCGGGCGTGGCTCGCCTTCGCACGGCGCTTCGCGGCCCCGCCCGTCGGGTCGAACGGGCCGAGGAGCTCTGCCGCCTCGTCGAGGAGCGGAACGTCCTCGACCGTGAAGCCCGAGCCGCGCGGGCGTTCGAGCAGTGCGCGCTTCGCCGGGGTCCAGTCCGGCGTGAGCGACGCGAGCCAGTTCGGCCGGGCGTAGAGGTCCTCGAGGAACTTCTCCGGCGGCAGCGGCAGCCACGCGGTGTTGAGCAGCACGCGGGCGTCGTACGAGCTGCGGATGTCCTCGCGGAGGACCTTCTCGTCGGCTTCGTCGACCGTGGTGCCCCGCTCCCGGAGCTGGTCGGCGAGCAGGCGGGTCATCGCGTCGAGGGCGATCTTGTTGAACGTCACCCGGGCGACGTTGTGCGGCTTCCCCCGGTCCTGCGCGCGCTTCATGGCGTCGGCCACGAGCTGCGGCGGGACGGTGAGCCGCTCGCCCTCGACGTCGAGCGTCACGGACGCGGTCGGCACGACCTGGCGCGAGCGCACCGCCCGGCGGAGCAGGGCGGCCATCTGCGCCGAGCCCTTCACCGCGGCGACGTCGCCGTGGTCGTGCGTGGTCGCGTGCAGGCCCGGGTACAGCGACCCGAGCGACGCCATCACGACGCCCGTCTCGCCGAGCGACGGGAGCACCTGCTCGATGTACGTGAGGAACGCCGACGACGGCCCGACCATGAGCACCCCGGAGCCGCGCAGGCGCTCGCGGTGCGAGTAGAGCAGGTACGCCGCACGGTGCAGCGCCACGGCGGTCTTGCCCGTGCCGGGGCCGCCCTGCACGATGAGGACGCCCTCGAGCGGGGAGCGGATGATCCGGTCCTGCTCGCCCTGGATCGTCGCGACGATGTCGGTCATCCGGCCGGTGCGCTCCGCCGTGACCGCCGCGAGCAGCGCGCCCTCGCCCTGCAGGTGCGTGCGCTCGTCGTCGTAGAGCGTCGCGTCGAAGACCTCGTCCTCGACGCCGACGACGGTGCGGCCGTCGAGGGTCAGGTGCCGGCGGGCGCGCATGCCCATCGGGTGCGCCGCGGTCGCCTGGTAGAAGGCGCTCGCCCCGGGGACGCGCCAGTCGAGCAGGAGCGGGCGGTGCTCGTCGTCCCGCAGGCCGACACGGCCGATGTAGCGGAAGGTGTCCTCGTCGTCGTCCGGCTCGGAGACCTCGAGCCGACCGAACACAAGGCGGTCGCCGACCCGGTCGAGCGTCGCGATGGTGTCCTCGTACAGCCGCGCGTACGCGTCACGCTCGCTGCGGCTCTGGTGGTTGCCACCGACCGTCTGTCGACGGGTCTCGGCGAGCCGCTGCTCGGCCTCCGCCGTCAGCTCGTCGAGCCGCGCGAACAGCCCGTCCACGTAGCCGCGCTCGCGGTCGATCTCGGTCGGTTCGGACACACGCCACCCTTCGGGAAACAGGGGTGTCCAGTGTAGTCCCGCCGGACCGACACTCCGTGCCGCGCAGCAGCGGTCCGGACCGCGACGGACGGGAGGCACGTGGCGGACCCGCCACGTGCCTCCCGTCCGCTGGGGCGTCAGCCCCTACATCTCCTCGTGCGTGTCCGGGTCGCCGTCCCACAGGCGCCCGCGCTCGAGGGCGGAGATCGCGGCGACCTCGTCGTCGGTCAGCGCGAAGCCGAAGACGTCGAGGTTCTCGCGCTGCCGGTCGGCGTCGCCCGACTTCGGCACCGGCACCGCGCCGAGCTGGACGTGCCAGCGGAGCACGACCTGACCAGGGGTGACCCCGTGCGCCGCGGCCGCGTCGGTGACCGGGCGCTCGGTGAGCAGCTCGGAGCGCTTCGCGAGCGGGCTCCAGCTCTCCGTGACGATCCCGTGGTCGGCGTGCACCTTCCGGAGCGCTGCCTGCGGGAAGTACGGGTGCAGCTCGACCTGGTTGACGGCCGGGGCGACACCCGTGGCGTCGATGATCCGCGTCAGGTGCTCGGGCGTGAAGTTCGAGACACCGATCGAACGGACCTTGCCGCTGTCCCGCAGGTCGACGAACGCCTTCCACGTCTCGACGAACTTGTCGACGGACGGGTTCGGCCAGTGGATCAGGTACAGGTCCACCCGCTCGAGGCCCAGGTTCGCGAGCGTCTCGTCCACCGAGCGGTGCGCCTCGTCGTAGCCGTGGTGCCGGCCGGGGAGCTTCGAGGTGACCACGATGTCCTCGCGGTCCACCTCGGCGTCCCGGACGGCGCGGCCGACGGCGTCCTCGTTGCCGTAGTTCAGCGCGGTGTCGAGCAGCCGGTAGCCGCCCGCGATCGCCGCGCCGACCGCGGCGGCGCCCTCGTCGCCGTTCAGTCCGTACGTGCCGAGACCGAGCTCCGGGAGACGGTGGCCGTCGTTCAGCTCGATCGTCGGGGCGCCGACCTGCATCAGCGGACCCCGAGCAGGTCGATCACGAAGATCAGGGTCTTGCCGGACAGGAAGTGGCCGCCACCGGCGGGGCCGTAGGCGAGCTCCGGCGGGACGACGAGCTTGCGGCGACCGCCGACCTTCATGCCGGGGATGCCCTCCTGCCAGCCGCGCACGAGCGCCGCGAGCGGGAAGTCGATGGGCTCGCCACGGTTCCAGGAGCTGTCGAACTCCTCGCCGGTCTCGTACTCGACGCCGGCGTAGTGCACCTTGACGGTCGAGCCGGCGGTGGCCTCGTCGCCGGAGCCCTCGACGATGTCGGTGATCACGAGCTCGGTGGGGGCCGGGCCGTCGGGGGCGTCGAACTCGGGCTTGCTGTTCAGGTCAGTCATGCCCGCCAGTCAACCAGTTCGCGCGGGCATCGCTGTCCAGCCCGCCGAGGCCCCAGAATGGTTCCACCGTGACACGATCCGACACCGCCCCGCGCCGCCGCCTGCTCGCCGACCTCACCCCGCTCCGCCGCTCCCCCGCGTTCGCGCGGCTGTGGGCCGGCACGGCGATCGCCGGCATCGGCACGCAGATGACCACCGTCGCGGTCGGGCTCGAGGTCTACGAGATCACCCACTCCACCTTCGCGGTGGCCCTCGTCGGCGTCATCGCCCTCGTCCCGATGATCGTCGCGGGACTGTACGGCGGCATGCTCGCGGACGCGTTCGACCGGCGGCTCGTCGCCCTGGTGTCCGCGATCGTCGCGTGGGCCGCGGTCGCCCTCATCGCGACGCACGCCTGGCTCGGACTGCACAGCGTCGCGCTCCTCTACGTCCTCGCGACCGTGAACGCCGTCGCGGCCACGGTCAGCAACGCGTCCCGGTCCGCGATCGTCCCGCGGCTCGTCGGCACCGACCTGCTCCCCGCGGCGAGCGCCCTCGGCGGCATCGCGTCCGGCTTCCAGGTCACCGTCGGGCCAGCGATCGCCGGCGTCCTCATCGCGAGTGTCGGGTTCGCGCCGACCTACACGATCGACGTCGTCCTGTTCACGTTCGCGTTCCTCGGGGTCTTCACGCTGCCCCGGATGGCGGCGGAGCACGGTGCCCTGAAGCCCGGGCTCGGCTCGCTGATCGAAGGTGCGCGGTTCCTCCGACGCTCCCGCAACATCACCATGACGTTCGTGCTCGACATCGTCGCGATGACGTTCGGGCAGCCCCGCGTGCTCTTCCCCGCGATCGGCGCGCTGGTCATCGGCGGCGGGTCGATCACGGTCGGCACGCTCACCGCCGCGTACGCCGTCGGCGCGTTGCTGTCGAGCGTGTTCTCCGGCCCGCTCGGGCACGTGCGCCGCCAGGGCGAGGCCGTCGGCTGGGCCATCACGGCCTACGGCGGCGCGATCGCCGCGTTCGGCGTGTTCATCGCGCTGGCGCACGTCCTCGGCGGCCGGTCGGGCGAGGCGTTCGGCGTCGAGATCCTGCCGGCGCTCGGGCTGGCCGCGCTGTTCCTGGCGCTGGCGGGCGGGGCGGACAACGTCAGCTCGGTCTTCCGCAACACGATCCTGCAGGCGGCGTCGCCGGACGGGATGCGCGGTCGTCTGCAGGGCATCTTCATCGTGGTCGTCACCGGTGGTCCGCGGCTCGGTGACCTGTACGCCGGACTGGTCGTCGCGGCAGGGATCGCGTACCCGCCGGTCATCGGCGGCGTGCTCATCATCGGCCTGGTCGCGCTGCTGCTCCGGCTCGTGCCGTCCTTCCGCCGCTACGACGCGCTGGACCCGCACGCGAACTGAGCGCGCCGCCCTCGGGCGCGACCAGGGGCGGACGGGAGGCGCGTGGCGGGGTCGCCACGATCCTCCCGGCCGGTACGGGGTCGGGTACCGTACATCGCATGCCCGACAGCGCCTCGCGCGACCTGCAGCGGACCGGGGTCCGCGCGGTCGTCCGGCGCACCTACCACTCGGTCATCCGGCACCGCGTCGTGGACGCCGCCGCCTCGCTGACGTTCTTCGCCCTGCTGACGGTGTTCCCGACCGCCCTCGCGGTGGTGTCCGCACTGTCCGTCGTGGACCGGCAGGGTGACAGCCTGACCGACGTCGTGCAGGTGCTCGGGTTCATCGTGCGTCCGGAGACCGCGCAGCACCTCGAGGGGCCGCTCCGGCAGCTGCTGACGCTCGACAACCCGTGGCTCGGCTTCTCGATCGGGGTCGTGCTGACGCTCTGGTCGCTGTCCGGGTACGCGACCGCGTTCGGCCGCGCGATGAACACCGCGTACGAGGTCGAGGAGGGGCGGCGGATCTGGAAGTTCCGGTCGATGATGCTCCTCGTCACGCTGCTCGTCATGGTCGGCGGGGCGATCGCGATCGTCATCCTGCTCGGCACCCCCACGATCTCCGCGGCGATCATCCGGCAGCTCGGGTGGGCGCCCTGGATCGACGACGTGTGGAACGTGGCGAAGTGGCCGGTCCTCGCGGTCGACCTCGTCGTGATGGTCGCGGTGCTGTACTACGCGACACCGAACGTGAGGACGCCGCGATTGCGCTGGGTGTCCGCCGGCGCCGGGTTCGCGATCGTGACGTGGGCGCTCGCGACCCTGGGCTTCTCGGTCTACGTCGAGACGATCGGCGGGGGTGGGAACCGGGCGTACGGGTGGCTCGGTGGCGCGATCCTGCTGCTCGTCTACCTGTACATCTCGAACTTCGTGCTCGTCGTCGGCGGGGAACTCGACTCCGAGGTGATCCGGATGCGCCAGCTGCTCGCCGGCATCGAGGCGGACGAGTCGATCCGGCTGCCGCTCCGGGACGTCGCGCGGAACTTCACGCTCGCACGATGGCGGGACCAGGACATCCGGGCCGCCCAGGACGTGCGGACCGCGGCGCTCGAGCGGGCGGCCGAGGACGACGAGCCCGACCCCGTCGCCGAGCACCTGCGGGCGATGTCCCGGCAGGTCCGGGCCGGGGAGCGTCCCCTGCCGTAGCGCGGAGCGGCGGAGACGGGCTCGGCCGGGCCGGGCGGGGTGGGGCTGCCCGCAGAACGCAACGTGGGCGGTTCCTCGCAGCGGAACGTCGCTGCGAGGAACCGCCGTCCTTGCGTTCCGCGGAACGGAGAACGCGGAACGAGGAACGGGCGAGCGGCTCAGCGCTCGCGGTGCACCCGGGCGGCCTCGGCGTCCAACATCTCCTCGGTGATGACCGGGATGGCGCCGGTCGCCAGCTCGATACCCGACAGGCGCGCCGGGCTCAGGACGCGCTGGACCTGGTCCTCGTCCATCAGCCCCGCCGCGGTGACGAGCGTCGCGATCGGCGTCGACGTGGTCAGCGCCGTGTGCGCGATCGACGCCGCCGCCGCGTAGCCGATGTACGGCGTCAGCGCGGTGACGACGCCGACGTTCGTGTCGACCTGCGCCGCGAGCTTCGCCTCGTTCGCCTGGATCCCCGTGACGCAGTTGATCCGGAGCGTCGCGCACCCGCTCGCCATCCACTGCAGCGACTGCAGGATCGAGTGCGCGATGATCGGCTCGAAGGCGTTGAGCTGCAGCTGCCCGCCCTCGGCCGCCATCGTCACGGTGGTGTCCGCCCCGGCGACGGCGAACGCGATCTGGTTCACGACCTCGGGGATGACCGGGTTGACCTTGCCGGGCATGATCGACGACCCCGCCTGGCGTGCCGGGAGCGTGATCTCGCCCAGGCCGGCCTGCGGTCCCGAGGCGAGCAGCCGCAGGTCGTTGCAGATCTTCGAGAGCTTGGCGGCGCTGCGCTTCACGGTGCCGGACAGCGTCATGAACGCCCCGGCGTCGCTCGTCGCCTCGATGAGGTCCGGGGCCGTGACGATGTCCAGCCCGCTCGCGACCTGGAGCTGCCGGCGCACCTCGTCCCGGTACTGCGGGTCGGCGGTGATGCCCGTGCCGATCGCCGTCGCCCCGAGGTTCGTCTCCGCGAGCAGCGGCATCACGGTGCGCAGCAGGAGCACGTCCTCCTGGATGGTGTGCGCGAAGCCGGTGAACTCCTGCCCGAGGGTCATCGGCACGGCGTCCTGCAGCTGGGTGCGCCCGATCTTCAGGACGTCGGCGAACGCGTGGCCGCGCTCGGCGAAGGCGTCGGACAGCAGGGTGAGCTGCTCGACGAGCCGCTGCACGCCGAGGATCATCGCGAGCTTGATGCTCGTCGGGTAGGTGTCGTTCGTCGACTGGCTGCGGTTGACGTGGTCGATCGGGTGCAGGTACCCGTAGTCGCCCTTCTCGCGACCGAGGAGCTCGAGGGCCCGGTTCGCGAGCACCTCGTTCGTGTTCATGTTCGTCGAGGTCCCGGCACCGCCCTGGACGATGTCGACGACGAACTGGTCTCGGAGGGCGCCGTCGCGGACCTCCTGCGCGGCCCGGTCGATCGCGTCGGCACGCTCCGCGTCGAGCACGCCGATCGCCTTGTTCGCCCGGGCGGCCGCCTGCTTGACGGTCGCGAGCGCCTCGACCAGGTCCGGGTACACCGCGATCGGCACCGAGGTGATCGGGAAGTTCTCCTTCGCCCGCAGGGTGTTGATGCCCCAGTAGGCGTCTGCCGGGACCTCGCGGGCCCCCAGGGAGTCGGTCTCGGTGCGCGTTCGTGGTGCTTCGTTGCCGGTCACCCGTCCGAGGCTAGCCCGTCCGGCCGGTCGGGTCCGGCAGGCTGCTGTGCGCGAGTCACATCGATGGAGCAGTTCACGTCGGGTCCGATCCGCAGACCCGACGAGACCTGCTCCACGGATCTCCCGCGGGCCCAGAACGCCACCAGACGGACGGACGGGAGGCCCGTGGCGGCGTCGCCACGCGCCTCCCGTCCGTCCGTCTGGTGGTCGCGACCGCGACCCGCGTCAGTGGAACTGCGGGACGATCAGGTAGATCCCGTAGAGCACGGCGATGCCGGAGACCGCGAAGCAGGCGACGGCGAGCGCGCGGAACGCGCGGACGCCGGGCTGCACCACGCCCGGTTGGGGGAAGCCGGCGGTGGCGGGGCCGACCGTGCCGTCGTCCTTGACGGTGTACTTGCCGGCGCGGGTGTCGGCGGCGCTCCAGAGGCGCAGGCCGATCGAGTAGACGAGGACCACGAAGCACGCGGAGACGACCGCGACGATCGCGACGGTCAGGAAGGCGAACCAGTCGATGCCCATCAGCGACGTCCTCCGTTCCGTCCCGCCATGCGGCGCAGGGTGCGCTCGCGGCTCAGTTCCGCACGGCGCTCGGCGACCCGGGCGGCGCGCTTCTTGCGCTGCATGTCGCGGAGCTCCTTGCGGGTGAACACCGCGTTCGCGGCCACGTCGACCTCGATCGCCTGCTCGTGGGGCTTCCGCAGCGACCACAGGTACAGGCCGAGGATCACTGCGGCACCGACGACCGCGTCGATGACGAGCCCGGTGACGCCGAGGAGCGCGATGCCCGAGGCGACCGCGCCGACCGCCGCGGCGGCGGGGAGCGTGATGAACCAGGCGATGACGATCTTGCCCGCGGTCGACCACTGGATCTTCGAGCCGCGGCGACCGAGGCCGGCGCCGATGATCGAGCCGGACGACACCTGCGTGGTGGAGAGCGCGAAGCCGAGGTGGCTCGACGCGAGGATCGTGGCGGCGGTCGACGCCTCGGCTGCGAAGCCCTGCGTCGCGCGGATCTCGGTGATGCCCGAGCCGAGCGTGCGGATGATCCGCCAGCCGCCGGTGTACGTGCCGAGGGCGATCGCGAGCGCGCAGGCGACGATGACCCAGAACTGGACGCCGGAGTCGGCGGACTGCGCACCGGAGGCGATCAGCGTCAGCGTGATGACGCCCATCGTCTTCTGCGCATCGTTCGTCCCGTGCGCGAGCGACACCATCGAACTCGTGAAGACCTGCCCGATCCGGAAGCCGCCGCGCTCGTTCGGGAAGACCGGACGGCGCGTGACGCGGTAGGCGATGCGGGTCGCGAGGAGCGAGACGAGCGCCGCGATCACCGGGGACAGGAACGCCGGGATGATGACGACGGTCAGGAGGGCGGCGTAGTTCACCGCCCCGAAGCCGGCGCCGACGATCGCCGCGCCGATGAGCCCGCCGAACAGTGCGTGCGAGGACGACGACGGCAGACCGCGCAGCCACGTGATCATGTTCCAGACCACCGCACCGATGAGTCCGGCGAAGATCATCTCGGGCGTGATCGCGACCCCGCCCGGGCCCTCGTTGATCAGGCCGTGCGAGATCGACGTCGCGACGGCGGTGCTGAGGAACGCGCCGATCAGGTTGAGCACCGCGGCGACCGTGACCGCCACCTTGGGCTTCATAGCGCCCGTGGCGATCGGCGTCGCCATCGCGTTGGCGGTGTCGTGAAAACCGTTTGTGAAGTCGAAGAACAGGGCCAACGCGATGACCAGGACGACTATGAGTGTGATGTCCACCGCGGGAAAGTGTCCCAGGCCGGACCGCTGAGCACAAACCCTGCCGTTCACCCGGTGTTCACCACACCTGCGGGGTCGTTCAGGTTCGGTACGACCCGGATGGGAGGATGAGGGTCATGGACACCGCGGAACTCCTCATCCTGCTGATCGGTTCCCTCGCGGTGACCGGGTTCGCGCGGGCGAAGGGCCTCCCCGCGCCGCTGCTCGTGACGGCGGTCGCCCTCGCTGTGTCGTTCGTCCCCGGCCTGCCGGAGATCACGATCGACTCCGAGGTGATCCTGACGGTGGTCCTGCCCCCGCTGCTCTACTCGGCGGCGCTCGACGTGTCGTGGCAGAGCTTCCGGCAGTCGATCAAGCAGATCCGCCGCCTCGGGATCTTCCTCGTCATCATCACGGCCCTCGCGGTCGCGGTCGCCGCCTACCTGCTCATCCCGGACATGGACTGGCCCGCGGCGATCCTGCTCGGTGCCGTCGTCGCCCCGCCGGACGCGGTGTCCGCGGCGTCCATCGGTCGGAAGCTCGGACTCCCCCGCCGCGTGATGACGGTGCTGTCCGGCGAGAGCCTGATCAACGACGCGGCGTCGCTGACGCTCGTGCGGGTGTTCACGCTCATCGCCGCGGGCACCTCGCTGACGATCTGGCAGGACCTCGGGATCTTCGGGCTCGCGATCGGCGTCGGCTTCGCGGTCGGGATCGTGCTCGGCGTCGCGGTGCACTGGATCCGGATGCGCATCAACGACCCCGTGGTCGAGACGATCATGAGCATCCTGCTGCCCTTCGTCGCGTACGTCCTCGCCGAGCACCTGTCCGGGTCCGGGGTCATCGCGGTCGTCACGGCGGGCCTGTACATCGGCTACAACTCGCCGAAGGAGGGCTACGCCACACGGCTGCAGGAGCGTCCGCTGTGGACGAGCATCGACGTCATCCTCGAGGGGTTCGTCTTCGCGCTCATCGGCCTGCAGCTGAAGACCGTGGTGCAGGACCTCCTCGAGAGCGACCGGAGCCTGACGCAGACGCTCACCGCGGCCGCCGTCGTGCTCCTCGTCGTGATCCTGGTCCGCCCGCTGTTCGTGTTCGAGTCGTACGTGCGGAACCGCTTCAACGGACGGTGGCTCCGGCCGCTGCGCATCCGCCTGTCCCGTGGACACCCGTCGCTGCGGTGGTTGCGGGGCTCCGCGGAACCGAAGCTCAACTGGCGGGAGCTGCTCGTCATCTCGTGGACCGGCATGCGCGGTGTGGTGACGCTCGCGGCCGCGGTCGCCGTCGTGGCCGACCCCGTGGAGATCAAGGCGCAGGACACGATCTTCATCATCGCGTTCGTCGTGACCGTCGGCACGCTCCTGCTGCAGGGCCTGACGCTGCCGTTCGTGATCCGGGCGCTCCGCGTGCAGGACCCCGGCGAGGGCGAGGAGGACGTCCGCAGCGAGATGCGCCTGAACCAGCGGACGACCGAGGCGGCCATCGCGCTGCTCGAGCGCCGTCGGCCGGCGTGGTCCGAGCAGTACGGGGCCCCGGCCGTCGACTCGGTGGTGAACCGCCTCAAGGCCCGGCTCGAGCGCCAGGCCGAGACCTTCCGCCGCGACGCCGAGGAAGAAGAGGACGAGGAGCGCAACGCCCCGATGCGCCTCCGGGGTGCGCAGATCCAGGACATCCGACGCGAACTGCTCGACCGACGGCGGGAGATCGTGCTCGAGGAGCGCGAGAAGGGCAACCTCGACGAGGAGGTCATGCGCCGCGTGCTCGTGACGCTCGACGCCGAGGAGCTCGCGATGGACTCGGCCCAGGCGTCCCGCAGCCGCTCGTGACGTTCCCCGCTCTCGGCGCACGGTGAGTACACCGGGCGTATCGTGACGCTCCGACCAGCTGAAGGAGCACTGCGCCGAGTGAGCGAGCCGCGGAACGACGTCCCCAGGAACCACGACCTCCCTGATCGAGACGGAGCGCCGCGCACCGCCGCGCCGAAGCCCCGGCAGACCCGGCCCTCCACGCGGGGCGGCTCGAAGCCCCGCCGCGGTGCCCCGGTGGCCGGGAGCCGGTCGACCGGAGCACGCACCACCCGGATCCGCCAGGCGTCCGTGCCCGAGCCGCAGCGGATCAGCCGCTACCGCCGCTGGTACGGCACGCTCCACCCGTCGCTGCAGCTCATCGGCCTGCAGCTCTGGATGCCGCTGTTCTTCATCGTCGGCTTCTGCCTCTGCTACGTCTTCGCGTTCCACGCCCCGCACCCGCACGACGTGCCCGTGGCGCTCGTCGGCAGCGACCCGTCGCTCGTCGCCGCCGTCGACAAGGCCCTGCCGGGCGAGTACGTGTTCCACCTGTACGACTCGCTCGCCCAGGCGAAGCGCGACGTGCTCGCCGGGACAATGGCGGTGGCGTACGACCCGTCGACCAACGAGGTCTTCAAGGCCAGCGCGCACCAGTTCCAGGTGGCCTCGCTCGTCCCCGCGACGCTGACGAGCGTCCTCACCGCGACCGGCGCCGCCGCCCCGACCGTCACCGAACTGGCACCCCTGCCCGCGTACGACGAGTACGGCACCGTCGCGATGTACGTCATGCTCGCGTGGTGCATCGGCGGCTACATGGTCGCGATGTTCATCGGCATCATGGGCGGCCCGCTCCGACACCGCACCCGGATGACGGTCATCGTCGTCGGCGGCCTCGTCATCTCGCTCATCACGAACACGCTCGCCGGCCCGGTCGTCGGCGCGATCCAGGGCCACTGGATCGAACTCGTCCTGATCGCCTGGGGCTGGATCGTCGCGATCGGCCTGGCGGTGAACGGCCTGAGCTACTTCGTCGGCCGGTTCATCGCCGCCCCCGCGATGATCTGCTTCGTCTTCCTGTCGATGCCGTCCTCCGGCGGTGCGTACCCCAAGTGGTTCATGCCGGAGCCGTTCGCGTGGCTGAACAACGTCGTCGTCGGCTCGAGCATGGTCGACATGATCAAGCACGAGATCTACGGCGTCGGCCCCGGCTCCGGCCGCGGTCTGCTCACGATGGCCTGCTACGCCGCGGCCGGGCTCGTGTTGATGTTCTTCGGCAAGAAGTGGTGGGAGCGCCGGCGGATCGCGGCGATCGTGAACGGCCGCACGACGATGTTCCAGGATGCCCAGAACGCCAACCGCGAGTTCCTCGGCAAGCAGCGCGACGCCGAGCTCGAGCGGCACGGGCTGACCTCGACCGAGACCGGCACGCTGAGCGTCGTGCGCGACGACGACTGGGAGGACGACCGCGTCGGCGGCGACGTCTTCACGGGTGGCCGGGACGGGCTCGAGGGGCAGGCTCCGCAGACGGGCCGGATCCCCGTGGTGCGTCCGGCGGACCGGTCCGGTCCAGGGCGGCCGGGAGGCTCGGGGAACGGTCCGCGCACGCGTCCCGTCCCGCGGACGGACGCGTCACGCGCCCCGGAGCCGCAGCACGGGCGGCACGCGGAGCGCTGAGGGACGCCCGCTCCGGCGTATCCTGACGCGATGGACTCCCGCACCGTCTGGCACCGCACGCTCGTCACCGCCGTCGTCGTGTTCCTCGTGCTCGCCGCAGGACTCTGGATCACGAGCGTGGTCCTCGCTCCCGCCGACGGCCGGAACGTCGCCGGGCTGTTCGTCGGCTGGGCGATGTTCGCCGTGCTCGCCGCGATCGCGGTCGGCATCGTGGACTTCTTCGTGCGCCCGCTCGGCGGCCGGAGCGGTGACGCCGAGGTCATCGCCGCCGCGGAAGAGGCCCGGACCGGCAGCACCCGCACGCAGGCGCAGCGCTGACGTCGCCGGCGGGTCCCGCCGTCAGACCCCGGTGCCGCTGAAGCCGGACACCGTCGCGTTGTCCTCGGCGAAGGTGAAGCGCGCGTCCACCGTTCCCCCTGCGAGCACGGCCGGCAGCCAGTAGCGCGCGTCGTCCCACATCGCGTCGTACGGGACGGCGTCGACCGGGATCCACCGCGGCTCGAGCTCGTCGCTCCCCGACGGGCTGCCGTGCCAACGGCGGCAGACGAACACGTCCGAGACCTGGGACCAGGACGGACGGTACGGGAACCGGTAGTCCAACGTGCCACGAGCCTCCAGGTCGGCGGGGTCGAGCCGCAGGCCGACCTCTTCCTGCACCTCGCGCACGGCGGCCGCCACCGGTGGCTCGCCGGTCTCGCGCTTGCCGCCCGGACCGACCAGGCGGCCCGTCCCGAGCCCGCGCCGCTTCTCGCCGAGCAGGACCTCCGGACCGGCGTCGCCGTCGCGGAGCAGGTACACGACGACCACGGGGGCGTGCTGGGACTTGCTCTCGTCGCGCTCGGTCACGCGTCCAGTCTGTCGGACGATCTGCCGTACGCTGATTCCATGGCAGGCGTGCTGCGGGGGCACCATGGCTGAGCCCCGCAGGACCGGGCGCAGCCTCGAAGTGCTGCGCGCCGAGGCCGCCGAGGAGATCGCGATGCTCGTCGAGCACCGCAGCCGCGCGGGCGAGGACCCGTGGGAGTTCATGCCGCTCCTGCCCACCGTCGACGAGCAGGTCGTGCTGATCCTGCGGGCCGAGTCCGTCGAGCTCGACGCCGCGATCGGGCAGCGGAGCGCGCACTGGGCGGTGCACCCGGCCTCCGGGCACGGCACCGAGCTCGGCGAGGAGTACCACCGGCTGCGCCGCATCGCCCTGCTGCACCCCGAGCTGACCCCCGCGGTGTGGAAGCTCATGGGCGCGCTCCCCGGCGACCACTGACCTGCGCTCCGGGCCGACCGACCTGCGGTTGGATGGGGGCATGACCGACACCGTCCTCGCCGTCCTCAACCAGCCATCGCGGCACGCCGACCCCCACGACCCGTCGGCCGACGCGTACACGTGGGCGAAGCCGCTCGAGGAGCACCTGCAGGTCCAGGACCTCGGGGCGATCCGCGGCGACGGGGTCTTCGAGACGATCACGGTCGTCGACGGCCGCCCGCAGGCGCTCGAGCCGCACCTGGCGCGGTTCGTCCGGAGCGCCGCCATGCTCGACCTGCCGGAGCCGGACGTCGACGCCTGGCGGCAGGCGATCGAGGCCGTGTGCGCCCGCCTCGACCCGGTGCACGAGGCGTTCGCGAAGACCGTCATGACCCGGGGCGTCGAGGGCTCCGGCCGCCCGACCGGATGGGTCTACGCGGCGCCGTCCGGCGACCAGAGCGTCGCACGCACCGAGGGCATCGCGGTCGTCACGCTCGACCGCGGCTACCGGCACGACGTCGAGCGCACCTCGCCGTGGCTGCTGCAGGGCGCGAAGACGCTGTCGTACGCGGTGAACATGGCCGCCCTGCGCGAGGCCGAGCGACGCGGGGCGGACGACGCGCTCTTCGTCTCGACGGACGGCTACGTGCTCGAGGGCACGCGCGCCAACCTCGTGATGGCCGTCGACGGGCGTTTCGTGACGCCCCGGACGGACATCGGCATCCTCGCCGGCACCACGCAGGCCGACGTCTTCCGCTTCGCCGAGGGCGAGGGGATCGCCACGTCGTACGAACTGGTCACGCTCGCGGACCTCGAGGCGGCGGACGCCCTGTGGCTGCTCTCGAGCGTCCGCCAGGCGGCCCCGGTCCGGTCCGTCAACGGGGTCACCCGGGCGATGGACCTGGCGATGACCGAGCGCATCAACGACTTCCTGCTGTCCCGCGAGCAGTAGCCCCCACTGCTTTCCCACGGTCGGTTTCGCAAGACGCAACGTGGGCGGTTTCCCGCAGCGTCACAGCGCTGCGAGGAACCGCTGACGTTGCGTCTTGCGGGTGGAGGGAGGCGGACGGGAGGATCGTGGCGGGGTCGCCCCGATCCTTCCGTCCGCCGTCCGGTCACCAGCGCGGGGTGGTGACGCCCGTCCCGTCGGCCCACTCGAAGACGGACGCGCCCTCGATCCAGACGCGCGTCGCGCGGCTGGTCGCGGCGAGCGGGTCGCCGTCCCACAGGACGAGGTCGGCGTCGAAGCCGGTCTCGATGCGACCGACGCGGTCCCCGAAGCCGAGGAAGTCGGCCGGGTTGACCGTGAGCGCCTCGAGCGCGGTCTGCCAGGGCAGCCCCTCTTTGACGGCCGCGGTGGCCTGGTCGACGAGCATGTTGATCGGCACGACGGGTGCGTCGGTCGTGATCGCCACCCGGACACCCGCGGCTGCGAGGACCGCGAGGTTCGGGATGCCGCGGTCGCGGAGCTCGACCTTCGAGCGGCTCGTGAAGAGCGGGCCGTAGATCACCGGGACGTCCCGCTCGGCGAGCAGGTCGGCGATCTTGTGCGCCTCGGTCCCGTGGTTCACGACGAGCCGGTAGCCGAACTCGTCGGCCAGGCGCAGCGCGGTCGCGATGTCGTCGTGCCGGTGCACGTGCTGGTCCCAGGCGAGCTCGCCGTCGAGCACGCGGACCAGGGTCTCCTTCGTCAGGTCGCGGGTGAAGGGCTCCCCCTTCGCCGCCGCGGCGTCCCGTGCGGCGCGGTAGTCCTGCGCGGCGACGAACGCCTCGCGGATGACCTTCGCGACGCCGAGGCGTGTCGACGGGGTCTTCCCCTTCTCGCCGTACACGCGCTTGGGGTTCTCGCCGAGGGCGCTCTTCACGCTCACGGCGTCGGAGATGAGCTGCTCGTCGATCGTGCGGCCGCCCCAGGTCTTGATCGCGACGGTCTGGCCGCCGATCGGGTTGCCGGAGCCGGGCTTCACGACGATGCTCGTGATCCCGCCGGACAGGGCGTCGCGGAAGCCCTCGTCGTCGATGTCCACGGCGTCGATCGCCCGGACGGCCGCGGTGTTCGGGTCGGTCATCTCGTTCGTGTCGTTGCCGGCCCAGCCGTTGGCCTCCTCGTGGATGCCGACGTGGCCGTGCGCCTCGACGAAGCCGGGGACGAGCCAGGCGCCGGCGGCGTCCACGACGGGCAGGCCGGGTGGCGGGGTGACGTCCGGGCCGACCGCGGTGATGCGGCCGTCCTGGACGACGACGGCGCCGCCGTCGAACTGCGGAGCGGTGACGGGGACGACGTGCGCCCCGGTGACGACGAAGGAGTTGCGCATGTCACCACGGTAGGACCGTCCGTGCATGCGACATGTGGATTGCTGGCCGTGGAGCGGCGGCGGGTCCTAGCGTCGTCGGTCCCGGGTGCGTGGGGCACCCGGTCGGACGAGCCCGGAGGAGCCCTCGTGACCCTGCCTGATCCTGCTCCCGGTGCTGCCGCTGGCCCTGTCCCGGACGACCGGCGATGGCCGTCGCACCGGCGCGAGGAGCATCCGTGGCGGAGCACCGGACGCGGTTCCCGCGCCGACCGTGAGCTCCGCACCGTCACCGTCTCCGTGCCACCACGGATCGCCGACCTCGACTGGGCACCGGACGACGGCACGGCCGCGCTGCTCGCCCGGACCGCCCTCGCGCTCCGCGCCCTCGACGACGCGGACGGCACCGGGCCGCTCCGGCGCATGCTCCTGCGCACGGATGCCGTCGCCTCGTCCCGCATCGAGCACGAGAGCGCGGGGCTCGAGGACGTCGCCCGGGCGCTCGTCGGGATCCGGGCGAACACGAGCGCCACCGTGATGGTGCACGCCGCTGCGGCCCTCGAGGGCTTCGTCGACGCCGCCCGGTCGGGGCGGATCGACGAGGACGCCCTGCTCGCGGCACACCGCAGGCTGCTGCGCGACGACCCGGTGGACGGCCCGGTCGCCGGACGGTACCGGACGGTGCAGAACTGGATCGGCGGCGGGGCCACGCCCCGACTCGCCACCCACGTGCCGCCGCCGCCGGACCTCGTGCCCGGACTGATGGCGGACCTGTTCGCGTTCCTCGACCGGGACGACCTGCACCCGGTCGCGCAGGCAGCGCTCGCGCACGCACAGTTCGAGTCGATCCACCCCTTCACCGACGGCAACGGACGGATCGGCCGGGCGCTCGTCGCCGCGGTGCTCCGGCGGCGCGGGGTGACCCGGACCGTCAGCGCACCGGTGTCGGCCGCGCTCGTCGCCGACCGGGACCGCTACTTCGCGCACCTCGACCGGTACCGGGACGGCGCCGTGGACGAGTGGGTCCGCGACCTCGCGATCGCCCTCGGGGCCGCCGCCGACGAAGCCCTCGTCACGGGGCTCCTGCTCGCCGAGGCCGCGTCCGACCGGGCGGCGACGGTGTGCGCGACGGGACTGCACGCCGTGGTCGGACGCGGGCTCGACACCGACGGCGTGCTGACCGAGGACGCTGCCGAACGGCTCCTCACCGTGGTGGACCCGGTCGCCGGGCCGGAGGCGCTCGACGCCGTGGTCGAGGACCTGTGCGCCGCCGGTGCGCTCCGCCCGGTCACCACGCGGCGGCGACGGCGGGCGTGGGTCGCGCCCGCCGTCGTCCGGGAGCTCGACGCCTTCACGGAGCGAGTGCGCGACGGGGTCGAGGCACGGGCGCGCCGACTCGAGCACGAGCGGCGCTCCGGGGGCGACGCATAGGCTGGGTCGGTGAGCAGCGAGCACGCCCAGGCCACCACCCCTCCGTCCGCCGCGAAGCGGCCCGTCACCCGGAGCCACCACGGCATCGACTTCGTCGACGACTACGAGTGGTTGCGCGACAAGGAGTCTCCGGACACGCTCGCGTACCTCGAAGCCGAGAACACCCACACCGACGCGGCGACCGAGCACCTCGGACCGCTGCGCGACCGGATCTTCGCCGAGGTCAAGAACCGCGTGCAGGAGACCGACCTCTCCGTGCCCGTGCGCATGGGCGGCTGGTGGTACTTCACGCGGACGGCCGAGGGCAGCCAGTACGGGGTGCACTGCCGAGCCCCGATCGCCGGCCCGGACGACTGGACGCCCCCGAGCGTCGGCGACGGAGACGGAGACGGCAGCCTGCCCGGGGAAGAAGTCGTCCTGGACGGCAACGCCCTGGCCGAGGGGCACGACTTCTTCTCGCTCGGCAGCTACGACCTGAGCGACGACGGCACCCGGCTCGTCTACGGCGTCGACGTCGAGGGCGACGAGCGGTACACGCTGCACGTCCGCGACCTGACCACCGGGCAGGACCTCGGCGACGAGATCCCGAACACCGGCGGCGGCGCCACGTTCGACCCGTCCGGCCGCTACGTCTTCTACCCCACCGTCGACGAGTCCTGGCGACCCGACCGCATCTGGCGGCACGCCGTCGGCTCGGCGGCTGCGGACGACGTCGTGGTCTTCGAGGAGCCGGACGACCGCTACTGGGTCGGTGTCGGGGTCACCCGGTCGTCGCAGTACATCGTCATCGAGCTCGGGTCGAAGATCACGTCCGAGGCACTCGTCCTCGACGCGGCGGACCCGACCGGGGAGTTCCAGGTCGTGTGGCCGCGCCGCGAGGGCGTCGAGTACGAGATCGAGCACGCGATCGTCGGCGGCAGCGACCGGTTCCTCGTCCTGCACAACGACGGCGCCGAGAACTTCGAGCTCGTCGACGTCCCGGCCGACGACCCGACGTCCGAGCAGGACCGCCGTGTCGTCGTCGCGCACCACCCCGAGCGGCGCATCGAGTCGGTCGACGCCTTCGCCGGCCACCTGGCGCTCGAGTACCGGTCCGAGGCGCTCCCGCGCGTCGCGGTCATCCCCATCGAGGGCGACGGCTACGGCGACGCGCACGAGGTCCCCTTCGACGAGGCCCTGTTCTCCGCGGGGCTCGGCGGCAACCCCGAGTGGGACCAGCCGACGCTGCGGATCGGGTACACGTCCTTCGTCACGCCGTCCGAGGTGAGCGACCTGGACCTGGCGACCGGCGAGGTCACGGTGCTCAAGCGGCAGCCGGTGCTCGGCGGCTACGACCCCGACGACTACGTGCAGGAGCGCGACTGGGCGACCGCGGCGGACGGCACGAAGGTCCCGATCTCGCTCGTCTGGCGCCGGGACGCCGTCGACCCCACCCGTCCGGCCCCACTGCACCTGTACGGCTACGGCTCGTACGAGCACTCCATCGACCCGGGCTTCAGCGTCATGCGGCTCTCGATGCTCGACCGTGGCGTCGTGTTCGCCGTGGCGCACGTGCGCGGCGGCGGCGAGCTGGGCCGGCACTGGTACGAGGACGGCAAGACCCTCACGAAGAAGAACACCTTCACCGACTTCGTCGCGGTCGCCGAGCACCTGATCGACACCGGGCGCACGAGTGCGGACCGGCTCGTCGCCGAGGGCGGCAGCGCGGGCGGACTCCTGATGGGCGCCGTCGCGAACCTGGCGCCGGAGCGCTTCGCCGGGATCCTCGCCGCGGTGCCCTTCGTCGACGCCCTGACGAGCATCCTCGACCCGGACCTGCCCCTGACCGTGATCGAGTGGGACGAGTGGGGCGACCCGCTGCACGACCCCGAGGTCTACCGGTACATGAGCGAGTACACGCCGTACGAGAACGTCCGCGACGACGTGCAGTACCCGCGGATCCTGGCGGTGACGTCGATCAACGACACCCGGGTGCTCTACGTCGAGCCCGCGAAGTGGACCGCCAAGCTGCGGGAGGTCGGTGCGCCGGTGCTCCTGAAGACCGAGATGGCGGCGGGCCACGGCGGGGTGAGCGGCCGGTACGACTCGTGGAAGGAGCGGGCGTTCGAGCTCGCCTGGCTCCTCAACGTCCTCGGGCTCGCCGAGGTGAACCCGGCCGCCGCGTCCGCTGAGCCGATCGCCGCCGGCTGAGTCCGCCGCTCGCACACGCTCAGCGACACCTCACGGGCTGACGGCCGCGTGGAGTGTCGCTGCGCGCGTGGAGTCGTGCCACCGCTCCGCGGGCGTCACACGCGGTTGAGCGCGTGCACCGCCTGGTCGTAGGACTCCTCCGCCAGGCGCACGCGGTCCCCCGCGAGCACGCCGTAGCCGAAGGTGCCCTCGCCTCCGCGCTCGGCGATGCCCGAGTGCACCCGCAGCACGTCGAGGGCGTGCAGGGACCGCACCCGCTCGGTGAGCACGTCCGCCGCGTCGCCGATCCGCTTCCACAGCGCGTGCGGGAACGCGTCGTCGCCGAGCACGTCCATCGCCGCGCGTGCCCGGGTGGCCGCGCGCCAGGCGTCCTCGGTCGCAGCTCGCTCGGAGGCCTCGCGGTCGACCAGGCCCACGCTCTCGTCGTCGTCGGACACCGCGCGCTGCACGAGTTCCCGCACCCGCGGCTTCTCGATCGCCGAGACGTCCTGCGCGACGTGCTTCGGCGACCGGAGTGCCCAGTCCGTCGGCGCCGGGCGTTCCACCGCGTCGTCGAGGGCGTCGAGCAACTCGAGGTAGGGCTCGTCGTGCAGGAACGCGACGACCTCGCGCACGGCGACGGCCCGACGCTCCCGTGTGGCCGCGAGCACGCGCTCCCGGGTCATCGCGTCGACGAGCAGGTCCTGCGCCGGGGACGACGCATACGGCAGCCGCTCGACCAGGTAGTCGGCGAGTGCGGCCCGCGCCGTCACGGCCGCCAGGCCGTCCGCGGCCTCGGCCGCGCGGTCGGCCGCCTCGGTCGCGGCGAACGCGGGTCGGTAGGAGCCGAGCACCGCGGCGATGCCGAGGGCGGTCCGGGCCGTCTCGCGGAGGTCGGCCTGCTCGCCGGAGCGGAGCCGCGCCTCCTGTTCGAGCCAGCTGCTGCGCAGCTTCTTGAGCCGCTTCGTCAGCGCGCGGGCGGCGGTGCCCTTCTCCGGCTTGTCCGCGGTCCGGAGGCGCGGTGCCGGTGCTCCTGCCAGCCCACGTGCCAGCTTGGACGCCACGGCGGCCGGGGCGGCGCCGACGGCCGCGAAGCGCGCGTCGAGGGCCGCGAACAGCTCGTGCACGACCTGCTCGTCGACGCCGTCGACGGTCTCGACCTCGACCTCGCGCCAGGTGCGCGGCGTGGTCGGCGCGTCGTCGTCCAGGCGCTGCGCGGCGACGCGGTCGTCCGCGAGCTCGGCGACCTGCTCGCCGTCCTCGTCGAGGAGCCGGGTGATCGTGCGCGCCGTCGTGATGCGGACGACCGGGCGGAGTCCGCGCCCGCGACGCTCGGTGAAGAGCGCGGCGAGGACGGCGTCCGGGACGGTGTCGGCGCCCTCGGTCAGGGGGAAGTGCTGCTCGTGCCGGACGGTGTCGGACGCCGCGCGCTTGATGTGCCAGCCGGCGTCGGCGCCGCCGGTGCGTCGGCGGACGGTGACGCGGGCGGCGACGAGGTCGTAGCGCTCGGTGTCCCAGTACGTGGCGTCGAGGGCGATCGGCGCCTGGTGGTCGGTCGCCAGGATGCTGCCGACGCCGATGAGGTCCGGCAGGTCCCCGCCCTCGGGCAGGTCGTAGGTGCGCTCGATCTCGAGGTGCGTGTCCGTCACGCGCTCCTGTCTACCAGGAGCCACCGGGTTCCCCGAACCGGACGGGTTAGCCTGTGGACATGAGCGAGACGATCACCCGCGACGCGTTCGTGCCGGAGGCCGGCGGCGTCACGATGTTCACCACGACCTGGTGCGGCTACTGCGCCCGGTTGAAGAGCCAGATGACGAAGGCCGGCGTGCCCTTCCGCGAGGTCGACATCGAGCACACGCCCGGGACGGCCGAGCTCGTCGCCGAGGTCAACGGCGGCAACCAGACCGTGCCGACGCTGGTGTTCCCGGACGGCAGCACGGCGACGAACCCCTCGCTCGCCGAGGTCCAGTCCCGCATCTGACACGTCGCACCCCGAGACGAACAACGCGCCCCACTGTGACGGGGCGCGTTGTGCGTTCCGGGGTGCGATCGGCGGGGCCGCGCCGCCGCCGCGAAGGGCTCAGCGCGAGAGCGCCTCCGTGAGCAGCGCCGCCATCGCGTCGAGCTGGATGTCGCCGGAGTCGACGAGCTCCTCGTCCGAGCCGTCCAGCGCGCGAGCGGCCAGGGACGCCTTCGAGTCGATGAGCTCGGCGATCTTGGTGTCGATCGTCTGCGCGGCGATGATGCGCCACGCGGTGACCGGTTCCTCTTGCCCGATGCGGTGCACGCGGTCGATCGCCTGGGTCTGCTCGGCGCTCGTCCACGACAGCTCCGCGAGCACGACGTTCGACGAGACCTGCAGGTTCAGGCCGACACCGGCCGCGGTGAGCGAGCAGACGATCACGGCGACCTCGGGGTCGTTCACGAACGCGTCGATCTCGGCCGTGCGCCGCGCGGGCGTCTGGTCGCCGCGGACGGTCGCGGTCTTCAGGTGCCGGCGGGCGAAGACCTCCTCCGCCTGGTCCATCACGTCGAGGTGCTTCGCGAAGAACACGACCTTGCCGACGTTCGAGGCGAGCTGCGCCGCGTAGTCCGCCGCGAGCTGCGCCTTCGCACGGCCGATGCGCCGCACCATCGAGAACACGTTCTCGCCGGTCGACGAGGCGTCCTGGTCCTCGAGCTCCCAGCGGGCGACCTGCCGGACGAGCTTGTGGTCGATGCCGACGACTGGGTCCTGCCCGGTCCGGGCGTCGAGCGCCTGGTGGTACCGGCGGACGAGCTTCGCGGTGAGCTCCCGCTCGGCGTCGCGGATCGAGCGGCCCTCTTCGCCGTCGAGCTCGACCGGGATGTCGGCGATGCGTCGGGCGGGGATGTCCGCCGCGACGTCGACCTTGCGGCGCCGGACGATGCCCTGGTCGATGACGGCCTTCCGCGCCTCGACGAAGAACCCGGGATCAGCCGGCGTCAGGCCGATGTCCTCGAGCTCGTTCATGAGCTTCGCGCGGGGCTTCTTGTCGTCGATCCAGCCGAGGTACTCCCAGATCGTCCGGAAGTCCTCGACCGAGTTGATGAGCGGTGTGCCGGTCAGGGCCATGAGCAGCGGCGCCGCGACCCGCGACCGGATCTTCTCGGCGATCTGCAGCACGAACCGGGAGCGCTGCGACTCCTTGTTCTTGATGAAGTGCGCCTCGTCGACGACCATGCCCTTGAACCCGAACGACCCGAGCCAGCCGGCGTGCCGGTCGAGGATCTCGTAGTTCACGATGACGATGTCGGCGAACCCGTCCAGGTCGCCGCCGTCGCCGTGGATGACCGTCGCGCGTCGGTTCGGCACCCAGCGCTCGGCCTCGCGCGCCCAGTTCGTCTTGACGACGTTCGGCACGACCACCAGCAGCGGGAACGCGTCGGCGGCGTCGGCGGCGAGCAGCGACTGCGCGGTCTTGCCGAGGCCGGGCTCGTCGGCGAGCAGGAACGTGCGGTGGCCGTGCGACGCGGCGGCGACGAGCTCCGCCTGGTGCTTCATGAGCGTGGTGCCCGACTTCGAGTGCAGCGTCGAGGGCTCCGGCAGCGGCATCGACGCCGCGCCCCCGCCCGCGCCGTACTCGAACGACTTGAAGAGCGGACCGAACAGCTCCCAGTTCGCCAGGCGTCGCGGGTGGGCGACGGGCTGGTCGGCGAGCGCGAAGTCCGGCGGCAGGAAGGGGTTCGCGAGCTGCCGCTGCACGACGGCCTGCGGCACGACCGAACGGACCGGGCTCTCGACCACGGGCGACGGTTCCGCCGCGATGACGAGCTCCTCGGGCTGCAGCTCCATACCGCCCGCGATCATCATGTCCCGCTTGACGGTCCGCGTCGCCTCGCTGACGGAGGCCTCCTCGGTCAGCAGCTGGATCACGCTCGTGTCGCGGGCCGCGGTCTTCGCGAGGATGGTCGCGACGCCGTCGAGCCGCTTGAGCTGCTCCGCGCGCTGCGCGTCGGTGAGCTCCTGGTCGGCCTTCACCCGTGCGCGCTCCTCGCGCATGAGCAGGGCCACGGCCTGGAACTTCGACCGGTTCGACGCCTTCAGCGGGCCGCGCTGGGCAGCCGCCTCGACCTCGCGCACGGCACGCGCGAGGACCGGGATGACGCCGTCGTTGTCGAGCGGCCTGGTCCGACGCGACGCGGTCCGCGTCCCGCCGGCTGCACGCCGGGTGCCTGATCGAGCCAACGCTCCTCCTTGTTCCGCCCGTGTCCGGGCGAGCCGCCGTCGTGGCGGGAAGTCATCGACCGGCGCCTGGCGCGGCTCCGGTCCACGGGCCACCCTGGCCCGCTCGTTCGCCGGTCCCGCCTCGGGACGTCCGGTGGAGTCCCGCGGACCGTTCCGCCGTGACACCACTCGGTGTCGGACACGACGGTCCGCGCCGGGATCCGGCGCCGTCGCACGCACGCGACGCCCTGCTGGGCGGTCACGGATCCGGTCCCCGCGTCGGTCAAGCGACCGACCGCCGCATCCGGAATCGACGCAGCACGCGGGCACGCGGTGCATGCTCTGGGCAGTTTACTCCCGCACCGCCGACACCGGCGACTCCACGCGACCCGCGCGCGTCGCGTGGGTGACCAGGCGCCGGACGGGAGGCACGTGGCGGCGCCGCCACGTGCCTCCCGTCCGTCGCCGCGTCACCGCGCGACCTCGCCCGGTGGGCCGGCCGCCGGTTAGACCTGGGGGGCCGACCGCGGACGGACCAGCCCGTCCGACGGCAGCGCGGGAGCCGCCTCGGCGAGCGCCGCACGCGTGGCAGCGAGGAGCTGCTGGGCCGTGGCGATGCCGTTCGCGGAGCCCGTCGTCGCCTGCCCACCGGCGTGCGCGAGGAGCTGCGCACCGATCGCCGGACCGATGCGGTCGGACTCGGCCGGGTTGCGCGCGACCCAGTCGCGGGCGACCGCGTCGGCGAGCCGCTCGGCCGCGGCACCCCGTTCCGCGTCGCCGCGCGACCGGTGCCACAACCCCGTGACGACCAGGTGTGCCACCACGGCGCCGATGTCCCGGACCGGGAACCCCCAGCCGGCGGTGTCGATGTCGAGCAGCCCGGAGATGCGCCAGGGCTCGTCCTCGTCGACGAAGACCTGCTCGAGGTGCAGGTCCCCGTGCACCACCTGCCGGGGCGCGTTGCCCCAGCCGATCGAGCGGCGACCGATGTCGTCGTACAGCGCGTCGATCTCGACCGCGTCCTGCGGCAGCGCGGCGACGAGGGTCCGGCGGTGCCAGTCGGCGTGGTCCATCGCGTCCGCGCGGGCCTGCTGCGTCATCGGCACCGTCGCGATCCGTCCCGTGAGCGCCGCGAGGGACGCGACGAAGCGCGGGTCGTCGGCGATCTCGGTGATGCGGCTGCCGGCGGGCACGCCGCGGATGCGCTCGAGGACGAGGAGCCCGTCGCCGCGGCTCGACAGCACGCGCGGGACCGGGAGCCCGGCCGCCGCGAACTGCTCGTGCGACTCGACGATCGGGGCGACACGGTGCGGGCGGACGATCTTCAGGAAGAGGGTGCGTTCGGGGGCGTCGACGCGGACCACCGCGCGCTTGCCCGGACGGTAGGCGGCGACCGAGAGCGTCGGGTCGGTGACCGGCATGCCGATGCCCGCGAGGAGCTCGGCCACCGCGTCGCGGTAGGTCACCTGCGGCAGGACCGGCAGGCCGGGGTCGTTCGGGTACGCCCAGACGGACACCGGGTCGCCGGTCGCCGGGTCGGTGACGATGGCGCTGTTCTGGTCGTGGGCCCCGCCGGTGTCGACGTAGGTCAGGACGGTCGACCGCTGGCCGGCGCGGTCGACCGTGTCGACCTCGTAGCCGTACAGGTATCCGTTGCCGGACGGCTCGACGGAGTGTGCCCGTGCGGCCACGACCGAGGTCCCGGAGCCGGCGAAGGCCTGCGGGATGACGCGCTCATGGTTGGGCCACACGGGACCAGTCAACCGTGCCGGTGCGGATTCGTCGCGATCGTGCACGGCTCGGCGTGCGGCTCGTGGCTAGCGTGGTCGACGTGAACCCGGTCTCGCGACTCCGCAGCTCCAGCCGGACCCCGTTCCTGCAGGTCGTGAAGACCGCGGTCGCGGTGGTCGCCGCCGTGCTGCTCTGCCGGCTCGTGATCGACGGCCCGTTCCCGACCTTCGCCGCGATCGCCGCGCTGCTCGTCGTGCAGCCGAGCATCAACCAGTCCTTCGTCAAGGGCCTCGAGCGCAGTGCCGGCGTCGTGCTCGGGGTGGTGCTCGCGACGGGGTTCCACCTGTGGCTCGGCGACGCCGTGTGGGTCGTGCTCGTGGTGATCGTGCTCGCGATCCTGCTCAGCTGGGCGCTCCGGCTGACCCCGACGTCCGCGACCCAGGTCGGCATCAGCGGCATGCTCGTGCTCACCGCCGGGGTGGTCACGCCGAACTACTCGGCCGACCGGATCCTCGAGACCGTGATCGGCGCGGTCGTCGCGCTCGTGGTGAACGCGCTCATCGTCCCGCCGGTGCTGCTCGAGCCCGCGCACCTCGCGGTCGCCCGGCTCGCACGCGACACCGCCGCGGCGTTCGAGCGGATCGCGATCGGGCTCACCGAGGGGTGGGACGACGACCGGTGGCACGAGGCACTGCTGCAGGCGCGGGCGCTCCGGCAGCAGCACGCCCGGGCCGAGGCCTCGCTCACCGCCGCCGGCGAGTCGCTCACCATGAACCCCCGGGGCGGACGGCACCGCACGATCCTGCAGCGGGACGTCGCGGTCGCCGAGCACCTGCGGGTCCTCGTGACGCGGGTCACCGGCATGACCCGGGCGATCCGGGACAACACCGCGCCGGGACTCCGCTCCGACCCGGTCGTCGGGAGCATCGCCACCGAGGTCGCCCGGATCGGCGCGGACGTCCGTGCGCTGAGCGCCCGCGTCGAGGCGACCCGGATCGACGCCCCGGACGGCACGGCGGCGCTCGACGAGGGACCGGACCCCGCCGAGGCCGCGGCGCCGGCGCTCACGGCGCCGCTGCGGGTGGTCCGGCCGAATTCACAGCACTGGGTGCTCATCGGCGCACTGCTCGAGGACATCCGGCGCGTCCGCGAGGAGCTGCTCGGCGAGGACGACTGACGCGGGCCCGTGGTGCTGGGCGCTGGTCGGGCCGCTGGTCGGGCCGCTGGTCGGGCGCGGGGCGCGCTCGGGCAGCTGGTCGCGCCGCGTCGTCGGTGATCGGTCCCGGCGCGGGCAGGTCAGGCGTCGGCGCGTTCGGCGTGCGTCGGCTCGTCGACGAGCTTCGTCGCGACGCGGGGCAGGTCCGCCCGGACCGGGCCAGCGTTCGTCGGCTCGTCGCTCGTCGGCTCGACAGCTGTCGGCTCGGCAGGCGTCGGCTCAGCGTCCGTCGGCCCGGCGCGCGTCAGGTCGGCGCTCGTCGGCCCGGAGTTCGCCAGGTCCGTGCTCGTCGGCTCGGCTGCCGTGGCTGCCGCGAGGGCGGCGCGCACGAGGTCGTCGCGCAGCCCCGGTTCCCCCGGCGCCCGGTCGCTCGTCGGCGCGTCCGGCACGAGCCGGCGACGCACCTCCGCCACGACCGCCTCGGGATCGGTCTCCCGGGCCGCGCGGCTCGCGGCGTCCGGGACGCTCGTCAACAGGTCGGCGACGACACGCTCGCGCCCACCGTCCTCCAGCTCGCCGAGCACGTCGAGGCCGTCCCAGGCCGCGTCGAGCTCCGCACGCAGGCGGACGAAGGCCGGGTGGTCCGACTGGTCGTTCATGGTGCCCCCACTCGGACGCTGCGTCGGGTACGCCGCGTCCGGGGGAACCATAGCAACGCGTTGTAGGGGTTTCACCACCCCACTCCGCGGGACAGACCGTTCTGCCCTCGTCCGCGGGCCTCGGGGCGCGCCGCGACCCCCGTTCCCAGGTGCCTCCGGGGCGATCATGTGACGAGATTCAGCGACTCCGGGGCCGGTACCGCCCCGACTGCCCCGTTCGATGCCACGATGGGCCGAGAGGAGGTCGATCATGCGCCTGTTGGTGGTCGAGGACGACGACGAGATGCGCGCGCTCATGGAGCGTGGGCTCGCGGCAGAGGGGTACCGCGTCACGGCGGTCGAGAACGGGGTCGAGGCGCTCATCGCCCTCGGCGAGCAGGGCTTCGACCTCGCGGTCGTGGACGTGATGATGCCGGGCATGTCCGGCTTCGAGCTGGCCCGCCGCATCCGCGAGCGCGAGGACCCGGTGCGGATCCTGCTCGTGACGGCCCGCGACGCCGTGGACGACCGGGTGTTCGGGCTCGACGCCGGCGCCGACGACTACCTGACGAAGCCGTTCGCCTTCGCCGAGCTCACCGCCCGGCTCCGCGCACTCGGCCGCCGTGAGAGCGCGGGTGCACCCCGCACGATCGAGGTCGGGGACGTCTCCATCGACTCCGAGGCCCGCCGGGTCTCGATCAAGGGCCAGCGCGTCGCCGTGAGCCCGACGGAGTTCGCGCTCCTCCGGCTCCTCGCCCGCTCGGTCGGCACCGTGGTCGACCGGCCGAAGATCCTCGAGGAGGTCTGGGACGGCTCGCAGCACGTCGACCCGAACGTCGTCGAGCAGTACATCTCGTACCTCCGCAAGAAGCTGACCTCGCACGAGGCGACGGTCGCCATCTCCACCGTCCGGGGCCGCGGCTACCGGCTCGACCTGCTCGGGGCGTGACCGGGTCGGCACCCGTCTCCGGGGTCGGCCGCGTCGGGCGCGGCCTGCCCCGGCCCCTCCGGGTGCTCTCGCTGCGGGCGCGCATCACGATCGGTTCGACGGCGATCGCCGCCGTGGTGATCCTGCTGCTCGTGCTCGTCATGCGCTTCCAGGTCGTCAGCGTCGTCGCGAGCGCCACGCGGACGCTGCTCGACGCCGACGTCGACCCGTACGTGGCCACCCTCGAGGTCGACAGCGACCCGGACCTGTCGGCCCCCGGCAACCTGCAGCTCGTCGCGGTCGTCGCCCCGTCCGGTGACATCCGGCTGTCGACGATGCCCGAGAGCGTCGAGCGGGCCCTCGGCAGCCTGACCGCACGGCCGGCCGGGGCGTCGCTCGTCGACGTCGCCGGGTCCGAGTACCGCGTCGTCATCGAGCACCCCGTGAACCAGGCCGGGCGGTGGACCGTCGTCGCCGCACGCAACTCGCAGGCCGAGGCCATCGTCGTCGACGACCTCACCACGACCCTGTCGCTCACCGGTCTGGCGATCCTCATCGCCTTCGGCATCGCGTCCTGGGTGCTGGCGACGACGGCGCTCCGCCCCGTGAACCGGATGCGCCGCGAGGCCGAGCGGCTCTCCGTCGCGCCCGAGCGCGCGGAGCTGCCGGTCGGTCCGGCGCAGGACGAGCTGGCCTCGCTCGCGACCACCCTGAACGCGTTCCTCGCGCGCACCCGCCAGGCGACCGAGCGCGAGCGGCAGATGGTGTCCGACGCGAGCCACGAGCTCCGGACGCCCCTCGCGATCCTGACCACGCAGCTCGACCTCGCGTCGCTCGATGCGGACGACGCCACGGCGCTCGCGGCGCACATCGACCGCGCGAAGCGGAGCGTGGCCCGGCTGTCCCGCCTGGCGAACGACCTGCTCACCCTGTCCCGCATCGAGGAGTCCGAGCGCCGCGAACAGGACGGCGGACCGCCACCGCTCGCCGCCTGGACGGACCTCGGTGACGAGGTCATGGCCGCCGTCGACCGCGTGCGGCTCATCGCGTCGACGAAGGACGTCACGGTCGACTTCGAGCTCGAGCCCCCGTCGTCGGCCGGCGGCACGGACGAGCCCCGCTACCGACTCGACACCGGGGGCATCGCCCAGCTCGTGACGAACACCGCGAGCAACGCCGTCGCGGCACTCCCCCGCGGCGGCGGCGTGTTCGTCTCGTGGCGCACCGAGGGGACCGAGGGGGTCCTGCAGGTCACCGACGACGGTCCCGGTGTGCCCGAATCGTTCATCCCGGTCGCGTTCGACCGCTTCACGCGTCCGGACGAGGCACGCACCTCGCGCCCCGACCCGGACCCCGCGACCGGCGCGGTCCCGATGCCGGGCGGCTCCGGCCTCGGGCTCGCGATCGTGCGCGCCATCGCGGAACGGGCGGGAGGCACGGCCACCCTCCGCAACGTCCGTTCCGGTGGGCTCGAGGTCACCATCCGCATCCCCGCCGTCCACGAGCCGGCATCGCGCGGCTGACCTCCGGCCGGGCGCCGGTCACTGGAAGTCGCGCGAGCGCGTCCGAACCGCCAGGGGCAGGTGCTCGATCCGGTCGGCGACCAGGTTCACCACCCCGTCCGGCGACCGCTCGAGGATCCCGCGGACCACGACCGCGGGTGACTCCCGCGCGACCCGGCGGTACCGTCCCCACACGCCGACGCTGCAGATGACGTTCACGAGACCGGTCTCGTCCTCGACGTTCATGAACGTGATGCCGGACGCCGTCGCCGGACGCTGTCGGTGTGTGACGATGCCGCCGACCTCCACCCGGCGCCCGGTCTCCGCCGTCGCGGTGTCCTGCACGCTGAGCACCCCGCGGGCGACGAGCCGGTCCCGGACGTGCCGGACCGGGTGGTCGTCGGTGGTCATGCCCGTCGACCACATGTCGGCGATGAGCACGTCACCGCTCGTCATCTGTCCGAACAGCGGCGGCTGCACCGTGACCTGCGTGCCCGGGAGCTGGTCGGGACGCTCGGCCGCGGCCTGGGCGGCCGACCACATCCCGCTCCGCCGGTCGATCCCCAGGCCCGCGAACGCGTCGGCGGCAGCCAGGGCCTCGAGCTGCGCGGTCGTCAGCCGGACCCGCCGGGCCAGGTCGGACATGTCCGTGAAGGGTCCGTGCGCGGTGCGCTCGGCGACGATCGTCTCGGCGCTCCGCCTGCCGAGCGAGGCGACCTCGGCCAGCCCGAGCCGGACCGCGTACGCGCCGTCGCGACGGTGCCGTGCGGTGTCGTCGGGCGTCGCCGGGTCGAACGGCAGCACGGGCGGCTGCTCCTCCGCCGTGCACGCATCGTCGCCGGTCGCCCCGGAGGCGTCGCCCAGCGCCTCGAGCGTGGCGTCGACCCCGGAGCGCAGCACGTCGGGTCGGAGCACCTGCACACCGTGGCGCCGGGCGTCCGCCACCAGGGTCTGCGGCGAGTAGAACCCCATCGGCTGGGCGCGGAGCAGCGCGGCGAGGAACGCCCCCGGGTAGTGCAGACGCATCCACGCGCTCGCGTACACGATGAGGGCGAAGCTGATCGAGTGGCTCTCGGCGAACCCGAAGTTCGCGAACGCCTGGATCTTGGCGTAGATGGCGTCGGCGTCCTCGCCGTGGATGTCGTTCGCCGCCATCCCGGCGTAGAGCTTCTCGCGCAGTCGCTCGATCTTCTCGAGGCCCCGCTTCGACCCCATCGCACGACGGAGCAGGTCGGCGTCGTCGCCGGAGCACCCGCCGACCGCGATCGCCATCTGCATGAGCTGCTCCTGGAAGAGCGGCACCCCGAGCGTCCGTTCGAGCACGGGTTCGAGCGACGGGTGGATGTAGGTGATGGGCTCCTCGCCGGTCCGTCGACGGATGTACGGGTGCACCGCGCCGCCCTGGATCGGCCCCGGTCGGACGAGGGCGACCTCGATCACCAGGTCGTAGAACCGCCGCGGCAGCAGCCGGGGCAGCGTGCCCATCTGCGCCCGGGACTCGACCTGGAACACCCCGATCGTGTCCGCGCGGCACAGCTGGTCGTAGACGCCCTGCTCTTCCTTCGGGATGGAGTGCATGTCCCACCGCTCCCCGCAGTGCTCGGCCGCCAGGTCGAACGAGTACTGCAGGGCCGCGAGCATGCCGAGGCCGAGCATGTCGAACTTCACGAGCCCCATGAACGCGCAGTCGTCCTTGTCCCACTGCAGGACCGTGCGACCGTCCATCCGGGCGTGCTCGATCGGCACGACCTCGCCCACGGGACGGTCGGTCAGCACCATGCCCCCGGAGTGGATGCCGAGGTGCCGCGGGAACCCGAGGACCTGCTGCGCCATGTCGACGACCGTGTCCGGGATGTCGTGGTCCTGGCTCTCGGTCACCGACCCCCAGCGCTCGACCTGCTTCGACCAGGCGTCCTGCTGCCCGGGGCTGTGCCCGAGGGCCTTCGCCATGTCCCGGACCGCGCCCTTCGGCCGGTAGGTGATCACGTTCGCGACCTGCGCGGCGTTGAACCGGCCGTACTTGTCGTAGACGTACTGGATGACCTCCTCGCGGCGGTCCGAGTCGAAGTCGACGTCGATGTCCGGCTCCTCGTCGCGCATCGCCGACAGGAACCGTTCGAACGGCAACCCGTAGCGGATCGAGTCCACCGCGGTGATCTCGAGCAGGTAGCAGACCGCCGAGTTCGCCGCCGACCCGCGCCCTTGGCACAGGATGCCCCGCTCGCGGGCGAACTGCACCATGTCACGGACGATGAGGAAGTAGCCCGGGAAGTCCTTGTCGGCGATCACGGAGAGCTCGCGTTCGATGCGCTCGCGCTTCACGGGGTCGACGCCGTCCGCGCTGCCCGGGTAGAACCGGCGGGCCCCGCGCCAGGTGAGCTCCCGGAGCCACGTCATCGTGGTGTGCCCCTCGGGGACCTCGACGTCGGGCAGCCCGGGCTTCGCCGTCCGCAGTCGGAAGCCGAGTTCGTCCGCCAGCTCGACGCTCGTCGCGACCGCTCCCGGGTACCGGGCGAAGCGCCTGGCCATCTCGGCGCCGGAGCGCAGGTGCGCGGTCGGGGCAGCCGGCAGCCACCCGTCGATCTCGTCGAGGCTGCGCCGTGCACGCACCGCGGCGAGGGCGGTGGCCACGGGGAACTGGTCGGGGGTGGCGTAGTGCACGTTCCCGGTCGCGACGACCCGCAGGGCGTGCCGCGCTGCGAGCCCGGCCAGGACGTCGTTCCGGGCCGTGTCGAGCGGATCGCCGTGGTCGGTGAGCTCGACGACGACCCCGGCGGTGCCGAACCGGTCGAGCAGCGCCCGGAGGGCTTCGTCCGCGGCGGACTCGCCCCCACGTTCGAGGGCCTGCCGCACCGTCCCCTTGCGGCAGCCGGTGAGGACCCGCCAGTGCCCGTCCGCCTGCGCCGCGAGGTCGTCCAGGTCGTACCGCGGCCGGCCCTTCTCGGCGCCGGCGGCCAGGTGCGCGCGCGTCACGGCTCCGGCGAGCCGGTGGTAGCCGTCCTGACCGTCCGCGAGCAGCAGCAGGTGCGTGCCCTCGGGGTCGGGGACGCCGTTCTGCGGCCCGGTCAGCCCGAGGGACAGCTCGGTGCCGTAGACCGTCGACACGGTCGGGTACGCCTCGGCCACCTCGGCCATCCGGGCGGCACCGTAGAACCCGTCGTGGTCGGTCAGCGCCAGCCCGTGCAGGTGCAGGCGCGCCGCTTCCTCGACCAGGTGCTCCGGTCCGCTCGCACCGTCGAGGAAGCTGAAGGTCGAGTGCGCGTGCAGCTCGGCGTACGGCACGACGGGGTCGCCGTCGTCGGACGGCGGCGGTGGCGGGACGTAGCGGGAGCGCTTCCGCGACCACGCGGGGCTGTCGCCGCCGTCACCGGCGTGGGCCGCGTCCGGGCGCTTGTCGGAGAGCGCGCGCTCGAACTGCGACCACGGGATGGGTGGGTTGCTGTAGCCCATCAGGTACCTTCCGTCACGTCGCGACCGCCTCGGCCCACCAGCGGTGGTCGGCGAGCACCAGGTACCACGCCCGGCCGCCCTCGTCGACGAGCTGCAGACGGTGCAGTCGACGACCGCCCGACTCCCACCAGCGCACGACGAGCGGCCACGGTCCCGCCCACGCCGTCACCGACGCGAAGCCGCCGCCGCGCTCCCCGTCGGCCCGGAACCGCTCCGGGGCTCCGGTCAGCGCCCCGCGGTCGTCCACGTCGACGGTGCCGCCGTCCGCCGTGACGACGTCGACCGGGCGCGGTCGTTCGAGCACGGTCGCCGGTGGCGGTCCCGGGAGCCTGCCGGGCCAGGGACGGTCACGGACGGTCGCCAGGGCACGCTCGCCCCCGACCGGCGCGTCGCCCCACGGCACGAGCACGACGCGCTCGGCCAGCGTGCGGCCCCCGCCGATCCGCGGTGTGACGACCCCGTCGTGCCCGACGAGCCCCTGCACGCGGGCCAGGGCGTGGTGCACGCGTTCGTCGGGACCGGTCCCCCACAGCCCACGCTCGTGGTTCGCGGCGTCGTCCACCGCGACCGGTTCGAGCACGACCTGCACCACCGGTGCCTCGAGTCCCGAGGGGTCGACCCCGCCGGCGAGCTGCCACCGCACCCGGTCGACCACGTCGGCCGCGTCGAACCAGCGGGGGTGCACCCAGGTCCGCTCGAGCAACAGGTCGCGCTCGTCGACGATGCCGACCCGGATCGTCGTCGCCACGAGCCCCGCGGACCGCAGCCGCGCGGCGAAGTCGTCCGCCGACCGTCGGAACGCGAACGCGACCTGGTCGGCGCGGTCGAGCGGCGGTTCGAACGACGCCTCGACCCGGAGCTCGGGGGGCACCGCGCGCGAGGCGACCTCGCGCGGGTCGCGGCCGCCCGCGAGCCGGTGCAGGAAAGCGCCGGCGACCCCGAACCGGTCACGCACCTGCTCGTCGCCGAGTGTCGCGAACTCCCCGAGCGTCGCGATGCCGAGCCGCCCGAGCACCATCGCCAGGTCGGGGTCGCCGAGCACCCCGAGCGGCAGGTCGGCCAGGAAGTCCGAGGATCCCCCGACGGGCACGATCCGCACGCGTTCGCCGGGGCGCACCGGGCGTGCCCGGGCGGCCTGCTCCGCGGCGAACGGGGTGTCGGCGACCCCGGCACGCACCCCGGGCGCCCCGTGGTCGGCCGCGATGCCCGCGAGCGTCGCGGCCGCCGCACGTTCGCCGCCGTAGTACCGCGCCGGGCCGCGGGAGCGCAGGGCCACCGTGCCTGGTCGCAGGACCTCGACCCCGGGGACGGCCGCCTCGATCGCGCGGATCACCGGTTCGAACGCCCGGTGGTCGAGCGCGTCGTCGTACGGCTGCACCACGAGCTCCGGGCAGCGTGCCTGCGCCTCGCGCACCCGCAGCCCGCGGACCACCCCCTGCTGCCGAGCAGCGGCGGAGCTCGCGAAGACCTGCCCGTGCACCACCAGGGCGAACGGCTGGTCCGGTGGTGTCCCCGCCGCCCGTGCGGCGGCGATCACCGGCCAGTCCGGGCACCACAGCACGACCGTCCGGGTGGGCGGGGGCTCCGGCAGGGCCCCGCCGCGGGCGACGGCGTCGGCCCGGACGGTCGCGGGTCCGGGCACACCGCTCCCCCGCACCGCCACGCGCGGTCCGGTCGTCCGGGTGCGCCCGCCGCCGCGCGGACTCACGAGGCCACCGCCACCGGGCGGAGCACCCGCGTGTCGGACGCCCCGGCCGCCGCCAGCGGATCGGCAGCACGCACCGCGCCGTCCGCCGCCGGCAGGAGCAGGTCGGCGCTGACCGGACGTCCGGCCCCCGAGCGTCCCGAGGCCGTGACGGTGGCCCGACGCTCGGTCAGGTGTCCGTGTCCGTCGCCGATGCCGCTCCACACCGAGTCGGTCACCCGGAGCGTGACGTCCGCGCCCGGCCAGGCCCCCAGCGCGACGAGCGCCCCGCCGCGCTGGCGGAGCCGGGCACCCAGCCGGGAGACGTCACCGGGCACCACGCGCCCGAGCGGCCGGGTGAGGACGACCTGCGCGACGTCGACGAGCGCTGCGGTCACGGTGAGCCACTGGTCACCCGGGTCGGGGACGAGCACGAGGCGTTCGAGGTCGATCCCCATCGCGGCCGCGGCCTCGACCCCGAGGGACGGCACGCCCACCACGGCACACCAGGCCCCCTCGGCCGAGGCCGCCTGCAGCATGGTCATCGCGAGCAGCACCGACTCCTGCACGGCGTAGGAACCGCCGACACGGATCGCACCGCCCGGCAGCAGGGGCTGCAGCGCCGACGCGGTGGGCAGGCCCTGCACGTCGACCCGGGGGGCTTCCATCTCGGCGACCCGGGAGCGCAGCGCGGTGATGCGGTCGAGCGCCGCACGAGCATCCCCGAGGTGGTCGACACGGCTCGGGCGAGCAGCACCGGCGGGCCCGGTCGACTCCCGCCGGGGTTGCCGCGGGGACCCGGGCGACCGGAGTGCCGCCGCCGTCTGCATGCCCTCATATTCGAACATGTGTTCGATGATGTCAACCGGGTCCGACATCCGGTGGACAACCGGATCGAACACCCGTTCGACACGCCGAGTGCACCTGCGCGCACGCACGTACCAGCCCGCGCACACGCGTACGCACCCGCCCGGCACACGCGTACGCACCCGTACGCGCACGCCCGCCGCGCCCGCGCCCGCGCCCCTACCAGCGCCCGACGATCCCCAGCCCGCCGAACACCGACCGCGTCTTCGCCTCGACCTCGTCCGCCTCGTCCGCCGCCACCGAGGACCACGTCACCGCACCCCCGGCCCCGAACGTCCTCGTCCGCACCGCGCCCGCGTCGTCGAGGACCGTCACCAGTGTGCGGATGGCCACCGACAGGTCGACCGAGCCGTCCGCCGAGAAGTACCCGATCGCCCCCGAGTACACCCCGCGCGGCGCCCCTTCGAGCCGGTCCGCGATCGCCGACGCGCTCGGCTTCGGCGCGCCCGTCATCGACCCCGGCGGGAAGGCCGCGCGCACGACCTCGGCCCGTGACGTCCCGTCCGGCAGCACCGCCGTGACCGTCGACACCAGCTGGTGCACGCTCGCGTACGTCTCGACGTCGCACAGGCGCTCCACCCGGACCGACCCCGGCCGCGCCGAACGCAGCAGGTCGTTCCGGAGCAGGTCGACGATCATCACGTTCTCGGCGCGGTCCTTCGCACTCGCCGCGAGCCCGGTCCGCACGGCCAGGTCCCGCTCCGGGTCGGGGTCGCGCGGACGGGTCCCCTTGATGGGTTCCGCGACCACGCGCCCGGTCGCCTCGATGCGCAGGAACCGCTCCGGGGACCGGCTCGCGACCCGCAGCGGGCCGAGTCGCAGGTAGGCGCCGAACGGGACGGGGTCGACGGCACGCAGCCGCAGGTACTCGTCCAGGTGCGGGTCCGTGCCGGACCCGACCCGCGCCTCCAGGCCGACCGCGAAGGCGGTGGTGAGGCAGACCTGGAACGCGTTGCCCTCGCGGATCTCCGCACGGCAGACCTCGACCGCCGTCTCGTACGCGGCGCGCGGGACGCGGCCGGTCGCCGTGCCGGACGGGAGGATCGTGGCGGCGTCCGCCGATCCCGCTGCAGTCGTCGGGACCGGCACCGGCACCGGCACCGGCACCGCGTCGAGCCACGCCCGGTTCGCCGCGCTGGCGGCCGCCTCCGCCGGGTCGACGAGCGCGAGGGCCCACGTGCCACCGCGCGCGTCGACGACGACCGCACGGTCGACGAACCGCAGGTCGGCGTCGGCGTGGCCGTCAGCGGTCCGGTCGGGGCCGTCGACCTCGCGGCCGAGCTCGTGGCCGAGGAACCCGACCCAGCCGAGCGCGAAGCCGCAGCCGTCCACCGGGGCGTCGAGCCGCGGCGTCCGGTCGAGCAGGTCGGCGAGCACCACGAAGGCGGGCCGGTCCTCGGTCCGGGTCCCGTCGAACCAGCGCTCGGCGGCCGGGCTGACGGAGATGTGGGCCAGCCGGTCCTCGTGCCGGAAGCGCGTCGCGAACGGCCCGTCCGTGCACGCGACCACCGACCAGCGGGCTCGATCGTGGGCGGTGTCCGGCGCACCGGTCGGCAGTGCCGAGTCGAGCCAGACGACGTCCGCCGGGGTCGCGGCGCACATCGCCCCGAGGTCCGGCGCGGCGCCCGTGCCGTCGGTCAGCCGACGGACGACGACCCGCGCTCCGGTCAGACCGCCGCGATCGTCCACGAGGCGGCGTGGGACGCACCGGGCTCGAGCACGACGAGGCCCGCGTCCGCGCCGGCGTTGAACGCGTCGGGGGCGCAGGTCATCGGCTCGACGGCCAGGCCGGCGCGGTGGTACTCGGGTACGACGTGGTCGGCAGTGTGGACCTGGACCCACGGGCACTCCGGACCGAACGCGACGCGGACCCCGTGCCCGTCGGCGGCGGTGAGCACGATGGTGGCGGTGCCGGCGTCGTCGCGGTCGAAGTCCGTGTAGGCGTGGTCGATGAACCGGTCACCGATGGGCGTGGGGGTGCGGAGGTCGAAGGCGTCGTGCACGTCCGCGAGGCCGGTCGGGACGAGGCGGTCCTCGGTCACCTCGAGCACCCGGGCCGCGGGCAGCGTCAGGGTCCAGTCGTCCACCCGGCCGGCCCCACCGACCAGGTACGGGTGCGGTCCGGTCCCCCACGGCGCTGCGGCGCCGCCGGTGTTCGTCCCCGTGATCGTGGTGTGGAGCCCGTCTGCGTCGAGGTGGAACGCGACGAGGACCTCCACGCGGAAGGGGTAGCCCTCCTGGGCGGCCACCGTGGTGGCGAGGACGGCCCGGTCGGGCTCGTGGGACACCGTGCGGAAGTCGGTCCACGCGACGAGACCGTGCAGGGCGTGGTGCCGCTTCGGCTCGGTCAGGGCGAGCTCGTGCTCCTGGCCGCCGAACGTGTAGCGACCGTCGACGACCCGGTTCGGCCACGGTGCGAGGACGGCGCCGCGGAAGGCCGGGCGGACCTCGTCGGCGTCGAACGGCACGACCAGGTCGCGGCCCGCGTACCGGAGGGTGCGGAGCGACGCCCCCACCGAGGCGATCTCGGCCGTGTAGCCGGCTGCGGTGATCGTCAGGGCGGATCCGGACAGGGGCGCGTCGTTGCTCATGCGCAACAGCGTAGTGGGGCCGCCGGACGCCCTCGGGCACGGGCACGGGTGGCGGGAACGGAACAACCCCGTCGCTCGTGAGCGACGGGGTTGTTCCGTGTTGTGTTCGGGTGGATCTGAGGGGACTCGAACCCCTGACCCCCTGCATGCCATGCAGGTGCGCTACCAGCTGCGCCACAGACCCGTACGGGTGTTGCTGTGTTCCGTGTCCCCGTTCCCGGAGGCACCATGGAAGCGTACACCACGCGAACGCCGGGTGACGAAATCGGCCTCGTCACCCGGGCGCGTCGCGAGCGGGCGGCGCTCAGACCGACTGGTCGGCGGCCGCGGTCTGGTCGACCGACAGCTCGAGCGGGATGGTCGGGCAGTCCGACCAGAGACGCTCGAGCGAGTAGTACTGACGGTCTTCCTCGTGGAAGACGTGCACGACGATGTCGCCGAAGTCGATGAGGACCCAGCGGCCCTCGGTCCGTCCTTCGCGACGGAGGGGCTTGGCACCGGCCTGGATCAGGCGGTCCTCGACCTCGTCGGCGATGGCGAGCACGTTGCGCTCGTTCCGGCCGGTCGCGAGCAGGAACACGTCGGTGAGCTGCAGTGGTCCGGTCACGTCGAGGGCGACGAGGTCCTCTGCCTGCTTGTCGTCGGCCGCGGTGGCCGCGAGCTGTACGAGTTCCAGTGCGCGTGGGGAGGCGGTCACGGAGTCCTTCCGGTCGGTCGGACCCGCGGTGCGCGGGCCCCGGTGATGGGACCCGATCATAGGCCACCCCGCCGACACCGGCCAGGCCGGGCAGCGGGGTGGGTGATCGGGACGGTGGCGGCCGGGTCAGCCGCCCATGTGCGTGGTGACGAGCGCGACGATGATCACGGCCGCCGCTGCGACGCCGACGGCCCCCACGGTCACGCCGAGGATCACCGGCGTGCGGGACTCCTTGGGCTTCGCGGCCGCGAGGACGACCTGGCGCGTCGACGTGTGGCTGGAGATCGCACGGCTGGCCCGGACCGGGCTGGCGTCCGTCTCGGGCTGCTCGTCGTGCTGCTCGAGCAGACGGTCGACCTCGGCCCCGTCGATCGGCCGGTGCGACCCGGTCGACGACAGCGACGCCGGCAGGTCGATCGACCCGGTGAGGATGACCTCGCCGGTGGCGTTCAGCGCACCGGTGGGGTCCGCGAGGGCCGAGTCGGGCAGGACGATCGAGTTCGTGTTGTGCACGGCGACGCGGCGGGTGCCGGTCTCCTCGTCGTGGACCTCGGCGTCGTTCGAGTCGTGCGCGAGCTGCGACCAGTGTCCGGTCGGCGGGGCGAACGCCGTCGTCACGGGCTTCGGCTCGACCGGCCGACGGAACGCGTCGGGGACGGCCGGGGCGTCGAGCTCGTCGTCGGGGTCGCTCGTGGCGGCCGACTGCTGGACCGGGACCTCGTTCGTGTCGTCGTCGAGCGACAGCGGGAAGACCCCGGGGGTCGCGGACGACGGCACGACCGGGACGGCGGGGGCCCCGGGCAGCGGCGCAGCGGTGGGCGCGGCGTCGACCGACCCGTCCTCGGCAGGGGTCTCGTCGTCGTGCGCGGCCCAGGTGGACCGGTGACGTCGGGGTTCCTCGGCGTGCGCGGCGGCCTCGCTGAGGGGTTCGATCGCGTCCGGGGAGCCGTCCGCCTCGGTCGCCTGCGCGATCGCGGCGTCGTCCAGGACGTCGGACTCGGGTTCGGGTTCGGCGACCTGATCCGTCGCGGACTCCTCGTCACGGCGGCCGTCGGACGGCACGACGGCGGGCTGCGGCGCCGAGCCGGGCGGACGTCCGCCGTCGGCACCGCGGTCGAGGGTGTCGACCGACCCGATGACGTCCTGCACGGTCCGGTCCGACGACTGCGGGGTCGGTGCACGGAGCGGGACGGGCTGGACGGCCTGGCCCTCGGCCTCGCGCAGGAGCCGGAGCTGCCGGCGGGTCATGCCGCCGGTCCCGGGGACGATCTCGGTCGCCGACGCCGGCGCCGACGTCACGGGCACGCTGGTCACGGGCACCGACGGGACCGGCGCGGAACCCCCGGGCGCAGGAGCGATCGGCGCCGACGGGACGGAGGAGTTCGGCGCGGACGGAACGGACGAGTCCGGCGCCGACGGGACCGGTCGCTGGGCAGGACCGTTCAACGACGGGGCCACGTGCGAGCCGGGCCGACGCCGAGCCTCCTCGGTCCGGTCGGGGGCGGCGACGGTCGGCGGAGGCGTGACGGGCTGCGAACCCGCTGCGGCGGCACGCTCCCGCTCGCGCGCCTGGCGTCGCGACAGTGGCGGCTGCGCGTCGGACGAACTCATGCAACGCTCCGATACAGATGGTGCTTGGAGATGTACTGGACGACGCCGTCGGGGACCAAGTACCACACGGGGAACCCGCGCCTGACCCGGTCGCGGCAGTCGGTGGACGATATCGCCAGCGCGGGGACTTCGAGCAAGCTTACGTCGCGTTCCGGTAGCCCGGTGATGCTCAGGTCGTGACCCGGGCGTGTGACCGCGACGAAGTGCGCGAGGTCCCAGAGACCATCGTGGTCCTTCCAGTCGAGGATCTGCTGAACGGCGTCTGCGCCCGAGATGAAGACGAGCTGCGCGTCCGGTCGCTGTTCGTGCAGGTCACGGAGCGTGTCGACCGTGTACGTCGGCCCCGGGCGGTCGATGTCCACACGACTCACGGTGAACATCGGGTTGGACGCGGTGGCCACGACCGTCATGAGGTACCGGTGCTCGGCGTCCGTCACGTCGGACTTCATGTACGGCTGACCGGTCGGGACGAAGACGACCTCGTCGAGGTCGAAGGCGCGCGCGACTTCCGACGCCGCCACGAGGTGCCCGTGGTGGATCGGGTCGAACGTGCCGCCCATCACGCCGATGCGTGGGCGCCCCGTGCTCTCGAGCATCGAGCCGGGGGTCAGTGCTTGGTGTGACCGAACTCGTCGACACCCGTCTCGTCGTGGCGGGTGGCCTCGAACTTGTGCGAGTGACGGTACGCGACGTCGCGGAAGCTCCAGGTGACGAAGCCGAGGAACGTGAAGAACAGCGCCCCGCAGAGCGGGAACACGAACGCGGGCACCCCGGAGGAGGTCTCTGCAGCTGCAGCGAGGAAGGTCATCGGTCCGGTGCTCCGTTCGGTCGGGTGGGAAGACGCCGCTCAGTCTAGCCGCGGATCTGTCCCTGGCCGCGCACGATCCACTTGGTGCTCGTGAGCTCGGGCAGGCCCATCGGCCCGCGAGCGTGCAGTTTCTGGGTGGAGATCCCGACCTCGGCGCCGAAGCCGAACTCCCCGCCGTCGGTGAACCGCGTCGAGGCGTTGACCATCACCACGGCCGAATCGACCTCGGCGAGGAAGCGCTCGGCAGTGTCGACGTCGTCGGTCACGATCGACTCGGTGTGGTGCGTCGACCACCGCGCGATGTGCGCCATCGCCTCGTCGACGTCGGCGACGACCCGGATCGACAGGTCGAGGTCCATCGACTCGGTCGCCCAGTCGGCCTCGGTCGCCCGGAGGACACCGGGCACGATCGTCCGCGTGGCGTCGTCACCGCGGAGCGTGACCCCGGCGGCACGGAGTCGGTCGGCCAGCACGGGCAGCAGTCGATCGGCCGCTCCCTCGTGCACGAGCAGGGTCTCGAGCGCGTTGCACACGCTGGGGCGCTGCACCTTGCTGTTCAGGACGATGTCCACCGCGCGGCCCTCGGGTGCCGAGGCGTCGAGGAACACGTGCACCACCCCGGCGCCGGTCTCGATCACGGGGACGGTCGATTCGGTGACGACGGTCTGGATGAGCGACGCGCTGCCCCGGGGCACGAGCACGTCGACGAGCCCCCGTGCGCGCATCAGTTCGGTGGCGCCGGGCCGCCCGAACTCGTCGATCGTCTGGACCAGGTCGGCGGGCAGCCCCACCGACGACACGGCCTGCCGGATGCGCTCGACCAGGACCGCGTTCGTCCGGAGCGCCGCCGAACCGCCACGGAGCACGACCGCGTTGCCGCTCTTCAGCGCGAGCGCCGCGATGTCGACCGTCACGTTCGGTCGGGCCTCGTAGATCGCGCCGACGACACCGAACGGCACGCGGACCTGGGACAGCTGCAGCCCGTTCGGGAGCCGCGACCCGCGGACCTGCTCCCCCACCGGGTCGGTCAGCCCGACGACGTGCTCGACCGCGGCGGCCAGCGCCTCGATGCGGTCCGGGTCGAGCCGGAGCCGGTCGAGCAGGCCCGACGACAGCCCGTCCGCCTCGCCCGCCACGAGGTCGCCGTGGTTCGCCGCGACGATGTCCGCCGTCCCGGCACGGAGCGCCTCCGCGACCGTGCGCAGCGCGCGGTCCTTGACCGAGGTCGTCGCGGTCGCGAGCGCCGACGACGCGGCGCGGGCGGCGACGAGCTTGTCGGTCAGGGTCGGGGCGGCTGCGGTCAGCGACATGGGACGATCGTAGTGCGGCCCCTGCCCCCGTGACACGCCGGTGACGCGACCCGTCACGCGCGGGGTGACCCGCGCCTCCCGTCCGGTCTGCCCGATCGACGCCGGGCCGGACCGACCTACGGACGCGGCCCCGCGTGGAACCACGTGCCGACCTGCTCGCCGGACAGCGCCCGGTCGACGAGCGCCGTCGCCGTCACGAGGACGGCGGTCCCGGCCTCGGCCGCGAGCCGCGCAGCGGCGACCTTCGTCCCCGCTCCCCCGGTGCCCACGCCGGCCTTGCCGATCGAGCCGAAGGTCACTCCGGCGAGTTCGTCGCCGAACGGGACCTCGTCGATCGGCTCGGCGTCGGGGTGCTCCGGCGGACGCGTGTAGAGCGACTCGACGTCCGACAGCAGCACCAGGGCCTCCGCACCGAGCAGGCGGGCGACGAGCGCCGCGAGCCGGTCGTTGTCGCCGAACCGGATCTCGTGGGTCGCGACGGTGTCGTTCTCGTTCACGATCGGCAGCACCCGGAGCGCGAGGAGCCGGTCGACGGCCCGCTGCGCGTTCACCCGGTGGGTGGGGTTCTGCAGGTCACCCGCGGTGAGCAGGATCTGCGCCGCGATCACCCCGTGCCGGTCGAGTTCCTTCTGGTACCGGAACATCAGCACGTTCTGCCCGGTCGCCGCCGCGGCCTGCTGGGTCGCGAGGTCGTCGGGGCGTCCTTCGAGCCCGAGGAACGGGAAGCCGGTGGCGATGGCGCCGGAGGACACCAGCACCACCTCGGTCCCGCGGGCGTGCGCCGCGGCCAGGGCGTCGACCAGGGCGGCGATCTGCGCCGTGTTCTCCCCGCTGACCGAGGACGACCCGACCTTCACCACGAGACGCCGCGCACGCGGGATGTCCTGCCGCCCGGCGACGGGGCCGAGGTCGGTGCGCGCGGTCGTTTCGGTCATGCCGGGATCAGTCCTCGTCGTCGTCGGCCCAGAGACCCGAGACGCGCTCCTGCTCGAGCTCGGCGCGGGCGGCGGCCTTGGCGTCCATGCGCTCGAAGTACTCCTCGCGCCGTTCGTTGCGGGTCGGCCGCGAGGAACCACCGACGCGGGCGTCGGTGCCGCGGGCACTCGTGATGAGCTCCGCGGTCGAGGTGAGCGTCGGCTCCCAGTCGAACACCATGCCGCCGTCGCCACCGATGACCACGGTGGACCCGGCGACGGCACCGGCCTTGAACAGGCCGTCCTCGACACCGAGCTTCGCGAGCCGGTCGGCCAGGTAGCCGATCGCCTCTTCGTTGGTGAAGTCCGTCTGCACGACCCAACGCTCCGGCTTCGCGCCGCGGACGCGGTAGAAGCGGTGCTCCTCGCCGCCCTCCGCACGCACGGTGAAGGGCTTCTCGTCGACGGCCTTCGGGCGGAGCACGATGCGCTCCTGCTCGGGCGCGGCCGGACGGGCGGCACGGGCCTGCTCGACGACGTCGGCCAGCGCGAACGTCAGCTCGCGGAGCCCGGCGCGGGAGGCCGTGGAGATCGGGAACACGCGGTAGCCGCGGCCCTCGAGCTCGGCGGTCACGAACTCCGCCAGCTCGGCGGCCTCGGGCACGTCGACCTTGTTCAGCGCGACGAGCTGCGGACGCTCGAGCAGGGGCGTCTGCCCCTCCGGCACCGGGTAGCGCTCGAGCTCGCCGAGGATGACGTCGAGGTCGCTGATCGGGTCGCGGCCCGGGTCGAGCGTCGCGCAGTCGATGACGTGCAGGAGCGCCTCGCAGCGCTCGACGTGGCGGAGGAACTCGAGACCGAGGCCCTTGCCCTCCGAGGCACCCTCGATCAGGCCGGGGACGTCGGCGACCGTGAAGCGGGACTCCCCCGACTCGACGACGCCGAGGTTCGGCACGAGCGTGGTGAACGGGTAGTCCGCGATCTTCGGCTTCGCGGCGGAGATCGCGGCGATGAGCGAGGACTTGCCGGCACTCGGGAACCCGACCAGGGCCACGTCGGCGATGGTCTTCAGCTCGAGGCTGACGTCGCCCTCCCACCCGGGGGTGCCGAGGAGCGCGAAGCCCGGGGCCTTGCGCTTCGTGGTCGCGAGCGCGGCGTTGCCGAGACCGCCCTGACCGCCGGGGGCCACGACGACGCGCATGCCCGGCTCGGTCATGTCGGCGAGCACCTCGCCGTCCTCGTCGTGCACGACGGTGCCGATCGGGACCGGGAGCTCGAGCGTCTCGCCGCTCACACCGCTGCGCATGTCGCCCATGCCGGGCTGGCCGTTCCTCGAGGAACGGTGCGGCGAGCGGTGGTAGCCGAGCAGGGTCGTCACCTGCGGGTCGGCGACGAGGACGATGTCGCCACCGTCACCACCGTTGCCGCCGTCGGGTCCGGCGAGGGGCTTGAACTTCTCACGGCGGACCGACACGCAGCCGTTGCCACCGTTGCCCGCGCTGAGGTGCAGGGTCACTCGGTCGACGAAGGTCGCCATGGGTCCACTCCTAGGTACTGCAGAACGAAGAACGGGAGGGGCGGGCACGTGGCCCGCCCCTCCCGCAGAGTCAGATCGTCGCGGTGTTACGCGTTGACGATGTTGACGACCTTGCGGCCGCCCTTGGTGCCGAACTCGACCGCACCGGCCGAGAGGGCGAACAGCGTGTCGTCGCCACCGCGGCCGACGTTGGCGCCCGGGTGGAAGTGGGTGCCGCGCTGGCGCAGGATGATCTCGCCGGCGTTGACGACCTGTCCACCGAAGCGCTTCACGCCGAGGCGCTGCGCGTTCGAGTCACGACCGTTGCGAGTGGAGCTCGCACCCTTCTTGTGTGCCATCTTCTACTCCCGCCTTACGCGATCGAGGTGATCTTGACGCGGGTGAGCTCAGCGCGGAAGCCCTGGCGCTTCTTGTACCCGGTCTTGTTCTTGAACTTCTGGATGACGACCTTCGGACCGCGGAGGTCCTCGAGCACCTCGGCGGTGACGGTCACGTTGGCGAGCTCGGAAGCCGCCGAGGTGATCTTGTCACCGTCCACGAGGAGCACCGGGGCGAGGTCGATGTTGCCCTTGTCGTCGGCCTTGGCACGGTCGATCGTGAGGATCGTGCCGACCTCGACCTTCTCCTGACGGCCGCCGGCGCGCACTACTGCGTAAACCACGTGGAAATCCTTACGTACTCTGCTTGAGGGAAGTCTCGGGTGCCCACTTCTGCACGAGCGGCTCCCGGTAGGCCGGGCCCGATCGGCGACGCAGGCAGAACGGCCCGCTGACACCAGGGATCGAGTTTACTCGATGCCCACGGGTCCGGTCAAACGGCGACACACGTACGATGGCACGCGTGACCGTGTTGATCGACCCGCCGACGTGGCCCGCCCACGACACCGTCTGGTCGCACCTCGTCAGTGACGCATCCTACGACGAGTTGCACGCGTTCGCCGAACGGGCCGGGATCCCCCGCCGCGCGTTCGACCACGACCACTACGACGTGCCGCTCGCGCGCTACGACGAGCTCGTCTCGCTGGGGGCGACGGCCGTGACCGGCCGCGAGCTGGTCCTCCGGCTCATCGGGAGCGGCCTGCGGGTCGCGCAGCGGGACAAGCGGGCGCGCTGACGACGGCGGGCTGCGCAGCCCGCGGGGTCGACGGCCTGGAGGCACGACACCGGTCCGGCGCGCAGCGCACCACCGGCGCGACTCGCATCAGCGCTGGTCGGGGCTGCGCTGGTCGGGGCTGCGCTCGTCGGGGCTGCGCTCGTCGGGTCAGCGCGGCGCCGGGGGCGCCCAGCGGCCGTCGGATGCCTGCGGGCCGGGCTGCTGCTGGAGGGGCGGCTGGTACTGCGGCGCCTGCGGCTGGTACTGCGGGTGGTGCGGCTGCGGCTGGTACTGCGGCTGCTGCTGCACGGTCGCCGGGGGTACCGCGTCGGCGGGCCGCACGGTCCCCGGACGCCCGCCGGAGCCCGACAGGGCACGACGGCCGCCGCGGGGACGACCGGTCCAGAGCCACGCGACCGTCGCGGTCCCGAGCAGCATGAGCGTGAACGGCACCCCGTTCTGCAGCGGCCCGGTCAGCACGTCGGTGACGAGTCGGACACCGCTGCCGGTCCGCGTCGCCGCGTACAGCCCGGTGAACACGCCGACGAGGGCGAGCGCCACCGTGCCGGCCGCCCCGGCGAGCACGGCCCGCAGGAGCACGGTGGGCAGCGGGCTGCGGCGCGCGATCGGCGTGAGGAACGCCAGCGCCAGGAAGGCCCCGGCGTAGAACGGGAACGGGGACGCGAAGACCCCGGAGACGAAGCTGCCGATCAGGCTCGCCCCGGTGCCGGACGTCGTGAAGGGGTGCACGACGAGCGACGTCCCGAGGAGCCCGAAGACCCCCGACACGAACTCGACGACCACGATCGAGACGACCGCGATGAGCGCGCCCGTGGTGTTCGCGAGCGAGGCCCCTGGGGCGAAGGCCCGACGCGGGTCGGCCTCGGCGCGGTCCCGGGGTCCCCGGGCGGGCGGCAGCGGCGGGATGTACCCGCCCTGCGGCGCCGGGGCCGACGGCGCGGGCTGCTGCCAGCCCGCACCGTAGTACCCGCGGTCCTGCTGCCCGCTCGGCTCCCCCGGTCCCGTCACGTCAGTTCCCCACGATCACGGAGCCGTCGTCGTCGCCGTCCGTGCCGTCGTCCTTCGTCGCCGGTGCGCTGATGCTCGGCGAGGACACCCGGCGCGAGCGCGAGCGGCCCTGGCCGGGCTGCTTCGGTTCCGGGAGCGCCTGCAGCACGGAGTCGAGCAGGGACTCGGCGTCGCCGGAGACCGGGCGGGGTGCACGCTGGGTCACCGCGACCGGGATGTCCAGGATCGCGACGGTGTTCTCCGTCGGGGTCACCGGCGCGCTCGAGCTGACGCGGCGGCGAGCAGGGGCCTTGGCCTTCGGCTCCGTCGCGGCGGGCTCGGACTCCGCGGGTGCAGCGGCAGGCTGCACGACCGAATCCTGGGCTGCAGCGGGCGCCTCGACGGAGGCGTCCGTGCTGCTCGACTCGGTGCTGCTCGACTCGGTGGTCGTCGACTCGGTCTGCGCCGAGCCACCGTTGCCACCGCGGCCACCGCGGCGACGACGACGCTTGCCCGAGGGCTGGTCGCCGTTCCGCTGCTCGGACTCCTCCGGAGCGGAGGCGGGCGTGGCGGTCGAGACGGGCGACAGCGGGGTCTCCGACGCGGCGTCCGGCGTCGCGGCACCGCGCGCCGGGGCGGCGATGCCGGTCAGCGGCTCGTCGTGCGGGAGCGTCGAGGCAGCGATCCGCGAGAGGGCGTTCTTGACGTCCTCGGTGATCTGGTGCGCCTGCGACGCGTGCGACGAGCCGGTGCCGGACGAGGAACCGCCGCCGTTCGACCCGTTGCCGCCGTTCGACCCGCCACCGTTGCCGCCGGTGGAGCCGTTGCCCGAACCGCTGCGGCTCTTGCGACGACCCTTGGTCGGCCCCGGGTCGGCGTTGTTGTCGTTCACCTTTGCGTTCACCTCGTCGAGGGACTCGCGGAGCCCGACGCCGATCTTCTTGCGGGTCATCTGCACGAGGCCGAGCGACGTGACCTCGGCGACCTGGTGCTTCGTCCGGTCGCGGCTCAGGCACTCGACGAGTCGACGGAGCACGAGGTCCCGGTTCGACTCGAGCACCATGTCGATGAAGTCGATCACGATGATGCCGCCGATGTCCCGCAGGCGGAGTTGCCGGACGATCTCCTCGGCCGCCTCGAGGTTGTTCTTCGTGACGGTCTCCTCGAGGTTGCCGCCGGAGCCGACGAACTTCCCCGTGTTGACGTCGACGACCGTCATGGCCTCGGTACGGTCGATCACGAGCGATCCACCGGAGGGCAGCCACACCTTGCGGTCGAGGGCCTTCTCGATCTGCTCGTTCAGGCGGTACTCCTCGAAGGAGTCCGGGCCGTCGTAGACCTCGACGCGGTCCTTGAGGTCCGGCGCGACGGCGTCGAGGTACTCCTCGATCGTGCCGCGCGCGGCGTCGCCGTCGATGATCAGCTTCGTGAAGTCCTCGTTGAAGACGTCGCGGACGATCTTCACGAGCAGGTCCGGCTCCGAGTGGAGCATCACGGGCGCGTGGCCGGCGGCGACCTTCTTCTGGATCGCCTCCCACTGGCTCGTCAGGCGCTGCACGTCGCGGGTCAGCTGCTCCTCGGTCGCGCCCTCGGCCGCGGTGCGGACGATGACGCCGGCGCGCTCCGGGAGGATCTCCTTGAGGATCTTCTTCAGCCGGGCACGCTCGGTGTCCGGGAGCTTGCGGGAGATGCCGTTCATCGAACCGTTCGGCACGTACACCAGGTAGCGACCCGGCAGCGAGACCTGGCTCGTCAGACGGGCGCCCTTGTGGCCGACCGGGTCCTTCGTGACCTGCACGAGCACCTTGTCGCCCGGCTTGAGCGCGGCCTCGATGCGACGGCCGTGGTTGCCGGTGTCCACCGACGCCCAGTCGACCTCGCCCGCGTAGAGCACGGCGTTCCGACCGCGGCCGATGTCGACGAAGGCCGCCTCCATCGAGGGCAGCACGTTCTGCACCTTGCCCAGGTACACGTTGCCGATGAGCGACACGTTGTGCGACTTCGTCACGTAGTGCTCGGCGAGGATGCCGTCCTCGAGCACGCCGATCTCGATCTTCGACGAGCTCGACCGGACGATCATCTGCCGGTCGACGCTCTCGCGACGGGCGAGGAACTCGTCCTCGGTCACGACCGTGCGGCGACGGCCGGCGTCACGCCCGTCGCGGCGGCGCTGCTTCTTCGCCTCGAGTCGGGTGGACCCCTTGATGCGCTGCGGCTCGGTGATGAGCTCGGGCTCGCGACGACGCGGCTCGAGGTGGTCGCGCGGTCCGCGCTGCTCGCGGTCGGCGCTGGTACCGCGGCGACGCGACCGGCGCCGACCGGCGCCCTGCTCGTCGTCCTCGTCGAAGCGGTCGTCCTGGGCGGAGCGCGCGGGCAGCTCCGGCAGGACCGGCGCGTGGAAGATCAGGCTGAGGGTGCTCGTCGCCTTCGGGACGACGACCTCCGGGGCGGGCTCCGGGGTCGGCTCGCCGCCCTCCGGCTCGTCGGACCACGGCAGGGAGGCACGGGGCGCATCCGTCTCGCCGGTCGCCGCGGCGGCGCTCGGCTCCGCGACCGTCGCAGCGTCGGTGCCCGACTCCTCGGTGCGGGTCTCCCCGATGCCCGACTCCTCGGGCTGCTCGACCACGGGCAGGTCACCCGTCACCGTCGAGACGGCCTCCGGGGTGTCCGAGCCGCCCGCGACCGGGGCGACCTCGACCGGCACCGCGGTGCCGTCGACGTCCACGGTGGTGACCGGCGAGGCAGCGTCAGCCGTCTCGTCCGTCAGCGCGACCGTCTCATCGACGTCCGTCGTCTGGTCGACGTCACCACGGGCCTCCTGGCCGGTCGAGCGGGCGCGACGCCCGCCGAACAGGCGACCACGACGCTTCGGGGTGGTGTCGTCGTTGTTCGTGTTGTCGGTGTTCTGCTCCACCATGTCCTGGTGCACTCCTTGACCCCGCTCGCGCCCTGACGGGCGGCGGGAACTCTGTCCGCGACCGCTGTGGCCGCGGGAACTCTTCGGTTGTGACGGGCGGCGTCCACGCCCCCGTCGTCGTGCTCTCGTGACCGGTGTGCGCCGTCTTCAGGTGGTCCGCGACCGATCCGTGTCGGGCACCCGGCCCGTGCGGCTCGGCGTCGGAGTGACGCACGTCCGACCACGGTGCGCTCTCACCGCACCTGATCGTCCGGGCTGGGCCCGGAAAGCTCTGCTCGCCGCGCAGCGGACCGCGCGACCTCGTCATTGTCGCACGCCCTGCCAGGGAAGGGCCGGAACCGGCGTGCGAAGATGACGCCGTGAGCACGAGCGCAACCACGCCCCGCCGCCCGATCGCCATGGGGATCTTCCTGCTGGTGACCGGTCTGGTCGGTCTCTACGCGGCCTTCTCCCTGGTCCTCGACGAGTTCGCGAAGTACGAGAACCCGACGAAGGCACTCAGCTGTGACGTCAGCCCGTTCGTCAACTGCTCCCAGGTCATGACGAGCTGGCAGGGTCACCTCCTCGGCTTCCCGAACCCCTTGCTCGGCGTCATGGGCTTCGTGGCCCCGGTGGCCGTCGGAGTGATGCTCCTCGCCGGTGCGCAGAACGGTCGTCGGTGGTTCTGGGTCGCGTTCAACACCGGCGTCTTCCTCGCCTGGGTCTTCGTGACGTGGCTGTTCACCCAGACCGTGTGGGTGATCGGCTACCTCTGCCCATGGTGCCTGCTGGTCTGGTCGATGACGATCCCGATGTTCTGGGTGTTCACGATCTGGAACGCGGCGCAGGGGCGCTTCGGCGCCGGGCTCCAGCGGGTCGGTCGGACGCTGCTGCCCTACTCGTGGGCCTTCGTGCTGGCGAACTACGCGGTGATCGTCGTGTCGATCCTGATCATGTTCCCGCGGCTGTTCAGCTCGTTCTGATTCGCTGAGACCGGGCGCTGGGCCGGGTGCCTAATGGGCTGCCTGGTCTTCCTCCGCGCGGTACCGGGTGGAACCGGGCGTTGCTGGTCGGAACGGCGGCCCAGGTACGCCCGGAGTGTCCCGGTACGCCCGGAACGTCCGGGTGTGTACGGGGTGCCCGTGCCCGTGCCCGTGCTCGGCGGGTGCGCCCTGCGTTCGGTAAACGGGAACGGGAACGGGAACGGGAACGGGAACGGGAACGGGAACGGCTGACCTTACGCGGAGGATCCCATCGCGCGTGACCTGGGAAGGCGGAACGCGCGTGGGGCGGCGGAAAGAACGGTCTTCTTCGCGCGGAACGGCACCCTACGCGCGGAACGGCCTCCTGCGCGCGGAACGGCACCCAGCCGCGCGCGCACGACGACGCCCCGCGCTCCCGGGACGGGAACGCGGGGCGTCAGCGGCGTTGCGCGGCGGACTACTTCGCTGCGGACTCGATCGCGGTCATGACGTCGGTCAGGTTGTCGAGGCGCTTGCCGTCCACCACGATGGTCGGCGTGCCGAAGCCCTGGGCACCTTGCAGGGAGGTGTCCGCAAGCACGACGTTCGTGGTCTTCGTGACCCAGCCCTTGAAGGACTCGTCGGCGACGCACGACGCCACCTGGGAGGAGGTCGCTCCGCCGGCCTTGACGAGGTCCTCGATCTCGGTGTTCGTCAGGCCCTTCGTGCCCTCCTCAGGCTGCTTGTCGAAGAACTGCGTCTGCACGTCGAGGAACTTGTCCGGCTCGTAGTTCGCGACGCACATCGCGGCGTTCGCGGCACGGCTGGCGTACCGGGAGCCGGCGTAACTGTGGTCGAGGATCGACACGGGGTGGATCGCGAGCGTGACCTCGCCGGACTTCACCTTGTCCAGGATCTGGTCGGCGTAGGCGCCCTCGAATTGCTTGCAGATCGGGCAGGCCCAGTCGACGTACTCGGTGACCTGCACGGAGCCGTCGACGCCCTTGGTCGGCACGGCGGACTCGGTCCCCGAGGCGCTGACGGCCTTCGAGGTCACCGGGGTGACCTCGCCGTTCTGCCCGGTGAACTGGATCGCACCGGTCGCCATGTTCTTCGGGCCGGCGGCCGAGGTAGTCCCGCCGCTGTTCACGTTCACCACGACGATCGCGATGATCGCCGCGACGGCCACGATGCCCAGGCCGATGCCGCCCTGCAGGAACCACTTGTTCCGGCGCTTGCGGCGCTTCTCGGCCTCGGCGCGCTCCCGGGCGACCTCGCGGGCGTGCTGCCGGCGTTCGTTCTTGGTCGGTCGGTCGTTGTTCGTCATCGCTTCGATGTCCTGTCGGGCCGGAGGATCAGGCGAACCAGAGGGCGAGCTCGCGCGCGGCGGACTCGGGCGAGTCGGAGCCGTGCACCAGGTTCTGCTGGACCTTCAGGCCCCAGTCGCGGCCGAGGTCGCCACGGATGGTGCCGGGAGCGGCGGTCGTCGGGTCGGTGGTGCCGGCGAGCGAGCGGAAGCCCTGGATCACCGCGTTGCCGCCGACGCGCACGGCGACGACCGGCCCGGACTGCATGAACTCGACGAGGGGCTCGAAGAACGGCTTGCCCTGGTGCTCCTCGTAGTGGGCGTCGAGCAGGTCGCGCGGCGCGGTCAGCATCTTCAGGTCGACGATCTCGTAGCCCTTGGCCTCGATGCGCCGGAGGATCTCTCCGGTGAGCTGGCGGGCGACGCCGTCGGGCTTGACGAGGACGAGGGTCTCTTCGAGGTCGGACACGCAGTTGCTCCTAGTGTTCGGTCGCGGGGGTGCTGGTCACTCCTCGCCGAGAGCGGCGCGCCGCGCGGCGTTCTGCCGGTCGAGCTGACCGCCCTTGACGAAGCAGAACACCCACAGCGCCAGGAACACCACGCCCACCGCGTACATGAACGGTTCGATCAGCCCGGTGGCGAGGATGGCCGCCTGCAGCAGCCACCCGAACCATACACCGGCCGACTTGCCCGTCAGGCGTGAGGCAGCTGCGAGGACGATCATCGCCGCGATGCCCCCGCCGAAGGCCGCGAGGGGCGGCAGGGTGCCCTTGCCGTACACGACGAGCATCGGGAAGAAGAACATGATCGCCTCGAGCACGAGGGTGATCGAGAGCAGGCTCTCCTGCGCCCCGCGTTCGCGACGCGGCTTCCGCACCCGGGGCGGTCGACCCGGCCTGGAGGCGCGTGGTGCGTCCGTCATCACCGCTCACCTTCTGCGTGCACCAGGTCCATGACCCGGCCCACCATCACGATGGAGCCGGCGACGAGCACGAGCGCGTCCTCGGCGTCCGCCTCGTCCGCGAGGTCACGTGCCTCGTGCAGCGCCTGTTCGAGCGAGGGCTCCACGACGACGCGGTCCTCGCCGACCTCGGCCACGACGATCCGCGCGAAGGCGTCCGCGTCGAGCGCGCGGTCCCCCGGCGGCTGCGTGACGACGAACGTCTGCACGGTGTCCCGGAGCGCGCGGACGAACCCGCGGGCGTCCTTGTCGCCGAGGATGCCCACGACGCCGACGACGTGCCCGGACGGGAACGCCACGGGCAGCGCCTCGGCCAGTGCACGGGCGCCGTGCGGGTTGTGCGCGGCGTCCACGACGACCGTGGGGTCCTGCGCGATCGGCTGGAGTCGGCCGGGGCTCGTCGCGGCGGCCAGGCCCTCGGACAGCACGTCCTCGTCGAGCGCCTGCGACCCGCGGCCGAGGAACTGCTCGACCGCGGCGATCGCGAGCGCCGCGTTGTGCGCCTGGTGCTGGCCGAACATCGGGACGAACAGGTCGTCGTAGCGCCCGGCGACGCCCTGCACGGTGACGAGCTGCCCGCCGACCGCCGGGGTGTCGGACACGACGGAGAACCCGGTGCCCTCGACCGCGAGCGTCGACTCGGTCAGTTCGGCCGCCCGCTCGAGCTCCGCGAGCGCCTCGGGGGTCTGTGCACTCGACACGACGGCGGAGGACGGCTTGATGATGCCCGACTTGGTGCGGGCGATCTCGGCGACGGTGTTGCCGAGTTGCTTCGCGTGGTCGATCGCGATCGGGGCGAACACCGCGACCTGGCTCTGCACGACGTTGGTGGAGTCCCACTCGCCGCCCATGCCGACCTCGATCACGGCGACGTCCACCGGCGCCTCGGCGAAGCACGCCAGGGCGAGGACGGTGAGCGCCTCGAAGAAGGTCAGCGGGAGCTCGCCCTTCGCGGTGAGCTCGGAATCGGTCATCTCGAGGATCGGGACGATGTCGTCCCAGTTCTCGACGAAGCGGGCCGCCGCGATCGGTTCGCCGTCGACGACGATGCGCTCGCGGATCGACACAAGGTGCGGGCTCGTCATGAGCCCGGTGCGCAGCCCGTGCGCGCGGACGATGCTCTCGGCCATCCGCGCGGTCGAGGTCTTGCCGTTCGTGCCCGTGACGTGGATCACCGGGTACGCCAGGTGCGGGTCGCCGAGGAGCTCGACGGCGCGGCGGGTCGCGTGCAGCCGCCGTTCGGGTGCCTGCTCGCCGACCCGGGCCAGGAGCGCGGCCTCGACACGGCGGACCTCGTCGTCGTCCCCGCCGTAGGGCAGGGCGTCGGCCGGGGACGTGTCGCCCGCCGGTCCGACCGGGATCTCCACGCCGTCGGCACCGTCGTGGTCGACGCCGTCGTGGTCGTCGTACCGGTCGTCGTCGTACTGGTTGCCGTCGCTCATGCGCGTGCCACCTCCACGGACACCGTCGCTGCGTCGCCGACGGCCGAGCCCGCACCGGGCGCGAACGTCGTCGGGGTCACGGTCACGCTCGTCGACAGGGTCTCCGCCGCGATGAGCTGCTCGTGCGTGCGGACCGCCGCCTCGGCCTCGGTGGAGACCCGGAGCGTCAGGGAGATCCGGTCGCTGACGTCGAGGTCGGCGTCGCGACGGGCCTGCTGCACGGCCCGGACGACGTCGCGCGCCAGGCCCTCGGCCTCGAGCTCGGGGGTCGTCACGGTGTCGAGCACCACGAAGCCGCCGCCGTCGAGGAACGCCACCGCCACGGAGTCGTCCGCGACCGTGAGGTCGAGCGTGTACTCGCCCTCGACGAGGTCGACGCCGCCGACGGTGACGCCGGTCTCGGTCGCCACCCAGTCGCCCTTCTTGGCGGCCGGGATCACCTGCTGGACCTGCTTGCCGATGCGCGGACCGGCGGCGCGGGCGTTCACGGTGAGCTTCCGCTCGATGCCGTACCGGCCGAGCGAGGACTCCTCCTGCTCCTCGAGCACGACCCGCTTGACGTTGAGCTCGTCGCGGAGGATGTCCGCGAACGGCTCGACGGCGGCGGGGTCCGGCACGACGAGGGTCAGGGTGGCGAGGGGCAGACGGACGCGCTTGCCGGTGGCCTTGCGGAGCGCGAGGCCCTTCGAGGCGACGTCGCGGACGCGGTCCATGGCGGCGACGAGGGCGTCGTCCGCGGGGAACTCGCCGGCAGCCGGGAAGTCCGTCAGGTGGACGCTGCGTCCGCCGGTCAGGCCCTTCCAGATCTCCTCCGTCACGAGCGGCGCGAGCGGTGCGGCGACGCGGGTCAGCGTCTCGAGCACGGTGTACAGCGTGTCGAACGCGGCGCGGGCCTCGGGCGACGAGTCCGCCCCGAGCCAGAACTTGTCGCGCGAGCGCCGGACGTACCAGTTCGTCAGCACGTCGGCGAAGTCCCGGACGGCCTGGGCAGCGAGCGGGGTGTCGAGCGCGTCGAGGTGCGTCGTGACGTCCTCGACGAGCACGCGGGTCTTCGCGAGCAGGTACCGGTCGAGCACGTCGGTGCTCGCCGTGCTGCGCGAGGCCTGGTACCCCGTCTCCCCCGACGCGTTCGCGTACAGCGTGAAGAAGTAGTACGTCGACCAGAGGGGCAGCAGGAACTCGCGGACGCCCTGGCGGATGCCCTCCTCGGTCACGACGAGGTTGCCGCCGCGGATGACCGACGACGACATGAGGAACCAGCGCATCGCGTCGGCGCCGTCGCGGTCGAAGACCTCTGACACGTCCGGGTAGTTCCGGAGCGACTTCGACATCTTCTGCCCGTCCGAGCCGAGCACGATGCCGTGGCTGATGACGTTGCGGAAGGCCGGGCGGTCGAACAGCGCGGTGGACAGCGCGTGCATGACGTAGAACCAGCCGCGGGTCTGCCCGATGTACTCGACGATGAAGTCCGCGGGGCTGTGCGCGTCGAACCACTCGCGGTTCTCGAACGGGTAGTGCACCTGGGCGTACGGCATCGAGCCGGAGTCGAACCACACGTCGAAGACGTCGGTGATGCGGCGCATGGTCGACCGCCCGGTCGGGTCGTCGGGGTTCGGCCGGGTGAGCTCGTCGATGAACGGACGGTGCAGGTCGACCTCGCCGTCGGCGTTCGTCGGCAGCCGGCCGAAGTCGCGCTCGAGCTCCTCGAGCGAGCCGTAGACGTCCTGCCGCGGGTACGCCGGGTCGTCGGACACCCACACCGGGATCGGCGTGCCGAAGTAGCGGTTGCGGGAGACCGACCAGTCGATCGCGTTCCCGACCCACTTGCCGAACTGGCCGTCCTTGACGTTGTCCGGCACCCAGTTGATGTCCTGGTTCAGCTCGCCCATGCGATCACGGAACGCCGTGACCCGGACGAACCACGACGAGACCGCCTTGTAGATGAGCGGCTTCCGGCAGCGCCAGCAGTGCGGGTAGCTGTGCTCGTACGACGCCTGGCGGAGCAGGCGCCCCATCTCGCGCACGGCCTTCGTCAGCGGCTTGTTCGCGTCGGACCAGAGCATGCCGGCGACCTCGCCGAACTGCGCGGTGAACAGGCCGCCCTCGTCGAGGGAGAGCACGACGGGGATGCCCGCGGCCGCGCAGACCTCCTGGTCGTCGGCGCCGTACGCGGGGGCCTGGTGCACGATGCCCGTGCCCTCGCCCGTCTCGACGTACTCGGCGACCAGGATGCGCCAGGCGTGCTCGTAGCCCTCCTGGTCGGCCAGGAAGTCGAACAGCCGCTCGTACTCGACGCCGTCGAGCTCCGCGCCGACGACCGTGCGCAGCACGGCGGCGAGCGCGTCCTCGGCGCTCTCGTAGCCGAGGTCCTTCGCGTGCGCGGCCACGGTGTCGGACGCGAGCAGGTACCGGGCTGAACCGGCGGGATCGCCGTCAGCCGCGCCTCCAGGCCCTGCCGGCACGACCGCGTAGGCGATCTCGGGTCCGACCGCGAGCGCCGCGTTCGTCGGCAGCGTCCAGGGGGTCGTCGTCCAGGCGAGGGCGCGGACTCCGTCGAGTCCGAGCTCCGTCGCGCGGGTCCCGCGCAGCGGGAACGCGACGGTGACCGACTGGTCCTGGCGCATCTGGTAGACGTCGTCGTCCATGCGGAGCTCGTGGTTGGACAGCGGCGTCTGGTCGTTCCAGCAGTACGGCAGGACGCGGAAGCCCTCGTACGCGAGGCCCTTGTCCCAGAGCTGCTTCCACGCCCACAGGACGCTCTCCATGAAGGTCACGTCGAGGGTCTTGTAGTCGTCCTCGAAGTCGACCCAGCGCGCCTGGCGGGTGACGTACTGCTGCCACTCGTCGGTGTACTGCAGCACGGACTTCTTGGCGGCGGCGTTGAAGACGTCGACGCCCATCGCGTCGATCTCGTGCTTCTCGGTGATGCCGAGCTGGCGCATCGCCTCGAGCTCGGCGGGCAGGCCGTGCGTGTCCCAGCCGAAGCGGCGGTGGACCTGCTTGCCGCGCATGGTCTGGTAGCGCGGGAAGACGTCCTTGGCGTACCCGGTCAGCAGGTGGCCGTAGTGCGGCAGGCCGTTGGCGAAGGGCGGGCCGTCGTAGAACGTCCACTCGGTGCACCCGTCGCGCTGGTCGATCGAGGCCTGGAAGGTGTCGTCGCCCTTCCAGAACGCGAGGATCCCCTGCTCGACGGCGGGGAAGCTCGGCGACGGGTCGACGCCGTCTGCGGGGACGTTGAGGGGGTAGGCCACGAGCTGCTCCTGTGGGTTCGGTTCGTCTCCACGAGGACGGAGCTCGCTCCGCGGTACCACCTCGCTTGCCGGCCGCTGCTCGCGCTGCGACCGACCGCTCGTTCGCCGGATGGGTGCGGTCCGGTCCGCCCGGTTCTACTGACGGCGGTGGTGCTGCCGCGTTCTGCCGGAGGCTCCCCGGTGATGGCCGGTTCGACGCCTGTGGGGCCGAGTCTACAAGACCGGAGCATGCTGGAGCGATGCCCTCGTCTGAGAAGCAGGACCGTCCCGAGTCCCTGCTCACCGTCGTCATCGCGTTCGCCGCGAACCTGCTCGTCGCGATCGCCAAGACCATCGCCTCCCTGCTGTCCGGCTCCGCGTCGATGACCGCCGAGGCCGCGCACTCGTGGGCGGACACGGGCAACGAGGTGTTCCTGCTCGTCGCCGAGCGGCGCGGGGCGAAGCCGCGGGACACCCGCCACCCGCTCGGCTACGGCCGTGAGACCTACATCTGGTCGATGTTCGCCGCGTTCGGGCTGTTCACCGCCGGCGCCGTCGTGTCGATCTGGCACGGCATCACGCAGCTCGGCGAGAGCGGTCCCGCCGAGGACCTGCTGCTCAACTACCTCGTGCTCGCGGTCGCGTTCGTCCTCGAGGGCACGAGCTTCGTGCAGGCGTTCCGGCAGGCCCACGGCGCCGCGACCAAGCGCCGCGTCCCCGTCCTGCGGCACGTCCTGCAGTCCTCGAACCCCACGCTCCGCGCCGTCTTCGCCGAGGACGCCGCCGCCCTGATCGGCCTCGTCATCGCCTTCCTGGGCGTGTTCCTGCACCAGGTCACGGGCCTGGCGGTCTTCGACGCGATCGGCTCCATCGCGGTCGGCGTGCTGCTCGGGGTCGTCGCGATCGTGCTCATCGAACGCAACCGCCGGTTCCTGCTCGGCGAGGCCACCTCGCCGGAGCTGGAGGACGCCGTGCTCACCGAGATGCTCCGCCGCGACGAGGTCGAGCGCGTCACGTACCTGCACCTCGAGTTCGTCGGACCGTCCCGGGTGTTCCTCGTCGCGGCCGTCGACCTCGAGGGCAACGAGGACGAGGAGCACGTCGCGGTCCGGCTGCGCCGCGTGGAGGCCTCGCTCGAGACGAGTCAGTACATCGAGGAGGCGGTGCTCACGCTGAGCATCCCGGGTGACGCGTCGCTCCGGTCGCGCGGGGACGGGCAGGTGCCGTCGACGGTGCGGGACGGCACAGCGGAGGACGTAGCGGCAGGGGGCGCGGGCACGTTGCGCACCGAGTGACGCGCTGACCCGCTGACGCGCTGACGCTCCGAGCCCGGACGCCGCGCGCACCTCAGTGCGCGTCGAGCCCCACCGCGACCGGTGTCAGGGCCGCCCCGACGTACTCGACGAGCGCCCGGCGCCCGACGCCGTCGGCGACCCACACCCCGAACGCCGCCGCGGCCGCACCGAGCATCGCCCCGGACACCGTCTGCGGCCACAGCGACATCGGGTGCTCCCCGGTCCGCGACCCGACGAACGCCGCGACCGCCCCGTGCTGCGCCATCACCCGCGCCGCCACGCTGGCGACGAGCTCGGACCCGATGTCCATCACCTCGGCCTGCGCGATCGCCCACGGCACGCGCTCCGGGTCGTGCGCCCGGGCGGCCGCGAGCAGGGCCTCCTCGACGGCGCGGACCGGGCTCGCCTCGGTCGACGCGGCGAGGAACCGCGGGACGTCGGCCACCGCGGCGTCGAGCTCGAGCCAGAGCACGTCGGACTTCGCGGCGAAGTAGTTGAAGAACGTCGCACGGCTGACCCCGGCCCGGGCGGCGATGTGGTCGACCGTCGTCCGCGCGTAACCCTGCTCCAGGAACAGCTCCGCGGCGGCGTCGGCGAGCACCTCGGCGCTCGACCGTCGGGGGCGGCCACCGCGCCTGGTCGTCTCGTCCATGCGCACAGTAAACCGCTAGACTCGATCCGCCATGATCTTGGACCGAGTACAGAAAACAGCCCGCGCGCGCCGAGCCAGCTCCCGTGGCACCGTCCTCCGGAGCACCACGACCGCCGTTGCCGGGGCCGCAGCGGTCCTGCTGGCGCTGACCGCATGCACGGGCGGCGGCGCCGCGACGTCGAGCAGCACGCCGGTGTCCGGCGGCACCCTGACCTACGCGTCCGGGGACGCCGAGCCGACCTGCCTCGACCCGCACGTCGGCGGGAACTACCCGCAGGCGCTGCTGTCGACGCAGTACATCGAGGAGCTCACCGCGCTCGACGACGGCAAGCCGGTCCCCGCCCTCGCGGAGTCCTGGACGACGAGCGACGACGGGAAGACCCTGACCTTCCGGCTCCGGGACGACGTGCGGTTCTCGGACGGCACGGCGTTCGACGCGGCGGCGGTCGTCGCGAACATCGAGCACGTGCAGGACCCGGCGACGGCGTCGAGCACGGGCTACCTCGCGCTGCAGTCGATCACGAAGGCCACCGCGACGGACGACCACACCGTCACGCTCACCCTGAGCCGCCCGGACAGCGCCCTGCTCGAGTCCTTCTCGCAGCCGTGGGTGGGCATGGAGTCCCCGAAGGCCCTGCAGCGCCCGCAGGCCGAGAACTGCGAGTCCCCCGTCGGCACCGGCCCCTTCACGATCACGGACTGGAAGCACGGGGACCGGGTCACGCTCGCGAAGAACGACGACTACTGGGGCAGCACGAAGCCGCGGCTCGACGGCATCACCTGGCGCTTCCTGCCCGACTCGACCTCGCGGTACGCGGCGCTGCAGTCCGGTCAGGTGGACGTCATCGACAACGCGCAGCCCGACCAACTGAAGGCCGCCTCGGCGAAGGGCGCGATCCGCGACCTCGACGCCCCGCGGCCCGGCGCCTCGAACCGTCTCGAGCTCAACTCCGGCCACGGCGTCTTCCGCGACGAGGCGGTCCGCAAGGCCTTCATCGCCGGTGCGGAGATCGACCCCGGGCTGCAGAGCCTGTTCCTCGGGACCGCGAAGCGCTCGTACTCGGTGCTGTCGAGCGTCGAACCGTTCGCGTACTCCGACCCGAGCCTGTTCCGGTACTCCCCCACGAAGGCGAAGCAGCTGCTCGACGAGGCCGGCTGGAAGGTCGGCAGCGACGGCGTGCGAGAGAAGGACGGGCAGCGCCTGACCGTCACCTTCCCGGTGTCGACGAACCAGTCGGTGCCCGCCGAGCGCAGCCTGTTCCAGCAGGTCCAGGCGTCGGAGAAGGCCGTCGGGTTCGACGTCCGCCTGCAGGAGCTCGACCTGTCGAGCTGGTACGCCGCCCTGGCGAAGAACGAGTACGACGTCGTCAGCGCCCCGTACACGAAGGTCGGCGCGGACGTCCTGCGCATCCTGTACGACAGCGCGAGCATCGAACCGGCACCGTCCGGCTACTTCGCCAACCTCGCCCAGCTCGACGACCCGCAGGTCGACCGGCTCCTGCAGCAGGCCGCGCAGACCGCCGACACCGCCGAGCGCGGGAAGCTCTACGAGCAGGCGCAGCGGCTGATCCTGGCGAGCGGCACGGTGCTCCCCCTGTACGACCAGCAGAACCACTTCCTGTACCGCTCGTCGGTCCACGGCATCCGCACGACGGCCGTCTCGACGCCGTGGTTCGGCACGGCCTGGATCGACCGCTGACGCGGTCACCGGACGGGAGGCCCGTGGTGCGTCGTGCGCGCGGCGGCCTGCCCGTCGGCTGGTCCGGCTGGGCACTGTGGGGAATCCGTCGCGTCGCCGGCGGGATCGGCGTGCTCTGGGCGGTCGCCACGATCGTGTTCGTCGCGATCCGGCTCATCCCGGGTGACCCGGCGCTCGCGATCCTCGGCGGGCCCGGGTCGCAGGCCTCCGCCGAGGCGGTCGCGCAGGTCCGCAGCGAGTACGGGCTCGACCGACCCGTGCTCGTGCAGTACGCGGTGTTCCTCGGCCGGCTCGCGACGGGCGACCTCGGCGACTCGTACGCGTTCCGGACGCCCGTGGCGACGCTCCTCGGGCAGCAGCTCCCCGTGACGCTGACGCTCGCGGTGACGGGGCTGGTCGTCGCGTGGGTTCTCGCGGTCGTCGCCGCGTGGTGGTCGACGCAGCGGGGCCGGGTGGCCGCGGCGCTGACCGGGGCGATCACGGTCACGGCGAGCGTCGTGCCGCACTTCTGGCTCGGCAGCGTGCTCATCGTGGTGTTCGCGAGCGGCCTCGGCTGGGTCCCCGCCGTGTCCGACGGCAGCGTGGCGGGCTGGGTGCTCCCGGTCCTGACGGTGGCGGTGCCGGTCGCCGGCTACCTGGCCGAGACGGTCCGGGACGGCGTGGTGGACGCCCAGCGGTCGGCGTTCGCGCTCGCCGCGCGGGGTCGCGGCGAGTCCCGCCTCGGGCTGTTCGGGCGCCACCTGCTCCGGCACGCCGCACTCCCCGGAATCGCGCTGTCCGCGTGGGCCTTCGGCTCGCTCGTGTCCGGCGCGGTCGTCGTCGAGTCGGTCTTCGCGCTGCCCGGGATCGGCCGCGCCCTGGTCGCGGCGGTGACGCAGCGCGACATGCCCCTCGTCGTCGGCATCGCGATGGTGTCCGCCGTGGCGTACGTGGTCGTGCTCGCGGTGGCCGACCTCGTCGAGCGGGTCGTCGACCCCCGCGGCGGCGACGGCGCAGCGCGCAGCGGTGCCCGGCGACGGGTCGGGACGCGCCACGGGGCGGTGGCGCGGTGAGCGGCATCGTCGACCCGCGCCTCCCGGCCGGTGGTGCCGTGGAGCGCCCCGGCGACCCTGCCCGCCGATCCGAGCGGTCCCGTGGGGGGACGCTCGGGCCGGTCGGCACCGTCGCCGCGGCGGTCGTCGTGCTCGCGGTCCTCGCGGCGGCGTTCCCCGCGCTGCTCGGCGGCGGGGACCCGCTCGCCGTGCACCCGACCGACGCGCTGCAGGCGCCGTCGTGGGCGCACCCCTTCGGCACCGACGAGTCCGGTCGCGACGTGCTCGGCCGTGTGGTCGCGGGTACCAGGGCGTCGCTCCTGGTCGGTGTGCTGGCGACCCTCGTCGGCGGGGTCGCCGGCGTCGTCCTCGGCACGGTCGCCGGGCTCGGTGGCCGGCTCGTCGACGCGGTCGTCGGGCGGATCACCGAGGTGGCGTTCGCGCTGCCCCTGCTGCTCGTCGCCCTCGTGGTCATAGCGGTGACCGGACCGGGTCCGGTGCCCGCGACCCTCGCGGTCGGGGCGGCGACCGCGCCGGGCTACGCACGGATCGTCCGCGGACTCGTCCGCACGGCCCGACGCTCGCAGGTCGTCGAGACGGCCGTGCTGCAGGGCCGCTCCCCCTGCGTCGTGCTGGTGCGGCACGTCCTGCCCGCGGCGCTGTGGCCCGTGGTCGCGGTGGCGACCCTCGGCGTCGGGCAGGCCGTCGTGTGGGCGTCGGCCCTGAGCTACCTCGGTGTCGGGACCCCGCCGCCGGCCCCGGAGTGGGGCGCGATGCTCGCCGACGGTCGCACCTACCTGCTCACGGCACCGTGGACGAGCACCTTCCCCGGGCTGGCGATCGTCGTGCTCGCGACCGCTGTGACCGTGCTCGGCCGTGCCGTCCGACGGAGCGGGGCGCCGCGGTGAGCGGGCCCGGCGTGGACGAGCTCGGCGCGAGCGTGCTCGACGTGCGCGGCCTGACCGTCCGGGCGGGTGACGCGGTGCTCGTGCACGACGTCGCGTTCACGGTGGCGCGCGGGGAGTGCGTCGCGCTCGTCGGGGCCTCCGGTTCGGGCAAGACCGTCACCGCGCGGGCGGTGCTCGGGCTCTCGGCGGCCGGGACCTCGGTGGACGCCGAGGTACTCAGGCTGGCCGGACAAGACGTCCGGGGGTTGTCGGAGCGGCAGTGGCGGCGACTCCGCGGTGCCACGGTCGGCTACGTCGGGCAAGAGGCCCTGGGCGCCCTCGACCCGCTCCGCCCGGTCGGCCGCGAGGTCGGCGACGCCCTGCGGCTGCACACCCGGATGACGGCCGCCGAGCGGATCGATGCCGTCCGGACGGCGCTCGCGGCGGTCGACCTCGACCCGGACCTGGCGCACGACGGCCGGCTCGCGGGCACGCTCTCGGGCGGGATGCGGCAGCGTGCCCTGATCGCCGCGGCCACGGTCGGCGCTCCGGACCTCGTGGTCGCGGACGAGCCGACGACGGCCCTCGACGCGGCCGTCGCCGTCACCGTGATGGAGCAGCTGCGTGCCGCGCAGCGCCGCGGGGCCGGGCTGCTCGTCATCACGCACGACCTCGGGCTCGTCGCGGGGTGGGCGGACCGGGTCGTCGTCGTGGACGACGGCACGGTGGTCGAGCAGGGTCCGACCTCGGCGGTGTTCGCCGCACCGGAGCACCCTGTGACGCAGGCACTGGTGCGGTCGGCCCGGGCCGACCGGTCCCGCGACGACGCCGGCGACGATGCTGGTGACGGACCCTCGGCGACGGGCGGCCCGGCGATCCTCGCGGGGCGCGGCCTCTCCCGGTCCTTCGCGGGCGTTCCCGCGGTGCAGGACGTCTCGTTGTCCGTGCGGCCGGGGCGCGTCCTCGGCGTGATCGGGGCCTCCGGGTCCGGCAAGACCACGGTCGCGCGGATGCTGCTCGGCCTCGAGGAACCGGACGCGGGCACGGTCACGCTCGACGGCGCGCCGTGGGTGCCGCTGCCGGAGCGCGACCGTCGGGCACGCCGGCACCGCGTGGCCGCCGTCGTGCAGGACCCCGGTGCCACCTTCGACGAGCGGTGGACGGTGGAGCGGGTGCTCGCGGACGCGCTGTCCGACGGCCGCGAGCGCCGCGTGCGCGGGGCACTGGGCGGACGTGTCGACGAGGCGCTGCGGCAGGTCGGACTCGACCCGGCGCTGCGGCCACGGTCGCCGTGGACGCTCTCCGGCGGGCAGCGGCAGCGGCTCGCGATCGCCCGGGCGCTGGCGACGTCGCCCGAGGTGGTGGTGCTCGACGAGCCCGTCACCGCCCTCGACGCGACCGTGCAGGACGCGGTGCTGACGCTCCTCGAGCGGCTCCGGGACGAGACCGGGGTCGCGATGGTCCTCGTGTCGCACGACCTGCGGGCCGTCCGGCGGACGGCGGACGAGGTGCTCGTCGTGCACGGCGGCCGGGTCGTCGAGCACGGTCCGGCCGCGCGGGTGTGGGCCGCGCCGGAGCACCCGGAGACCGCGCGCCTGCTGGCCGCGGCCGCGCGGCTGGCCGCCGGCCCGTCCTGAGCGCGCACCGGACCGCTCTGGTCAGCGCCGAGTCTCGTGCTCGGCGACGAGTCCCGGGCCTCCCGGCCCGGGACTCGTCGCCCTGCCCGAGACTCGGATCCAGGGCGCGCGCTCGACGCGACCACACGCAGGAGGCGCGGTGCGGGACGGACCCGCACCGCGCCTCCAGGCCGGTGGACGTGGCGCCTACGCGCCCGTCGTCTCCTTGTCCTGCCCCGGCTTCGGGGCGTCACCCGAGATGATCGGGATCTCGCTCGTCGAGAAGTCCTTCGCCCAGTCGGACTGCGCGAGCTCCGACGTCGGGTCGTTGTAGTCCTTGATGACGTCGGCGATCTCGTCCTCGTGCGCGACCGTCGGGCCCGAGCCCATCAGCGGGGTCGCGGCGGTCTCCTTGGTGAAGTACACCGCGACGAGGCCGATCACGGCCGCGGCCATCAGGTAGAAGGCCGGGATGTCCTCGGCCCACGACAGGCCCGCGTCCTTCGCACCGGCGATGAGCGCCTGCGTCGCGAGCGGGGTGGTGCCGCCGAACAGCGAGACGGACACGTTGAACGCGATCGCCAGGGCGCCGTAGCGGATGATCGTCGGGAACAGCGCGGGGAGCGTCGACGGCATGGTCGAGGTGAAGGTCACCAGGACCAGGCCGAGGAGCAGCAGCCCCGTGAAGACGCCGACACCGGTGCCGGTCTGGACGAGCTTGAGCGCCGGCCACGACAGCACGAGGAAGCCGATGCAGCCCGCGGCGAGGACCGGACGACGACCGAACCTGTCGGACAGCCGACCGCCGAACGTGATGACGACCATCATCAGGATCATGACGATGACGATCAGGATCAGGCCGAACGTCGCGTTCTGGCCGAGGTTCGTCTCGAGGTACGTCGGCATGTACGACAGCAGCATGTAGTCGGTCACGTTGAAGACGAGCACGAGGCCGATGCAGACGATGAGCGAGCGCCAGTTCTCGGCGAACAGCTTGAGGAACGGCGTCTTCTGCGACTCGCGCTCGGCTGCCTGCTCCTGCTGCTTCTGGAAGGCGGGGGTCTCCTCGAGCTTCAGGCGCAGGTAGAGCCCGATCAGGCCGAGCGGGCCGGCGACGATGAACGGGATGCGCCACCCCCAGCTGAGGAGCGCGTCCTCGGGCATGGCGTACTGCAGGACGGTGACGATCGACGCACCGAGGACGTAGCCGGCCAGCGTGCCGAACTCCAGCCACGAGCCCATGAACCCGCGGCGCTTGTCCGGCGAGTACTCGGCGATGAAGGTCGCGGCGCCGCCGTACTCACCACCGGTCGAGAAGCCCTGCACGAAGCGCGCGACGAGCAGCAGGACCGGGGCCCAGAAGCCGATCGTCGAGTACGACGGGATGAGGCCGATCATGAGCGTGCCGGCGGCCATCAGGATCATCGTCAGCGCGAGGACCTTCTGCCGGCCGATCTTGTCACCGATCGGGCCGAACACCGCGCCACCGATCGGGCGGACGATGAACGCCGCGGCGAAGAAGCCGAACGTCGCGACGAGGTTCGAGGTGGGGTCGCCCTCGGGCAGGAAGACCTTCGAGATCGTGACCGTGAGGTACGCGAAGATGCCGAAGTCGAACCACTCCATCGCGTTGCCGAGTGCGGCGGCGGCGACCGCGCGCTTGAGCAGTGACTCCTCGACGACGGTGACGTCGTCCTCGGTCAGCTTGCGTCGCGCGCGCTTCGCGGCGGCCTTCGTGCGCAGCGGGCGGTCGCCCTGCTGGTTCCGTGCTTCGTGCGGTGCCAAGTTCGTTCCTCCGGTAGTGCTGAGTCTTGCCTTCGGGCGTCCGGCGGAGAGCAACGGTGCGGTCCCGACGGAACCCACGTTCGCCGGACAAACTCCGACAGACTACCAGGCGCTCTCCAGCGTGTCCCGGCTCCTCCTGTGGTACACGCAGTCGGGACCGACCGCCGCAGGTGCCACGGCCGGTGCCGACCGCCACGGGTGCGCCGCCGCACGTGCTGGCGATACCATCGACTCGCCGCGCAGTGCGCGCGGACACTCAGGCACCTCACCACGGACTCGGTGCCGCACACATCGATCGAGAGGCCCCGCCATGTCGAAGCCCATGCCCGAGAAGCCCACCGTCGACGGACTCGAGCAGGTCTGGGGTCCGGTCTGGGAGCAGGACGGCACCTACCGGTTCGACCGCGACAGCGCGACCAAGGACGCGGTGTACTCGATCGACACACCGCCGCCGACCGCCTCCGGTTCGCTGCACATCGGCCACGTGTTCTCGTACACGCACACCGACCTCAAGGCCCGGTACGAGCGGATGCGCGGCAAGCACGTCTTCTACCCGATGGGCTGGGACGACAACGGACTGCCGACCGAGCGTCGGGTGCAGAACTACTACGGCGTCCGCTGCGACCCGCAGCTCCCCTACGACCCCGCGTTCGTCCCGCCGTTCGAGGGCGGCGACAACAAGTCGTCGAAGGCCGCCGACCAGCTGCCGATCTCGCGCCGCAACTTCATCGAGCTGTGCGAGCGGCTGACCGTCCAGGACGAGCAGCAGTTCGAGCACCTGTTCCGCACCCTGGGCCTGTCGGTCGACTGGACGCAGTCGTACCGGACGATCGACGACACGTCGCGTGCGAGTGCCCAGCGCGCCTTCCTCCGCAACCTCGAGCGCGGCGAAGCCTACCAGGCCGACGCCCCGACGCTCTGGGACGTCACCTTCCGCACCGCGGTCGCGCAGGCCGAGCTCGAGGACAAGGAGATGCCCGGCGCATACCACGGCCTGGCCTTCCACCGCACCGACGGCGGCGAGGACGTCGTGATCCAGACCACCCGCCCGGAGCTGCTCCCCGCGTGCGTCGCCCTCGTCGCACACCCGGACGACGAGCGCTTCCAGGACCTGTTCGGCAAGACCGTCCGCTCCCCCCTGTTCGACGTCGAGGTCCCGGTGCTCGCACACCACCTCGCGCAGCAGGACAAGGGCGCCGGCATCGCGATGGTCTGCACCTTCGGCGACACCACCGACGTCGTGTGGTGGCGCGAGCTGCAGCTGCCGAACCGCGCGATCATCGGCTTCGACGGTCGCGTCCGCTCCGACGAGCCCACCTGGATCGAGAGCGCCCGCGGCAAGGAGCTCTACGCCGAGATGGCCGGCAAGACGGTGTTCTCCGCCAAGAAGGTCCTCGTCGACGCCCTCACCGAGTCCGGTGAGCTGGTCGGCGACGTCAAGACCATCAACCACCCGGTGAAGTTCTTCGAGAAGGGCGACAAGCCGCTCGAGATCGTCTCCACCCGCCAGTGGTACATCGTGAACGGCGCGCGCGACGAGCAGCTCAAGACCACGCTCCGCCAGCGCGGCGAGGAGATCGCGTTCCACCCGGACTTCATGCGGGTCCGCTACGACAACTGGGTCGGCGGCCTGTCCGGTGACTGGCTCATCTCGCGCCAGCGCTTCTTCGGCGTGCCGCTGCCGGTCTGGTACCCGCTCGACGCGGACGGCAACCCGGTCTACGACCAGCCGATCGTGCCGACCGAGGCGCAGCTGCCGGTGGACCCCGCGTCCGAGCCGGCTCCCGGCTACGACGAGTCGCAGCGCGGCGTCGCCGGTGGGTTCCAGGGCGAGCTCGACGTCATGGACACCTGGGCGACCTCGTCGCTGACCCCGCAGCTCGCCGGCAAGTGGGAGACCGACCCGGCGCTGTACGACCTGGTGTTCCCGTACGACGTCCGCCCCCAGGCGCAGGACATCATCCGCACGTGGCTGTTCACGACCGTGCTGCGCAGCCAGCTCGAGGCCGACGTCGCTCCGTGGAAGCACGCCAGCATCTCGGGCTTCATCGTCGACCCGGACCGCAAGAAGATGTCGAAGTCGAAGGGCAACGTCGTCACGCCGCTGTCGATCCTCGAGCAGCACGGCGCGGACGCGGTCCGGTACTGGGCGGCCTCGTCGAAGCTCGGCACGGACGCGGCGTTCGACCCGCAGAACCCGAAGCAGATCAAGGTCGGCCGTCGTCTGGCGATCAAGGTGCTCAACGCGGCGAAGTTCGTCTACGGCTTCCCCCTGCCCGAGGGTGCCACGAGCGTCACCGAGGCGCTCGACGTCGACATGCTCGCCGAGCTCGGCGCGGTCGTCGACCAGGCCACCGCGGCCTTCGACGGCTTCGACCACGCCCGTGCCCTCGAGGTCACCGAGCGCTTCTTCTGGACCTTCTGCGACGACTACCTCGAGCTCGTGAAGGAGCGTGCCTACGGCACGGCGTCCGACGCGACGCACGAGACGCAGGCGAGCGCCGTCCTGGCGCTCCGCGCCGCGATCGACGCGCTGCTCCGGCTGCTCGCACCGTTCCTGCCGTTCGCGACGGAAGAGGTGTGGGCCTGGACCCACGAGACCAGCGTGCACCGATCCTCCTGGCCGACGCGGGCCGAGCTGCCCACCCAGGCCGAGCCGACGGGGCTGCTGGGTGCGGTCGGGCAGGCGCTCATCGGGATCCGGGGGGCGAAGACCGCCGCCAAGGCGTCCCAGAAGACGCCCGTGACGCGCGCCGTCGTCGCGGCGCCGGCCGAGCAGCGGGCACTCATCGAGCGCGCGGCGGTCGACCTGGCGGCCGTCGGCCGCATCGAGAACCTGTCGTTCACCGACGGCGACGAGCTCGCCGTCACCGAGATCGAGCTCGCCGAGCAGCAGGCGTAGCGTCGGCTCCCCGGGCCGGTCACGTCGTCGACGCGGCCGGCCCCGCTCCGGTCGCGTCGTGCCGATGCGGCCGGTCCACACCGGACTGGAGGCACGGATGCAGTTGGGCACACGCTGGAACGTGGGTGGGCAGCCACCCGAGCGACTCCCCGAGGCGATGGTCGTCGCCGTGCGCGGGGTCGAGGACGAGCTCGCCGCCGCGTCCGTCGACGCGTCGTCGTGGCGGTGGACGCTCACGTTCCTCGAGGGCAAGCCGGTCGTCGAGCTCGACGACGGCACGTCGATCCGGCTCGACCCCGCCGGCCACGCGCAGGTGACCGACCCGGACGACGCCCCGGAAGAGGACTAGCCGCCGCACGATCGGCATCGGCATCGACATCGACATCGATGGAGCAGAAGTCGTCGGGTGCCGTCCCCGCACCCGACCGTTCTTGCTCCACCGAGGGTCGGACGCCGCGGCGTAGAGTGAGAACCGTCGTTCCCGACGCAGGGCCGGGAGCGCTGGAACAGGGATGGGGATGGTCATGCCCACCACCGTCGACCCGGGCACCCGGGACCGCATCGTCGACGTTGCCGACGAGCTGTTCTACGCGCGCGGCATCCAGTCGGTCGGGATGGACGAGATCCGCACCGGGGCCGGGGTCTCGCTGAAGAAGCTCTACGCGGCCTTCCCCGGCAAGGACCAGCTCGTCGCCGCGGTGCTCAGCAGCCGACACGACCTCTGGGAGCGGGGCGTCCGCGGTGCCGTCGACGCCGGGACCACCCCGCGCGACAAGCTCCTCGCCGTCTACGACTTCCTCGAGGACTGGTTCGGCGACGCGACCTTCCGGGGCTGCGGCTTCATCAACGCGTTCGGCGAACTCGGGGCGACCTCCCCCGCAGTGGCCGAGATCGCACGCGCCCACAAGGCGTCCTTCCAGCGGTACATCGCGGACCTGGCGGCGACGGTCGTGGCGGACCGGGACGCGGCAGAGTCCCTCGCCGCCCAGCTCGCGCTCCTCGCCGAGGGAGCGCAGACGACCGCGGCGATCTCGGGCGAGACGACGCCGGCCGTGCACGCGCGCAGCGCGGCCGCCGTGCTGGTCGACGTAGCGACACGCTGACGGTCCGCGCGTGGCGGGCGCGCCACGATCCTCCAGGCTGCCCGTCGGGTGGGCGGTCCGTAGGGTGGGGCCATGGCCAACCCGTTCGACGCACCGAGCACCCTCCCCTACGCCCTCCCGCCGTTCGACGACGTCCGGCTCGAGCACTTCCGTCCGGCGTTCGACACCGGCATCGCCGAGCAGCGCGCCGAGGTCGAGGCGATCGCCACCGACCCGGCGCCGCCGACGTTCGAGAACACCCTGGTGGCACTCGAGCGCTCCGGCCAGCTGCTGACCCGCGTCAGCCACGTGTTCTTCACGCTGTCATCCGCCGACTCGACGCCGGAGCTGCACGACCTCGAGGCCGAGGTCGCCCCGCTCCTCGCCGCGCACCGGGACGCGATCACGCTCGACTCCCGCCTGTACGCGCGGGTCGACGCGGTGCGGTCCGCACTCGGCGACCGCTCGGACCTGACCGACGAGGACCGTCGCCTGGTCGAGCGGGTGCACACGGAGATGACCCTCGCCGGCGCGGGGCTGGACGACGCCGGCAAGGAACGACTGACGGCGATCAACCAGGAGCTGTCCACCCTGACGACGACCTTCGAGCGCAACCTGCTCGAGGACACGAACGACCTCGCGGTGCACGTCACCGAGGAGCGCGAGCTCGACGGGCTCGACGACGGCGCGAAGTCGGCCGCCGCGGGCGCCGCGTCCGACCGTGGGCTGGACGGCTGGCTCGTGACGCTGCCGCTCTACACGGGCCACCCGTGGCTCGCGTCGCTGACCGACCGCGGGCTCCGCGAGCGGATCATGCGCGCGTCGCTCTCGCGCGGCCGCCGCGGCAACGAGCACGACAACCGCGACGTGCTGCTCCGCATCGTCCGGCTCCGCGCCGAGCGTGCCGAGCTGCTCGGGTTCCCGAACCACGCGGCGGTCGTCACGGCGGACGAGACCGCACGGACGCCCGAGGCCGTCGAGGGGCTGCTGTCCTCGCTCGTGCCCGCCGCGGCGGCCAACGCCGAGGACGAGCGCGCCGTCCGCTCCCGCACCGTCGGCTTCGAGGTCGAGGCGTGGGACTGGGCGTACGCCACCGAGGTCCTGCGCGGCGAGCAGTTCGCCGCCGACAGCTCCGCGCTCCGCCCCTACCTGGAGGCCGACCGGGTCCTGCACGACGGGGTGTTCCACGCCGCCGGTGCCCTGTACGGCCTGACCTTCACCGAGCGCCCCGACCTGCACGGGTACAACGACGAGGTCCGCGTCTTCGAGGTGCGCTCCGAGGACGGCGCAGAGGTCGGCCTCTACCTGCTCGACCTCTACACGCGGGACGGCAAGCGCGGCGGCGCGTGGATGAACCCCGTCGTGGAGCAGTCGCACCTGCTCGGCACGCTTCCGGTCGTCGTGAACAACCTCAACGTGGCGAAGCCCGCACCGGGGTCCCCGACGCTCCTGATCCAGGACGAGGTCGAGACGCTCTTCCACGAGTTCGGGCACGCGCTGCACGGCCTGATCGCCCGGACGACCTACCCGCGGTTCTCGGGGACGAACGTCGAGCGGGACTTCGTGGAGTTCCCCTCGCAGGTCAACGAGATGTGGGTGACCTGGCCGTCCGTGCTCGCGAACTACGCCAAGCACCACGAGACCGGGGAGCCGCTGCCGCCGGAACTCGTCCTCGGCCTGAGCGATTCGGCCGGCTTCAACGAGGGCTTCGGCACGACCGAGTACCTCGCCGCGGCACTGCTCGACCAGGCGTGGCACCGGCTGTCGGCTGAGGAGGCCGCCGCGGTCACGTCCGTCGAGGACTTCGAGCGGGACGCCCTCGCGGCCGCCGGGATCGACGTCGCCGCCGTCCCGCCGCGGTACTCGTCGACGTACTTCGCGCACACGTTCTCGGGCGGGTACGACGCCGGGTACTACGGCTACATCTGGTCCGAGGTGCTCGACGCCGACACCGTGGAGTGGTTCCGCGAGCACGGCGGGCTCTCCCGGACAGCCGGGGAGCGCTTCGCGACGATGGTGCTCGGCGTCGGCGGGGCGCAGGACCCGCTCGAGGCCTACCGCGCGTTCCGGGGTCGCGACGCCGAGGTCGGGCCGCTGCTGCGCCGCCGCGGGCTGGAGTAGCGCCGCCGCGGGCTGGAGTAGCGGCGCCGCGGGGCGGGCGGGGCGGCGCCGCGCGGCGCCGTCGAACCACGAACCCGACATCGAACCAGCCGCCGACCCTGGTTCGATGTCGGGAGTGTGGTTCGACGCGACGACGACCCCGACCCCACGCCGACCCCGCACACCCCACCCGCCCCCGCACACGACGACGGCCCGGTCCCCGAGGGGACCGGGCCGTCGTGCGACGCGACCTACGCGGACTTCTCGACGCGCTTGGCCCGCGGCCGCGGCACGATCGTCGGCGCAGCGTTCTCGAGCACGGACTCGCGGGTGATGACGACCCGGGCGACGTCGTCGTCCGAGGGCACGTCGAACATGACCGGCCCGAGCACCTCCTCGAGGATGGCGCGGAGCCCGCGGGCACCGGTCTGCCGCAGGACGGCGAGGTCGGCGATCGCCTCGAGCGCCCCGCGGTCGAACTCGAGCTCGACCCCATCGATCTGGAACATCCGCTGGTACTGCTTCACGAGGGCGTTCTTCGGCTCGGTCAGGATCTGCATGAGCGCCGACTGGTCGAGCTGCGACACCGTGGTCACGACGGGCAGACGCCCGATGAACTCGGGGATGAGCCCGAACTTGTGCAGGTCCTCCGGCAGGACGTCGGCGAACAGGTCCTGCTGGTCGAGCGGGCTGTGCAGCGGGGCGCCGAAGCCGATCCCCCGCTTGCCGACCCGGGACGACACGATGTCCTCGAGCCCGGCGAACGCCCCCGCCACGATGAACAGGACGTTCGTCGTGTCGATCTGGATGAACTCCTGGTGCGGGTGCTTCCGACCGCCCTGCGGCGGGACCGAGGCCGTGGTGCCCTCGAGGATCTTGAGCAGGGCCTGCTGGACGCCCTCGCCCGAGACGTCGCGCGTGATCGAGGGGTTCTCGGCCTTGCGCGCGATCTTGTCGACCTCGTCGATGTAGATGATCCCGGTCTCGGCGCGCTTGACGTCGTAGTCCGCGGCCTGGATGAGCTTGAGCAGGATGTTCTCGACGTCCTCGCCCACGTAGCCGGCCTCGGTCAGCGCGGTGGCGTCGGCGACGGCGAACGGCACGTTGAGGCGCTTCGCCAGGGTCTGCGCGAGGTAGGTCTTGCCGCACCCGGTCGGGCCGATGAGCAGGATGTTCGACTTCGCGATCTCGACGTCGTCGCGGTCTTCCGCCGCGGTGATCTGCCCCTGCGCCCGGATGCGCTTGTAGTGGTTGTAGACGGCCACGGCCAGCGCGCGCTTCGCGGGGTCCTGCCCGATGACGTACTCCTGCAGGAAGTCGAAGATCTCGCGCGGCTTCGGGAGCTCGAAGTCCCCGCTCGTGGTGTCCTCGCCCGCCTCGGCCAGACGCTCCTCGATGATCTCGTTGCAGAGCTCGACGCACTCGTCACAGATGTAGACGCCCGGCCCGGCGATGAGCTGCTGGACCTGCTTCTGGCTCTTGCCGCAGAAGGAGCACTTCAGCAGGTCGGCGCTCTCTCCGATGCGTGCCATGGCGGTGCCCTCCCTGGTTGACCTCCGCGCGGGTGACCCGCCCGGTGTGACCGAGCCTAACCGCATCCGGCGACACCCACCGCGACGCCGTCCGGCCTGTCCCGCGGCGTTCGCCCACGGCGTCGTCTCCTGGTACCGTTGCACCGCTGCTCTACAAGTTGTAGAAACCGGAAGGACCCCATGACCAAGCGCCTCGCCCTCGTCGGCACCGCCACCCTCGGCGTGACCGCCGCGATCGTCCTCGGCACGGCGGCCGCCGCCAGCGCCCACGTCGAGGCCGACGCGACCTCCACCGCGGCGAACTCCTACACCACGGCGACCTTCTCCGTGCCGCACGGCTGCGACGGCTCCCCCACCACGAAGCTCGAGTTCCAGGTGCCGAAGTCCGTCATCGAGGTCACGCCGACGGTCAACCCGAACTGGACGATCACCAAGACGACCGAGCCGTACACGAGCGGGGCGTCGAGCAGCAGCGACGAAGACGAGGCCGGCGCCGTCCGCGTCACGAGCGTCACCTACACCGCGAAGACCCCGCTCCCCGCGGACGAACGCGACACCTTCTCGCTGTCGTTCTCGCTCCCCGACGGCAAGCCCGGCGACCGCGTGTCCTTCCCGGTCGTGCAGACCTGCGAGCAGGGCACGACCGACTGGGACCAGGTGCAGCAGACCGGCAAGGCCGAGCCGGAGCACCCCGCCCCGTCGATCGTCCTGACCGCCGCGACCGCCACGAGCGGTGACGACGACGACGCCCCCGCCACCACGGCCGCCGCGTCGACGAGCACCGCCGCCCAGCCCGACCTGGTCGGTCGCTTCCTCGGCCTCGGCGGCCTGGTCGTCGGCGCCGTCGGCCTGGTCGTCGCGGTCGCGGCCACCCGCCGCCGGGACGCCGCGAAGTGACCCGTCCGACGCCGGGCCGTCGGTCCGCCCCGGGTCAGCGGTCGGCCGGGAGGATCGTGGCCGCGTCCGCCGCGGCCCTCGCGATCGCGGGCGGTGCGGTCCTCGGGCTCGCCGCCCCCGCCAGCGCGCACAACTACCTGGTGTCGTCGACGCCACAGGTCGGTGGAACGCTCACCGCGCTCCCAGACCGGTTCGACATCACCACGAACGACCGGCTGCTCGAGATCGGCGGCTCGGACTCCGGCTTCGCGTTCCGGGTCGTCGGGCCGGACGGCCGGTACTACGAGGACGGCTGCGTCACGGTGGACGGGCCGTCGATGACCACGAAGGCCGCCCTCGGGAAGTCCGGGAAGTACGCGGTCGAGTGGCAGATCGTCTCCGCGGACGGCCACACCGTGTCCGACCGGTACGACTTCACGTGGGACGCCCCCGCGGGCTTCTCCCGCGCGGCCGGCACGACCGACCCGCCGGTCTGCGCCACCGACCGGGCGAGCGCGGGGTCCGGCGCGGACGAGTCCGGCACCGCGACCAGCGCGGGCGACTCGACGGCGACCGACGCGCTGTGGATCGGCGTCGGCGGGGTCGTGCTCGTCGGCCTGGTCGTCGCGGTCCTGCTGCTCCTGCGACGCCGCCCGGCCCCGACCGCCGACACGCACGACGACGAGGACTGACCCGCAACACGACGACGGCCCCGCGACACGACGACGGCCCCGCACCGGAGGGTGCGGGGCCGTCGTCGTGCTGGTGCTACTTGACGAGCGCCGGCAGGTTCTTGCGGCTCGTGAGGACCTGGTCGATCAGGCCGTACTCGAGTGCCTCTTCGGCGGACATGATCTTGTCGCGCTCGATGTCGTTGTTGACCTGCTCCGGCGTGCGGTTCGAGTGCTTCGACAGCGTCTCCTCGAGCCAGGTGCGCATGCGGAGGATCTCCGCCGCCTGGATCTCGATGTCCGACGCCTGACCGCCACCCTGCTGGGTCGCCGGCTGGTGGATCAGCACGCGGGCGTTCGGGAGCGCCAGACGCTTGCCCGGGGTACCGGCAGCGAGGAGCACCGACGCGGCCGAGGCCGCCTGGCCCAGGCACACGGTCTGGATCTGCGGACGGATGTACTGCATCGTGTCGTAGATCGCCGTCATCGCGGTGAACGAGCCACCGGGCGAGTTGATGTACATCACGATGTCGCGGTCCGGGTCCATCGACTCGAGCACGAGCAGCTGGGCCATGACGTCGTCGGCGGACGCGTCGTCCACCTGCACGCCGAGGAACACGATGCGGTCCTCGAACAGCTTCGCGTACGGGTCCTGGCGCTTGAAGCCGTAGGCCGTGCGCTCCTCGAAGCTGGGGAGGATGTAGCGATCGGACGGAGCCGGGACGTTCTGCGCGCCACCGAGCATGGGGAGGTGCATTCTCGTTTCCTTCTCTTCGGTGGTGGTCAGTGGGACTCGGGCTCGGCAGCCGCGGTCGGCGTCTCGCCGTCGCCCACGGTTCCGCCGCCGCCGACGACCTCGTTCGAGGACGCACGGAGGTGGTCGACGAAGCCGTACTCCAGGGCTTCCTGCGCCGTGAACCAGTTGTCGCGGTCGTTGTCCTTGAGGATCTGCTCGATCGACTTGCCGGTCTGCTCGGCCGTGAGCTCCGCCATCCGCTGCTTCATGTCGAGGATGACCTTGGCCTGCGTCTGGATGTCGGCAGCGGTGCCGCCGAAGCCACCGGACGGCTGGTGCAGGAGCACGCGCGCGTTCGGGGTGATGTAGCGCTTGCCCGGGGTGCCCGAGGAGAGCAGGAACTGCCCCATCGAGGCGGCGAGGCCGATGCCCACGGTGACGATGTCGTTCGGCACGAACTGCATCGTGTCGTAGATCGCCATGCCCGCGGTGATCGAGCCACCGGGCGAGTTGATGTAGAGGTAGATGTCCTTCTCAGGGTCCTCGGCGGCGAGCATCAGCAGCTTCGCTGCGATCTCGTTCGAGTTCTCGTCGCGGACCTCAGAGCCGAGCCACACGATCCGGTCTCTCAGAAGGCGGTCAAAAACACTGGGGTTCAGTGTCGCTTCGGCCATGGAAAAGCTCCCGTTCAGTTGTCGCTTGATGTCGAACTTATCGGGTGCAACGCGGCTGTTCGCGTCTGTTCGCTCTGGGCGGTCGGGCCGGCCCGCCAACGGACAGGAGGCGCGGTGCCAGCTGGCACCGCGCCTCCTGTTGCGGAGGGTGGTCGCGGACTACTCCGCGTCCTCCGACGGGGTCTGCGCGACGCCCGCCGTGAAGGCGGAGAGGTCGACGTCGCCGCCGTTGGAGTCCTTGACGGTCACCTTCGACAGGACGGTCGCGACCGCCTTCGAGCGGGCGACCTCGCCGACCATGCCCGGGATCTGACCGTTCTGGTCGATCACCTTGATGAACTCGGCGGGCTCCATGCCGTACTGCGCCGCAGCCTGGATGAGGTACTGGGTCAGTTCCTCCTGGGAGACCTGGATCTCCTCCTTCTCGGCGATCGCGTCGAGCAGGATCTGCGAACGGAAGGCCTTCTCGCTGGACTCGGAGACCTCCTTGCGGTGCTCCTCGTCCTCGAGGCGGTTCTCCTGCTCGAGGTGACGGTGCACCTCGTCCTCGATGAGCTGCTCCGAGATCGGGATGTCGACGTCCTCGATGAGCTTCTCGACGAGCTTGTCGCGCGCAGCAGCACCCTGGCCGAAGGTCTTCGACTTGGCGATCTGCTCCTTGAGGTCCGCCTTGAGCTCGTCGATGGTGTCGAACTGGCTGGCGATCTGGGCGAACTCGTCGTCGGCCTCGGGGAGCTCGCGCTCCTTGACGGCGGTGACGGTGACGGCGATCTGGGCGGTCTCGCCCTCGCGGTCGCCACCGACCAGCGTCGACTCGAAGGTCGTCGACTCGCCGGCGGTCAGGGACTCGAGCGCCTCGTCGATGCCCTCGAGCAGGTCGCCCGAGCCGATCTCGTAGGAGACGCCGGTGGCCGAGTCGACCTCGTCGTCACCGATGGTGGCGGTCAGGTCGATCTGGGCGAAGTCGCCGGTCTTGGCCGGACGATCGACCGTCACGAGCGTGCCGAAGCGGGTGCGCAGGTTCTGCAGCTCCTCCTCGACCTCGTCGTCGGAGACCTCGACCGCGTCGACCGTCAGCTCGTACTCGTCGTACTTCGGCAGGTCGAACTCGGGGCGGACGTCCACCTCGAAGGTGAGGACGAGGTCGCCCGTGAAGTCCTTCACGTTGGGGAGCTCGGCGACGTCGGCCTCGGCGCGGCCGAGGATGCGCAGCTCCTGCTCCTCCACCGCCTGGCGGTAGAAGGTGTCGATCGCGTCGCCGACGGCGTGGTTCAGGACCTCGCCGCGGCCGACACGCTGGTCGACGATCGCCGGCGGGACCTTGCCCTTGCGGAAGCCGGGGATGTTGATCTGCTCGGCGATGTGCTTGTACGCGTGGTCGATGCTCGGCTTGAGATCTTCCGGCGTCACGTTCACGGTGAGCTTGACGCGGGTGTCGCTCACCTTGTCGACGGTGCTGGTGGCCAAGGGATGTACTCCTGTTGGTTGACGTTCGTGTGGACCTGGTCGGGGCGACAGGATTTGAACCTGCGACCTCCCGCTCCCAAAGCGGGCGCTCTACCAAGCTGAGCTACGCCCCGTGACTGGGCCAGGGTGGCCGCGCACGCCCGAGGGCACGCACGACCGCGACGAGTCTAGCGGTCCGCCGGTGACTGGTTCCCGGGCGGCGTGCCGCGCTGTGGAGGAGCCGGGTCGGCCGCCCGACGGAGGCCCTGCCGCCAGCGGACCCCGACGGCCACCTGCACCGCTCCCGCGCCCAGGACGAGCAGGAGTCCGACGACGATCCGCCACACGTGCAGGAGCGCGTGCCACGGCTGGGCCTGCGGGTCGCCGAAGACCTCCGGCCGGAGCGAGAACACCACGGCGGCGAGGGCCAGCAGCACGAACGACACCACCCGCGAGCGGCGGATCCGCCGGGTGTCGCCCGGGTCGGGCTGCGGCAACACGTTCGATGGCATGTCGGGGGTCGTTCGTCCGCTACGATGGTGGCGCTGCGCAACCAGTGCTGCAGCGCGGGGATGTAGCTCAATGGTAGAGCCCCAGTCTTCCAAACTGGCCACGCGGGTTCGATTCCCGTCATCCCCTCCGTGTCATCAGCGCTCCGCGCGGTCGTCAGTTGCTCGTTCTGAGGCCGGTGGGCGGTGCGCCAGGGGTGCTGCTCAGGGGGCGCCGAGCGTCAGGGTGAGGTGCACGGTGTCGCCGAGGCCGACCCCCGCCCGGGTCCGCTCCGCGTTCCGCAGCGGCACGAGGTACCCGCCGTCCTTCGGGAACAGCGACGTCGTCCACCGCACCCGCCCGATCGCGACGCCCGCCGGGACGACGCCCCAGCCGTAGGTCAGCTCGAACGCGAGCTCGTGGACGAGGTCGGCGACGTCGTCGGGCACCACCGCGTACACGTACGGCGCCGGACCGCGCCACTCGATCACCTCTGCCTCGAACGTGAGCTCCACGCGGGCATCGTAGGTCTCAAGCGGTCGTCTTCGTCAGGCCGTGCTCCGTCTTCTCCCAGTAGTGCGGCCGGGTGATGAGTTGCCAAAGGCCCTTGTACGCGGCGACGGAGTGCAGGATCCAGTACAGCGGGTTGAGGAGCGCCCACCCCATCAGGTCGAAGCGTCCCCGCTTGTACGGCCCCATCATGGTCAGGTAGATCATCGTCGCGTTGCCGAGCAGGAAGTCGAGCACGCACAGCCAGAGCACGGGCGCGGGGAACATCGGGGACGTCCACCCCGCCGGCAGCACGAGCGTCGCGGTCGTCACCACGACGCCGGGCAGCATGCCGAGGAAGGTGAGCGGTGTGCCGGCGATGAGCAGGGCGAACGCAGCGGCACGGCGTGGGCCGATCTCGCCGACGAGTGCACGGGGACGCCGGGCGTGCACGAGGGCGGTCTGCATGTAGCCCTTGATCCAGCGGGAGCGCTGCCGGACGAAGTTCGGGATCGAGGTGTTCGCCTCCTCCATCGTCGTGGAGTTCACCACGGCGACGCGGTACCCGACGGCCGAGGCCCGGATGCCGAGGTCGGCGTCCTCGGTGACGTTGTACGGGTCCCACCCGCCGAGTTCGCGGAGCAGGTCGGTGCGGAAGTGGTTCGACGTGCCACCGAGCGGGATCGGCAGCTCCCGGGCGTCGAGCCCGGCGAGCATGTAGTCGAACCAGTACGAGTACTCGAGCGTGAACATCCGGGTGAGCGCGTTCTCGTCGGCGTTGAAGTAGCTCAGGGCAGCCTGCACGCACACGGTGTCGTCGCCGGCGCGGTCGAAGGTCAGGAACACCTTCTTGAGCTGGTCCGGGTCGGGTCGGTCCTCGGCGTCGTAGATGACGACGTACTCCCCCTGGGCGATGGCGAGCCCGACGTTGCAGGCGCGCGGCTTCGTCTGCGGCGAGCCCGGCGGCACGATGACGATGCGCATCCACTCCGGAGGATCGGCGTCGACGACCGCCTCGCGCGTGGCGTGGTCCTCGGCCTCGACGAGCACGAGGACCTCGAGCCGGTCCTTCGGCCAGTCCAGGACCTCGAGGTTGCGGACGAGGGCGTGCACGATGTTCGCCTCGCGGAAGACGGGCACGAGGACGGTGTAGGTCGGCAGCGCGTCGTCGTCGAGCGCGGCGACGTCGTCGACGGAGACCTGCTCGACGAGGTCGAAGCGCGCTCCGACCATCGACACCCAGAACTTGAACACGATGCCGGCCAGGAACCCGATCGACAGGACGGCGGTCGCGATCGCGACGGTGGTGCCCGGCACCGCGACGAGACACGCAGCGAACACGAGCACCGCGAGCGCGCCGCCGACCTGTTGACCGCGCGACAGGACGGTGCGGGCGGAGAGGGCCGGGTTCGTCCGGGCGAGACCGTGGGCGGCGAGGTCGGCGACCTCCTCCTCGAGCTCGTACGCGATGCGCTGCCGCACGGCGGCCTCGGTGGCGCTGCGGAGCACGACCGGCTCCCCGAACTCCTCGGCCAGTGCTGCGCGCAGCACGTCCGGATCGGACCGACCGCTCGTGAGGACGACCACGCCCTCCCGGATGCGGGCCGAGGCGACCCAGCCCTCCTCGACGTGGCGTCGGACGGAGCAGCGGTGTCGCGGGCGCCAATCGACCTCGTGGCCGCGGTGCCGGCCCTGTGGGACGGGGACGAGTGCGGGTGGGACGCTGTGCGGGACCTCGGGAGCGGACTCGGCGACGGTCACCCGGACACCGCCGCCACGAGTGCGTGCATCCACTCCACGACCACCTCGCGCTGGGAGGAAGCTGCCCACGCGAGCGGCACCTGCAGCACCGCGAGCACGACGACGAGTGCGCCGGTCAGCCGGCTCTGGACCGGCGGCAGGATCGCGATCGCGACACTGAGCATCGTCACGAACACGTTGCCCGCCGCAGCGATCGGGACGAGACCGATCGCGTAGCCGCCGATGATCCCGACGAAGAGCGCGACGACGAGGGCGATCGCACCCGGTCGACCGACGAGCAGGGCCAGGGTCGCGCCGGCGACGACCATCGCGATCAGGAGCAGCCCGTCAGCGGTGGCGAACAGGTGGTGCAGCCCGGCCAACCGCTGCGGCGAGACGTCGATCGTGCCGCGGATCGCAGCGAAGGGATCGTGGAGCACCATCCAGTCGAGCACGGCGGTGGAGAGCGCGACCGCGACGCTGGGGAACACGAGGACGAGCACGTTCGCCCGACGGATGCCACGCTGGTCGTGCCGCGCCAGGTCGAGCACGGGGGCGGCGAGCGCTGCGATGCCGACGTAGACGAACCCCATCGGGTCGAGCAGCGTGGAGAGCATGAGCGCGAGGCCGGCGCGGAAGCCCGCTTGCGTGTCGCCCCACGCGAAGAACCGGACCATGTCGACGACCGCGACGGCGAAGAGCGCGATGCCGAGGAACGCCTGCAGGTCGTTCAGCGCGACGAACGCGTACAGCGGGTTCGCGCCGAGGGCGACCGTGAAGGCCACGACCTCGCGCATCCGCAGCCCCCGGCGGAGCATGTCCTGGGCGAGCACCTGGAGCAGGACCCCGGCGGCGACGGCCCCGAGCACCGCCGCACCCTGGACTCCGAACGGCATGAACCGGAGCAGGACCCCGGACAGCAGGGGGTAGAGCTGCCCGATCGCCTGCACGACCCCGCCGTCGAGTGCTGCGGTCGCCCGGTCGAGCGTCACCTGGTTGCCCGTCAGCCCGAGGAGCGGCGTCGGCGTGGCGCGGGCCGCCACCAGCGCGAGGACGACGTACGGCGCCGCGAACGCGGCGCGGAACGACCAACGGACCGCCTGCCGCGGCAGCGGCCGCAGGGTCGCGGCGGCGGGCGCGAGCGCGGCGGACGCGAGCCCGGCGGACGCGAGCCCGGCGGGCGCCTGGACAGCGCGGGCGAGCGTGACGGTCATGCGGCTCCTTCGGGTGAAGCACGCAGGGGTGTCCTGCACCGACCATTCCACCCCGCGCTCCGCGGACACGACAGCCCACGAACGGGGTACAGACTCGTCCCCCGTGATGCCGACACGGCGCGACGGACGCGCCCCGCGCCTCCAGGCCGGAGCCGGGGAGCGCGGGGCGCGGGCCGCCGTGCGGAGGCGAGGTCAGCGGTACGACGCGGCCTGCCCGTAGAGCACCTGCGTGAACGACGACACGTACGGCGAGACGTCGCCGTCGGGCAGGTTGTACGTCATGAAGACGCCGTAGCCGTCAGCCTTCGTCCGCTGGGCCAGGGACACCGCCGTCGACTGCGGGGTGTTCTGGATGTCGACCGCTGCCGCCGACAGCCGCGACTTCCCGAGCCCGGGGATCGACGGCGCCGAGTACGTGCCGTAGTAGGGGTTCCAGGCGTAGTCGAGCTGCGACCCGATCGCCGGGCTCGACGAGGACAGCGCGTCGGACGCCGGGCCGATGTCGTAGAACGAGACGAGCTTGCCGGGCATGTCGGCGCGCAGGGCGCTGATGAGCCAACCGATGGACTGCTGGTTCGGCTGCGGGGTGCCGTTCGTGCCGTAGTCGGAGTACTCGTCGTCGAGGTCGACGCCGTCGAGCCCGTACTTCGCGACGGTCGCGGACACCTGGGCGGCGAAGTCCTCCGCGGCGGCCTGCGTCGGGAAGTTCGCGATGCCGGCGCCCTGGTGGTTGCCGAGGATCGACAGCGAGACCTTGATGCCCTTCGCCTGCAGCGGCCGGATCTGGGTCGCGGCGTCGTCGAGCGTGCGCTGCACGTTCTCGTTGTCGTACAGGACGGCCTTCGACCCGTCCCAGTTGATGTTCGCGGCGAAGATGATCGCCACGTCGAACGCGTTCGCGCCGTCGGCGAGTGTGTAACGGCCGACGTTCGCGAGCTGGTCGTTGTTGACCTCGACGTAGGCGATGCTCGTCGGCCCGTCCTTCGTCGGGGCGGCGTGCGGCTGCTTGCCGTGCCCGACCCCGCGGGATGCCCCGACACCGTGGGACAGGCCGGTGGGCGACGGTGCGGCGGACGCGGCCGCCGGGACCATCGGGACGGCGAGCGCCGCGGCGAGCGCCGCGACGATCCCGAGCTTCGTTGAGTGCTTCATCTCGTTCCTCCTCGAACTGGTGGGACTGCGACCGCTGGTGGGACTGCGACCGCTGGTGGGACTGCGAGCGGTGGTCAGGCGCGCGCGAACCGGACGGTGCGCACCTCGTAGGCGTCGACGGCGAACCCGGACGGGTCGATCGCCGCGAGTGGTTCCTCGAGCAGCGTCACCTCGGTCGGGTCGCCGAAGGGTCCGTCCACGGCGATGCCGCCGGTCCCCCGGCGCCCAGCGGGCTCGTACACGCGGACGACCAGGTCGCCCGAGCGGTCGTCGGCGAGCTTGACGCTCGACAGGACGACGTCGCCGGAGACCCGCACGAGCGGCGCGAAGCCGTGCCCGCCGGTCACCGTGCGGGCGCCGGCGTTCATCACGACGCCGGCCGCCGTCGCCCCGAGCTGGTCGGTCCCGACGACGAGGCCGTAGCGGTGCGTCTGCACGCCCTGATCGGTCTCCGGGTCCGGGAACCGCGGTGCGCGCAGCAGCGAGAGCCGGACGGTCGTGGTGACGTGGCCCTCGACGGCGTCGCGGGTGGTGTCGAAGCCGTGGATCGAGTCGTTGACCAGGGCCACCCCGAAGCCGGGCTCCTCGACGAGGACGTAGCGGTGCATCGAGGTCTCGAACTTCGCGGCCTCCCACGACGTGTTCGTGTGCGTCACGCGCTTCTGCGCGCCGAACTGCGTCTCGGCGACGGTGTGCTCGGCGCGGACGTCGAGCGGGAACGCCACCTTGAGGAACTTCTCGGTCTCGTGCCAGTCGGTGACCTGGTCGAACTCGAGCGTCCGGGAGCCGGGCGCCAGGACGATCTCCTGCGTCACGGTCGAGTCGCCGAACGCCCGCTCGACGACCACCCGGGCGGCACCGGTGTCGTCGACTGCGGCGCGCAGCCCGGTGACGTCGGTCAGGTCCTCGACGCGGTTGCGGTAGTAGCGGTCGACGTCCCACGCGTCCCACATGTTCGGGAAGTCCTGGTGCAGCTGCAGCAGGTTCGCGACGCGGCCGGGCGCGATCGCGTCGCGCCCGGTCGACAGGTCGACCGCGCTCGTGACGAGTCCGCGCGCGTCGACGACGACCCGCACCAGTTCGTTGGCGAGCACCCACCCGCCCTCCCGCTCGGTCAACGACACCGGGGTCGCCGCCGGCACGTCGGCCGCGGTGGTCGCCCCCAGCGCGGGTGCGCCGGCCTGGAGGAACGGGGCCGGGTTGACGACGACCGGTACGTCACCCGGACCGGCGAGCGCCGCCAGCGCGCACTCGGTGATCGCGGTCAGCGCGGCGGCCGTCTCGGCGTACTTCGCCACCGCCTCGCGGTGCACCCAGGCGATCGAGGTGCCGGGCAGGATGTCGTGGAACTGCTGCAGCAGGACCTGCTGCCAGAGGGCGTCGAGTTCGTCGTACGGGTACGCGAAATCGGTGCGGGCCGCCGCGGTCGTCGCCCAGAGCTCGGCCTCGAGCAGCAGCTGCTCGCACCGGCGGTTGCCCTGCTTCGTCCGGTGCTGGCTGGTCAAGGTCGCCCGGTGCAGCTCGAGGTACAGCTCCCCCACCCACACGGGCGGGTCCACGAGCTCGGACTTCGCCCGGTCGAAGAACGCGTCCGGGTGCTCCCACCGGACCTTCGCGCTGCCCTCGAGGTCGGCGAGCCGCGCGGCCGTGCCGGTCATCTCTCGCGTGGTGCCGCCGCCACCGTCGCCCCACCCGACGGGGGCGATCGAGCCGGAGGCCAGGCGGTTCTCGCGGAACTGCCGGGAGGCCTTCGCGATCTCCTCGCCGGAGAGCCGCGAGTTGTACGTGTCCATCGACGGGAAGTGCGAGAACACGCGCGAGCCGTCGATGCCCTCCCAGAGGAACGTGTGGTGCGGGAACTTGTTCACCTGGTTCCACGAGATCTTCTGCGTGAAGAACCACTCGAACCCGGCACGGCGCATGAGCTGCGGCAGGGCCGGCGAGTACCCGAAACTGTCCGGCAGCCAGACGCCCTTCGGACGGATCCCGAACTCGCGCTCGAAGAACCGCTGCCCCTGGGAGAACTGCCGCACGATGCTCTCGCCCGTCGGCATCACGGTGTCCGACTCGACCCACATCCCGCCGAGGGGCAGGAACCGTCCGGCGGCCACGGCGTCCCGGACCCGGGCGTACACCTCGGGGCGGTGCTCCTTGATCCAGGCGTACTGCTGCGCGCTGGACATGCCGTACAGGAAGTCGTCGGTCTGGTCGATGAGCTCGGTCATCGTCGACGTGGTCCTGGCGACCTTGCGGATCGTCTCGCGCACCGGCCAGAGCCATGCGGAGTCGATGTGCGCGTGGCCGATCGCCGAGACGGTGTGCGCGGACGCCTCGGCCGGGGCGGCGAGGACGTCGACCAGGGCTGCCCGGGCGTCCGCGGCGGTCTCGGCGATGCGCTGCAGGTCGAGGCGGTCCAGGGCGTCGTCGAGCGCCTGCAGGATCCGCATCCGCCGCGGCCCGTCGGGGAGCTGGGCCTGGAGTTCGAGCAGCACCTCGAGGTCGAGCGACAGCTCGTGCACCTCGGACGCGAACACCGCGAGGTCCATCCGGCGGCTCGTGTAGAGGCGCTTCGACGACGAGGTCTGCACGTCGCCCTCCTGCGTCGGCAGGAAGGGGTGGTAGTCGAGCAGGACGGGGTTCGACGCCGCCTCGACGAACAGCTCGACCGTCTCCCCGCCCTCGGCGCGCTCGGTGACGAGCACCCACTGGTTCCGGGGGTTGATCGACTTCACCGGGGTCCCGTCGGCGCGGTACACGAGCCCCTCGCACTGGAAGCCCGGCATGTTCTTGTCGAAGCCGAGGTCGACGACCGCCTCGACACGCTGCCCGGCGTACGCCGCCGGCACGGTCCCGGTCAGGCGGAACCAGGTCGTCCCCCACGCGGCGCCCCACGGCGTCCCGACCTCGTACGGCGTCCAGTCGAGCGCGAGCCCCTCGGCGGGCGGGACCGGCTCCCCCGGCAGCTCGTGCCAGGCGACCTCGAGCGGGACCGACGTGGCGTGCACGGCCGGCAGGATGCGCTCGTCGAGGACCCGTCGGGCGCGTCCGGTGGTGAGGGGGATGTCGTCGTGCATGGGGTCCTTCCGGGTGGAGCGGTGTGGGAGGTCGGGCGGTCAGGCGCCGGTGGCGGGGTGGGCGACGGCGAGGACGGTGCCGTCCAGGCCGTCGGGCACGTGCTCGATCGTCGTGATGCCGCGCGCTGCGCGCAGGACGTCGTCGTGGAGCCGGGAGCGCAGCAGCACCTGCGGGCCACGGCCGTCCGGCGCGGCCTCGGCGCGTGCGAGCCAGGCGGCCGCGAACCGGCCGCCTGGGGCACAGTCGGCGCGGACGCCGGGGCGCGGTGCACCGTCCGGCCCGACGTCGTCGAGGACGATCCCGGTGGCGGGCGGTGCGGCCGGCGACCCGGTCGCAGATCGAGCGAGGGCGGCGAACGCCTCACCCGCGGGCTTCCGCCGACCGTCGTTCGTGAACAGCCCGAGGTCGTACTCGAGCTCGGGGAAGTCGGCGAGGGACCGGGCGACGTCGTGCGAGCACCACCACGTCACGCCGAGCACGTCCTGCGCCCCGAGGACGTGTCGGATGGTCTGCTCGGTGAAGGACGCGGCGTCGGCGGGCGGGACGACGTTCGTCGGGGCGCCGACCTCCTGCAACCAGTTCGACCGGTGCGGGTCCCGGTTCCAGGCCGCGGCGAGCTGCAGCAGGTACTCGCCGTGCCGCACCGAACCGGGTCCGAGGGCGCCGTGGAGCTGCGCCGCGCCGTTGAACACCCACGAGTGCGTGACCGTCGCGTCACCGTGGTCCGCCGCGTGCTCCGGGCCGAAGGGCTGCGCGTCGTCGTACCAGGCCGCGTCGTACTGCGCGACGGTGACCAGCGGGGCGGACCCGCGCCGTGCCTCCAGTCCGCGTCCCCCGTCCGTCCCCAGGCCCCGCCGGGCGGCGGCGACCATCGTCGCCGCCCATGCGTGCCCCTGCTCGGCGGTCACGCCGAAGGGCGCGGGGTGCGGTGCGTGCGCGAACTGGTTCACCTCGTTGCCGATCGTGATGCCGAGCAGGTTCGGCCGGTCAGCGACGGTCCGGGCGAGCGCCTCGACGTAGGCGGCGGTCGAGGCGACGACGTCCGGGTCGGTGAACAGGTTGCGGCGGTGCCAGGTGTCGAGCCAGGCCGGCACGAAGTCGAAGCTCGACAGGTGTCCCTGCAGGGCGTCGACGTTCACGTCGAGCCCGAACGACCCGGCGATGTCGACGACGGTCGCGACGTCGGCGAGCGCCCGCTGCCGGATCATCGTCCGGTTCGGCTGCACGACCGGCCACAGGGGGAAGATCCGCACGTGGTCCGCACCGAGCGACGCGATCTGCTCGAGGTCCCTGGCGGTGTCCGACGGCGAGAAGTCGAGCCACGAGTGGAACCACCCGACCGACGGCGTGTGGTTGACGCCGAAGCGCATCAGCCCTTCACCCCGCCCTCTTCCACTCCCTTGAAGAAGAAGCGCTGCAGGACGGCGAAGACCACGGCGATCGGGATGAAGGCGATCATCGTGCCGGCGGCGATCATCCGCTGGTCGGTGGCGAACGTGCCCTGCAGGTACTGCAGCCCCACGGTCAGCGTGAGGTTCTGCGGGGACTGCAGGACGATGAGCGGCCACAGGAAGTCGTCCCACGCCCCGATGAACGAGAAGATCGCGATCACGGCGATCGTGCCCTGCACGGCGGGCAGCGAGATGTACCGCAGGCGCTGCATCGCGTTCGCGCCGTCGACGACGGCCGCCTGGTCGATCTCCTCGGGGATCTGCCGGAACGCGTTGAACATGAGCAGGACGTTGAGCGCCGCGATCATCCCGGGCAGGGCGACGCCGACCAGGTTGTCGGCCAGGCCGAGGTCCTTCACGGTGACGAACTGGCTGATGATCGTGGCCTCGCCGGGGAGCACGAGCGTCGCGAGGAACAGGCCGAGCACGAGCTTCCGGAACCGCCACTGCAGTCGGGCCAGGGCGAAGCCGGCGAGCGTCGCGAACACGATGTTCCCGACGACGTCGATCGCGGCGACGAGCACCGAGTTGCCGATGTACCGCCAGACCGGGATCGCCGCCGCGACCTTGAGGTAGTTCTCGATCGTCGGCTCGGACGGGATGAACGACGGGTTCGCCGTGTAGATGTCCTCGCCGGCGCCCTTGAGCGACGTCGAGAGCTGCCAGAGGAACGGCCCGATCGTGATGAACAGCACGACGACGAGCAGGACGTAGCGGACGACCTTCTCGCGGGTGGACATGACGCCCCAGACCGCGCGGCGGCGACGCGGGGGCCGGGCCCGGCGTCCGTCCGTCGCGCCGGTCAGGTCCGGTGCGGGTACGGCTGCGCCCGCGGCGCCGCCGAGGGCCGGTTCGGTCGTGCTGGTCGTGTTCGTCACTTGTCGGCCTTGCTGTTCATGCGGGCGAGGGCGAGCATCGGCAGGAGCGTGACCACGAAGAGCAGCAGGCTCAGGGCGGACGCGTAGCCGAGGTTGCCGGTGAACCCGCGGGCGTACTGCTGGATGAGCATGACGAGCGAGTTGTCCTGCCCGCCCGGACCGCCGGTGCCGTTGGTGAGGATGTAGAGCTCGCTGAACACCCGGAGCGCACTGACGCAGACCAGGATCCCGACGAGCGTCATGGTGCCCCGGACCCCCGGGACCGTGACCGACCAGAACCGGCGCACCGCCCCGGCGCCGTCGAGCGCGGCGGCCTCGTGCAGGTCCTTGCCGACGTTCCCGAGTGCCGCCAGGAAGATGATCATGTAGTACCCGAGGCCCTTCCAGACGGTCAGGCTGATCGCGCTGAACAGCAGCAGCCACCGGTCGGTCAGGAACGGGATCGCGCCCTGCACGACGCCGAGCGCCTGCGCCATCTCGTTGACGACACCGCGGTCGTCGAGGATCCAGGTCCAGATGAGCCCGACCACGACCGCGCTCGCGATCACCGGCGTGTAGAACGCGGTCCGGAAGAACGCGATGCCGGGGAGCTTCTGCTGCACGAGCACCGCGATGAGCAGCGGGCCGATCGTCAGGAGCGGCAGGCAGACCGCCATGTAGACGACGCTGTTGAGCAGCGCCTCCCACACCTGTGGGTCGGCGAGCAGGGTCTCGAAGTTCCGGAAGCCCACCCACTGGCTCACGCCCCCCAGCGGGCTGGCGTTCGTGAACGACAACCGGACGGTGTTGATCGACGGCCACAGGCTGAACGCGAGGAGCCAGACGAGGGCCGGCAGGACGAGCAGCCAGGGCGTGAACCAGCGGTTGGCGCGCATCAGCCGTTGGCCAGGAGCGAGTTCATCTTGTCCTGCGCGGTCTGCAGGGCCTGCCCCGGCGCGACCTGCCCCTTCATGGCGAGGGCGATCTGCTGGTCGAGGAAGTCCGTCATCGCGGAGTTCGCCTCGACCGGGTTGAGCACCTTCGCCTGCTTCAGGGCCTCGTTCGCGAGGACGCGTGCCGTGCCGTTCACGGTGCCGTCGTCCTTCGAGAAGTACGGGTCGGACTGCGACGACGTGGTCGACGGGAAGATGTTCACCTGGTGGGCGAACGCCTCCTGGTTCTTCGCGTTCGTCATGAACTGCGCGAACGCCTCGGCCGTGGCGAGGTGCTTCGACTTGCTCGACACCGACAGGCCCTGCACGTACAGCGGCGGGGTGTCGAGCGCCGGGCTGACCACGACGTTGCCCTTGAGCGACGGGTTGTTCTTGATCATGTCCGAGAGCGCCGTCGCGCCGCCGGTCGTCCACGCGACCTTCTGCTGCGTGAACAGCGTCGAGTTGCCGAGGTAGTCGCTGTTCAGGACGGTCGAGGGCATGTAGCCGTCCTGGTACGCCTCCTTGTAGCGGTCGATCAGGTCGACGGCCTTCGACGAGTCGGCGAAGGTGAACTTCGTGCCGTCCGAGTTCAGCACCTTGACCCCGGCGAGCGTGAGGTCACCGAGTCCGGGCTTCCGGCTCATCAGGTAGTCGTCCGGGCAGTTGCTGTGCATCGTCCTGGCCTGCGTGAACAGCTCGTCGGTGGTCTTCGGCGGGTTGTCCGCGTCGAGGCCGCACTTGTCGAACATCGTCTTGTTCCAGTAGTCGACGTCCGTGTTGAGGTACCAGGGGTAGCCGTACGTGCCATCGAGCCCCTTGTACCGGTACGAGTCCAGTGCGCCGGCGACGTACGTGCTGCCGAGCTTGCTGTCGTCCTTCGACACGTCCTGCAGGAAGCCCCGCTTCGCGAGCGGCAGCGCGATGTCCGGCGGCAGGTTGACCACGTCGGGCAGGCTGTTCGACGACGCCTGGCTGAGCACCTTGTCGGCGTAGCCGTCGCCCGGCTGGTCCTGGAGCTTCACGGTCGCCTTCGGGTGCTCCTTCTCGAACGCCGAGATGACGCCCTGCAGGTAGTCCGTGTACGTCGGCGTGAGCGCCCACGTCTGCAGGGTGATCGTCCCGTCGATCGCCCCGCTCCCGCCGCCGCTCGCGCCGCTGCTGCCGCTCGAGCAGCCCGTCAGGACGAGGGCGGTCGCCGCCGCCGTCGCGAGCAGCGCTGCCGCGCGGCCCCTCGTCACCCGTGTGGTGGTCCTCATCGCAACCGACTCCTTCGTCATCGTGCTCAAGCGGTTCAGTTGGTGGTGCCGAACCGGCGTGTGGCTGCCACTGTTCATGACTAAAGCGCTATAGTCAACCCCGTGGCCAGCAGACGTCGCACGACCATCGCCGACATCGCCGCACGCGCCGGGGTGTCCATCAGCGCGGTGTCGTTCGCGCTCAACGACCGGCCGGGGGTGTCCGCCGAGACCCGCCGCCGCGTGCAGGAGATCGCCCGCGAACTCGACTGGCAACCGCACACCGCCGCCCGCGCCCTCGGTGGCGCCCGCGCCGGGTCGATCGGCTTCGTGCTGAACCGCCCGGCACGGACGCTCGGCACCGAGTCGTTCTTCGGCGACCTCATCTCGGGGATCCAGCTCGGGCTCGCCGGGACCCACGTCGGCATGACCCTGCTCGTCGCCCGGGACGCGGCCGAGGAGCTCACGACCTACCGCGACTGGTGGCGCGGGCACCGGGTGGACGGCGTCGTCGTGATCGACCCGCGTCGCGACGACGAGCGTCTGACCCTGCTCGCGGAGCTCGGCATGCCCACGGTGGTCGTCGGCTCGCACCCCTCGCCGGACGGCGCCGCCCCGAGCGTGTGGATCGACGACTCGGACGCGACGGACACCGTGCTGCGGTACCTGCACGCGCTCGGGCACCGGCGGATCGCGCACGTCTCCGGTCGGCCGGAGTTCGAGCACACGGCCATGCGGGTCGAGCGACTCCGGGCCTTCGCGGCGGACGCCGGGCTCGAGGACACCGTGTCGATCCCCACCGACTACTCCGCGGACGAGGGCGCCCGGGCCACCCGTGCACTGCTGTCCCGCGCGGTGCGACCGACGGCGATCGTGTACGACAACGACGTGCTCGCCGTCGCGGGTCTCGGTGTCGCGAGCGAGATGGGCGTCGCGGTGCCGGGGGCCGTGTCGATCGTGTCGTTCGACGACTCCGCGATGATCCGGCTCGTCCGTCCCGCGATCACCTCGCTGACGCGCGACACCGTCGAGCTCGGGCAGCGCGCCGCGGTGCTGCTGCGCGAGCAGATCGACGCCCCGGCTCCCCTGCCGTCCCGGCCCGGACCGTCGCTGACCCTGAGCGTGCGCGAGTCGACGGGCCGCGCGGCCACCTGACGCCGGTGACCCGGTGGCTGCGCTGCGCGCCCCGACACGCCCACGGCCCGGTCCGGGCGCGCAGCGTCCGCGTGGCGCACCCCGACACGCCCGCGGCCGAGTCGAGGTGCGCAGCGACCGCGCGGCGGACTTGACGCACGTTCGAACACACGTTCGAATACCGTCGTGGGACGGCGTCGCGAGAACCGGTGGCAGCCCCCGGAACACCCGGAGGTCGAGCGTCCGCGCGCCTACTCGCTGTCCGAGGAAGCGCGCGGGCCCGACGTCTGCCACGCGGTGACGCCCGTCCCGGTCTGGGCGTGGATCCAGTTCCCGACCTTCCACATCCGGGTCAAGGGCTTCGCGTCGAGCTGGACGCGGGACGCCGTGCACGTCGAGTGGGCGCAGTTCGGGCAGCAGGCCGACGCCTGGGTCTGGCGCTCAGCGGTCAAGCACCGCGCGCTGCGGACGGACCGCGCCGAACGGCATCCAGGGAACGCACCGCATTGACATCCGGACCCGATCCGAGGATCGTTCCGGGAACCCCGCCTCGCCGAACTACTCACCGATCAAGTGGTTCGACGGACGAACGACAGGAAGGAGGCCCACCGTGAACCAACGCGACGTGCCGTCCTGGGTCGCCCACGTGCTCACTCCGCCGGAGGTCATCGCCGCCTACGTCGAACGCCGGATCAACGACCCGGCGCTCCTGGCGGTCGAGCAGTCGGAACCCACCTACGCGGACTTCCTCAGCGCCGAGTAGTCGGCGGCCGACCCGGAGGCGGGTCGTGGCGCGTCCAGTGGTCGGGAACGGCCTGGAGGCGCGTCACGGCTCCGCCGGTCGGCTCGCCGCCGTCAGGGAACGGCTCGGCGGCGACGTCCCGACAGGGTCACCCCGATGCTCGCCGCGGTCACGCAGGCCAGCGCCACGACCTCCTGCACCGAGAGCGCCTCGCGCAGGACCAGGAGTCCCGCGAGCGCGGCGATCGCGGGACCGAGGCTCTGCAGCACGCCGAACACGCGGGTCACCATCCGGCGGAGCGCCGCCATCTCGAGCGCGTAGGGCAGCACGCTCGACAGCAGGGCGACGCCCGCGAAGACGAGCAGCAGCGTCGGGTCGTCGACCACACCGGCCGCGGCGGAGTGCAGTCCGAACGGGAGGGAGACGAGCATCGCGACGACCATCGACACCGCCAGGCCGTCGATGCCGGGGATCGCCGCCCCGACGCGCTGGTTCATCACGATGTAGCCGGCCCAGCACACCGCCGCCGCGACGGCTGCGGCGACGCCGGCAACCGCGGTCACGGCCGTCGGTCCGACGCCGAGCAGCACGACGCCGGCGAGCGCGAGCACGGCCCACGACACGTCCCGCCAGCGACGGGTGTGCGCGAGCGACAGGACGAGTGGCCCGAGGAACTCGATCGTCACCGCGACACCGATCGGGATGGTCGCGAACGCCACGTAGATGAAGACGTTCATGCCGCCGAGCGCCAGGCCGAGCAGGACCGCGGCCGTCCACTGCGCGCGGGTCCAGTGCCGCACGCGCGGGCGGACGACGAGCGCGAGCACGAGGGCGCCGATCACCAGGCGCAGGGTCGCGGCGCCGACCGAGCCGACCTCGTCGAAGCGCGTCTTGGCGATCGCGGCCCCGAGCTGCACGGACACCATCGCCGCGAGCGCCAGGAGCGGCGCGGGGACCCGCGTCGTCATCCGAGGTAGGCGAGGACGGCGAGGACGCGGCGGTGGTCCTCGCCGGTGTCCTCGAGCGCGAGCTTGCCGAAGATGCTCGTCACGTGCTTCTCGACCGCGCCGGTGCCGATGACGAGCGCTCGGGCGATGGCGGCGTTCGTGCGTCCCTCGGCCATCAGCCCGAGGACGTCGCGCTCCCGCGGGGTCAGCGCCTCGAGCGGGTTGCGTCGACGGCTCATGAGCTGCGTCACGACCTCGGGGTCGAGCACGGTGCCGCCGGCGGCGATGCGGCGCACGGCGTCGTCGATCTCCTCGAGCCGGGTGACGCGGTCCTTGAGCAGGTACCCGATGCCGGTGGCGCCGGCGGCGAGGACGTCCTCGGCGTACGTGGCCTCGACGTACTGCGACAGCAGCAGGACCCCGGTCTGCGGGGCGACCCGTCGGGTGACGACGGCGGCGCGGACGCCCTCGTCGGTGAAGGTCGGGGGCATCCGGACGTCCATCACGACGACGTCGGGGGCGGCATCCGGCAGCGTGGCGAGGAAGGAGTCGGCGTCGGCGTACTGCCCGACGACCTCGATGCCCGCCTCGTCGAGGACGCGGGCCAGTCCCTCGCGCAGGAGCACGGCGTCGTCGACGACGACGGCCCGGATGCGTGCTGCACCCGGGCCGTCGCTCATGCCGACCAGCCTAGTGGGAGCGTCGCCGCTCCCCTGCGGTCACCGGCGGACGGTCGGGACGCCGTTCAGCGCGCCGAGCGGGATCCGTGCGGTGGCCTCGGTCGGCCCGCCGTCGGGGCTGTTCACGATGAGTTCGCCGTCCAGGGCGCGCATGCGGCCGACCAACCCCTCGAGCCCGTGGCCCTCCTGCGGTCGGGCTCCCCCGCGGCCGTCGTCGGTGACGCTGACCGTGAGGTACCAGAGGCCGGACGCGTCGACGATCAGCCCGAGGTACACGCCGGCGGTCGAGGCGCCCGCGTGCTTCGTCGTGTTCGTCAGGAGCTCGCTCACCGTGAAGTACACGTTGCGCTGGATCTCCGTGGCGAGTTCGAGTCCCTCGGGCAGGCGGACGTCGAGCCCGACCGGGATCGGCGTGCGGGCGACCAGGGCCTCGAGCGCGGCGACGAGCCCGCGGTCGAGCAGGATCGGCGGCGCGAAGCCGCGGGACAGGGCGCGCAGCTCGTCGAGGGCGTCCTTTGCGTGCTCGCCGGCCTCGCCGATCAGCCGCTTGGCCTGCTCCGGGTCGCGGTCCATCGCACGCTCGGCGGCCGCGAGGTCCATGCGGAGCCGGACGAGGCGCTGCTGCGGGCCGTCGTGCAGGTCGCGCTCGATCTGGCGGAGCGCCTGCCCCTCGGCCGTGACCGCTCCGGCGCGGGAGGCCTGCAGCCCGGCGACGCGCTGCTCGAGCTGCTCGGCGCGGAACCCGCCGAGCAGGCCGAGGTCGATCCAGTAGTGCGCGAGGACCGAGCCGCGCGCCCAGAGCGGGAACAGCACCACGGACGCCGCCATCGACACGAGTCCGAGCAGGCCGAGGAGGAGCACCGGAGCGCCGCCGAGCCCGCTGTAGTAGTCAGCGGCGACCCGGTTGAGGAGCGCGATGCCACCGACCGCGATCGGCCACGTGAACCCGACGATCAAGAGCGCCCCGGCGCCGACCGTGCAGAGCGCCGCGAGCGGGTACACGACGACCGCGTGCAGCAGGTACAGCCAGTAGTGCGGGTTGGCGACCGCGGAGCCGGTCCGGGTCCACCAGTTCTGCTGCCAGCGCGGGGTCCAGTCGACCGGACGGATCGGCCGTGGGTCGGCCCAACCGATGCGGAGCTTCTCGAACTGGCCGACCCAGCGGGCGACGAACAGCGCGACGAAGAACATCAGGAGCACGAACGGGTTGAACAGGTCCCGGAAGCCGCCGCCCAGGATCGCCGCCGGGAAGGCCGCGTAGAGCGTGCAGAGCAGCACCGCCGTGAGCGCCATGTAGCCGAAGTCCCGAGGAAGGCGTCGCCACGCGTCCCGGTAGAACGCGCCGGCGGACATCCCCGAGCCGCCACCGCCGCCCGGCTGCCCCACCGCCGGCGTCGCCGACCACCCCGCGGGCGCTGTCTGTGGCTGTCCGGGCATGGGCTTGGTCGCTCCCTGCGGTGCGGTGTCGTCGAGCGGTGTCGTGTCGAGCGGGGTGGTGTCGCGCGCTGTCGTGTCGTCGAGCGGGACGGTGTCGGCCTGGTCGAGGCGGGCGGTGTCGGTCATGACTCGAGCCTCGCGGACCGCGGGTTCCCGTCCCATCCTGCCGTCTCCCGGACCCGTGGTGGGGTTGTCCCCCCCTCCCCGGTCCGGCCGCGGGTCTCAGACGAGCGCGGCGGCGACCTCGGGGGTCTCCTCGGGGACGGACCACGGGCGGTGGGTCATTCCGCTGTCGCCGCGCACCGACACGACCGCACCCGACTCGTCGCGCGTGAACGTCACGAGCTCGTCGATCGACCCGAAGCGGTTACCCGCAGCCATGCGCAGCGTGTCGGCGTCGACGACGTCGAGGCGGACCGGGGACTCGGTCGGCACGGGCTGCGTCGGGTCGATCGCGAGCAGCCGGTCACCGACGCGGGCGAAGTCGGTGATGCCCTCGAACGTCGTGAAGCGCCCGACGTAGCGGGAGGTGTCGACGTCGTCGGGCAGTGCCGGCCCCGCGGCGTGCTCGTCCGCGGCGGCGTCGAGCAGGTGCACGATCCCGTTCGTGAGCATCCCGGCGGGCCCGGTCGCGCTGCTCGTCAGCACGGACACGACGAGCGACGAGGCCGGGTCGAACACCGACTGGGTGATCTGGCCGGGGAAGCCGCCGGAGTGGCCGCGGACCTCGCGCCCGTTGATCCGGTCGACGATGAAGCCGGCACCGTAGCCGCGGGCGGCCGGATCGGTGTCGAGCGCGCTCCACGCCTTCCGCTGCGCGAGCCGCTTCGCGTGGTCGGAGAGCAGGTCGCCCCGGCCGGGGACGTGGGCGGAGAAGTACCGGACCAGGTCGGACGCGGTGCCGTGGAACCCGGTGGCCGCGGCGAGCGCCCCGGTCGTCACGTGCGGGACGCGCGTGCGGGTACGGGCGGTGTGCAGGCCGGTGTAGCCGACGACGAACGCGTCCTCGTGGGCGGGGTCGAACTCCGGACCGGTGTGGGCGAGGCCGAGCGGCTCGGTGATCGCCGCCCGGACGTGCTCGGCGTACGAGGTCCCGGTGACGGCCTCGACCACGAGCCCGAGCAGGCCGTAGCCCAGGTTCGAGTAGTTGAACGCCGAGCCGACCGGCACCTTGGCGCCGCCCTCGACGACGAGCGCGACGAGCTGCTCGGCGTCCGGGAACGGGTGCGCGAGTGCCCAGTGGTCGCCGTCGGCACCGTCCCGGACGACTCCGCCGCCCATCTCCATGAGCTCGCGCACCGTCGCGCCGGCGATCGGCGAGCCCGCGTCGACCAGGGCCGGCACGAACGAGCCGACGGTGTCGTCGAGCCGGAGCGCGCCCGCGTCGGCGAGCTGCAGCAGGGCGGTCGCGGTGAACGTCTTCGAGTGCGACGCGATGCGGAACCGGTCCGTCGTGGTCAGGCGACGACCGGCCTCGACGTCGGCGTACCCCCACGCCCCGGCGAACAGCTCCTCGCCCTCGAACCCGACGGCGACCTGCACCCCGGGGAGCCGGAGCTGCCACACCTTGTACCCGATCCACTCGCGGACGTAGGGCAGGACGGACTCGTACGCGGCGCGCTTCTCCATGCCGACCAGCCTGGCATGTGCCACGCTCGTCGGATGCGGCACACACCCCGGTTCCTGATGACCGACGTCGACGAGGTCAAGCGCGTGGTCGCCGAGCACCCGTGGGCGACGATCGTGTCGCACACCGCGGCGGGCACGGTCGCCTCGCACTACCCCGTGCTGCTCGAGACGCCGGGGCCCGACGACGACCCGGACGCGATCGTGCTCGTGACGCACGTCGGCCGTCCGGACGAGGTCGCGCACGAGCTCGGCCAGCACGAGGTCCTCGTCGTGTTCCAGGGCCCGCACGGCTACGTCTCCCCCGGTTGGTACCCGCCGGAGCAGTTCGTCCCGACCTGGAACCACGTGACCGCGCACCTGTGGGGCACGCCGGAGATCCTGTCCGACGACGAGAACTTCCGCGTGCTCGGCGAGCTCGTCGACCACTTCGAACGGGTGATGCCCGAGCCGGTCTCGCTCGACGTCGACCCGGACACCGCCCGACGGATCGCGCAGGGCACGGTCGGCGTCCGGATCCGGGTCACCCGCTTCGATGCCCGCGCCAAGCTCTCGCAGAACAAGGCGCCGGACGTGGTCGCCCGGATCGTCGAGGAACTCCGCGGGGACGGCCCGTACGCGTCGCCGGCGCTCGCCGACGAGATGGACCGGGTGCGCGCGGAGCGCGCGGACGGACTGGAGGCACAGTGACCGACCTCCTGCTCCGCACCGTCCGACGGGTGGGCACCTCGGGCGCCCCCGCCGACGTCCGGATCGTCGACGGGCGGGTCACCGCGGTCGCGCCGGCCGGCACGCTCGACGCGGCCGGCCCCGACACCGACGTCGTCCACACCGGCGGCGCCTGGCTCGGTCCGGGCCTCGTCGACCACCACGTGCACTTCGACCAGTGGGCCCTCGTCCGGCGACGCGTCGACGTGTCCGGCTGCGCCTCCGCGGAGGCGACCGCCGACCTGCTCGCCGAGGTCCTGCGCACCGGTCCCGTCGACGGGGTGCTCGTCGGGCACGGCTACCGGGACGGCCTCTGGCCCCGCCCTGCGCGACGCGAGCTGATCGACCGGGCCGCACCGCGCCTCCCGGCCGTCGTCATCAGCGGCGACCTGCACGCCGTCTGGTGCAACGCGCTCGCCCTCGAGCGGTTCTCCGCCGAGGTGGGCCGCCCGCTCATGGCGGGCGACGACGGGGTGCTGCGCGAGCAGGACGCGTTCGACGTGACGGCCGCGCTCTCCCGCGTCCCCGACGCGGTCCTCGACGGCTACGTCACGGACGCCGTCGAGGCGGCCGCGGCCCGCGGCGTGACGCGCATCGTCGACCTGGAGATGCGGTTCGGACTCGACCGCTGGACCCGGCGGGTGCACGCCGGGACGGACGGCCTGCGCGTCGCGTCCGGGGTGTACCCGGACGAGCTCGACGACGTGGTCGCGAGGGGCCTGCGAACCGGGGACGTCGTCCCGGGCACCCGCGGCCTGCTCACCATGGGGCCGTTCAAGGTCATCACCGACGGGTCGCTCGGCACGCGCACGGCCGCGACCGCCGACGGCGAGGGGGTGCTGGCCCACGCGTTCGACGACCTCGTGGCCATGGTCCGCCGCGCGGTCGACGCCGGGCTCGTCCCCGCCGTGCACGCGATCGGCGACCGGGCGAACACCCTCGCGCTCGACGTGTTCGAGGCGGTCGGCACGCGCGGGTCGATCGAGCACGCGCAGCTCCTCGACGGGACCGACCTCGAGCGGTTCGCGCGACTCGGCGTGGTCGCGTCCGTGCAGCCGGAGCACGCGATGGACGACCGGGACATCGCGGACCGGCACTGGGCGGGGGTCACCGACCGGGCGTTCCCGTTCGCGGCGCTCGAGCGGGCCGGGGCGACGCTGCGGCTCGGCTCGGACGCGCCCGTCGCGCCGCTCGACCCGTGGGTCGGGATGGCGGCCGCCGTCGGACGCGACCGCGGTGGTCGGGAGCCGTGGCACCCGGAGCAGCGGATGTCGGCGCTCGCCGCGTGGCGGGGGTCGACGGACGGCCGGGTCTCGGTCGCGGTCGGCGACGTCGCGGACCTGGTGCTGCTGCCCGCCGACCCGCTCGCGGTGGCGACGACCGAACCGTCGGACCTGCTCCGGTCGATGCCGGTGCTGGCGACCGCGATCGCGGGGCGGTTCACGCACCGCTCGGCGTGACGCGCTACTTCTGGTCCTTCGGGCACCAGTAGAGCTTGCGGCCGGCCATGTCCGCCATCCGGATCTCGGTCCCGCACACCCGACAGGGCTCGCCCTCGCGGTGGTACACCCAGTGGCGGTCCTTCCGCGACCGGACGGCCTTCTTGTGATCGGCCTCGGACAGGTCGTCCATCGTGAGCATGAGGCCGTCCCGGACGCCCGCGTGCAGGAGCTTCGACCAGTCCTGCCACAGCGCCTTCGCCTGCTTGACGGTGATCTTCTTCCCCGGCTTGTACGGGTCGATGCGCTGCCGGAACAGCAGCTCGGCGCGGTAGATGTTGCCGATGCCCGCGACGACCGACTGGTCCATCAGGAGCTGCCCGATCGCGACGTTCCGCTTCCGGACGTTCTCGACGAAGGTCCGCTCGGCCTCCGGGCCGTCGTCGTTGATCGGGTCGGGACCGAGCTTGTCGAGCGCCTTCTGCACGCCGGCGGGGTCCTCGACGACGCAGGCGGTCGGGCCACGGAGGTCGGCGACGGTGTCCTCGGTGAGGATCCGCACCCGCACCTGGCCCACCGGGTCCGGCGGGAACGACTCGATCGGGTCCTCGGCCTTCTCCTGCTCGGCCATCCGGTACCGGGCGAGCCGCGGGGCGCCGATCGACGCGAGCGACTCCTCGCCGTCGCCGTCCTCGGACAGCGCCTCGGCGGAGGAGATCAGGCCCGCGAAGTCCCACGCGCCGTACAGGCCCAGGTGCACGCGGAGGAACAGGTCGTCCTCGAACTCCAGGAACATCTGCTTCGCGACGGCCCGCGCAGCCACCATCTTCTTGCCGTCGAGCTGGGCGGCCCCGGCGGCGAAGCGGCCCTGCGGACTCGACACCTCGCAGCGCTTTCCGACGAAGTGCCGGGAGAACTGGTTCGCGATGCGGTGGACGGAGTGACCCTCTGGCATCGGTCCTGTCTACCCGGGCTACTCGTCGATCTGCCGACCGGCGATGTGCCCCGTCGTCTCGTACTCCGCCAGCTGGGCGATGCGGCGGGCGTGGCGCTCCTCGCCGGAGAAGGGCTCCGCGACGAACAGGTCGACGAAGCGCATGGCCTCGTCCTCGGTGTGCTGGCGGGCGCCGATCGAGATGACGTTGGCGTCGTTGTGCTGGCGGGCGAGCAGCGCGGTGGACTCGTTCCACACGAGCGCGGCCCGGACGCCCTCGACCTTGTTCGCGGCGATCTGCTCGCCGTTCCCCGAGCCGCCGAACACGACACCGAGGGCCTGGACGCCCGCACGCTGGTCCCGCACGACGGCGTGCGCGGCGTTGATGCAGAACGAGGGGTAGTCGTCGAGCGCGTCGTACTCGGTCGGTCCGTGGTCGACGACCTCGTGCCCGGCCTCCGTCAGGTGCTGGGCGAGGGTCTTGGTGAACTCGAGGCCGGCGTGGTCCGTTCCGAGGTGGATGCGCATGTGACCGATCCTATTCCCGCGGGACGACCGCCCTACGCCGCCCGGACCACCACGACGACGTACCGGACGGTGTCCTCGCCGGGGTTCCGGTAGACCACGTCCGCCGGCTCGCCGAGCTCGATCCGGTCCCCTGCGCCGAGGCGGGTGACCTCGCCGCCCGCGACGACCTCGAGCACGCCGTCGACGACCCAGATGCAGTGCCGGAGGAAGGCGTAGGCGCTCGCCGGGTACGCCACCTGCTGTGCGGGCGGCAGGCGGACCTCGGTGACGTCGGCGGGGAACGCGGCGCTCGACACCGGGCGCCGGCGGTACCCCGTCTCCGGGTCGGTCCACGAGTCGGCGGTCGCACCGCGCTGCACGCCCCGCGCGGCGTCGGGGTCGGCCGTGCGCGGGACGTCGTGCTCGAGGGACTCGTCGAGGAGCTGGGAGACCGTGAGCCCGAACGCGCCGGACAGCCGTCCGAGGATCGTCGCGGTCGGGCTCGAGACCCCGCGTTCGACGCGGTTGATCATGGCGCGGGAGACGCCGGACTCCTCGGCGAGCTCGGTGAGGCTCCACTTCCGCTCGGTCCGCAGGCGCTGCAGCCGGTCACCGAGTCGACGCTGCGCGGCGTCGTCCGGGTGCTCGGCGCCCGTCGTGTCGCCGGGTTCCTCGAGCGCCGCGGCGTCGTCTACGATCTGAGACATGACGACAGCATATGCGACGGGCTCCACCGCTCCGGTCACGGTGCGGGACTGCGAGCCGCGGGACCTCGACGTCGTCCACGCACTGCACGTCGACGCCGTCCTGCACTCGACCGCGATCTGGCAGGACGAGCCGCACCCGCGTCCGTGGTTCGACGGCTGGCTCGCCGACCGCCGTGGCGCAGGGCTGCCGGTGCTCGTCGCCGAGGTCGACGGCGTCGTGGCCGGCTACGCGACCTACAGCGCGTTCCGGCCGCACCAGGGGTACCGGCACACCGCCGAGCACAGCGTCTACGTGGTGCCGGCGTTCCGCGGGCGGGGCGTCGCGACGGTCCTGATGGACGCGCTCGTCGACCACGCCCGCGCCGCGGGGGTGCACGTGCTGATGGCGGGCATCTGCTCGTCGAACGTCGGGTCGATCGCCCTGCACGAGCGGCTCGGGTTCACCACCGTGGGCGTCCTGCCCGAGGTCGGGCGGAAGTTCGACCGGTGGCTCGACCTGACCCTGATGCGGTTGCCGCTCGACTGAGCGGCGCACCGGAGGACGGGAGGCGCGTGGCGGGCCCGCACCGCGCCTCCCGTCCGGTCCGCGGTCGCGCATCGCACCCCCGCGCGGACACCGCACCCTGTCGTACTGGGGTGCGGTGTCCGGGCGGGGGTGCGACGGCGAGCAGTCGCGGGCGCGTCTCGTGCGTCGCGGGCGCTACTCGACCGTGTCGAAGATCGGGCCGACGGTGCGCGAGCGCTTGAGCTCGAAGAAGCCGGGGTACTTCGCGACGGCGACGACGCCGTCCCACAGGTCCAGGGCTTCCTGCCCCGTCGGCGCCGGGGAGATCACCGGACCGAAGAACGCGGTGCCCTCGACGGCGATCACCGGGGTGCCGACGTCCTGGCCGACCCGGTCGATGCCCTCCTGGTGGCTCGCACGGACGGCCTGGTCGACCTCGTCGGTCCAGGCGTACTCGAGCAGGTCCGCCTCGAGGTCGAGCTCGCGGAGCACCGCGGGGACGACCTGCTCGGGGACCGACTCCTGGCGGTGGTGGACGTGCTCGCCGAGCGCGTCGTACAGCGGCTTGACGATCTCCTGCCCGTGCCGGAGCTTCGCGGCGGTGACGATGCGCGGGTAGAGCTGCCCCTCGTGGATCCGCTCCCGGTAGTCGTCGGGGATGTCCTGGTCCTCGTTGAGGACGAACAGGCTCATCACCTTCCAGGTCACGTCGAGGTCGCGGTGCCGGGCGACCTCGCCGACCCAGCGGCTCGTCATCCAGGCCCACGGGCAGTTCGGGTCGAACCAGAACTCCACAGCGGTGGGGGTCGTCTCGGTCTTGTCCACAGTCGTCTCGGTCACGATGCGAGCGTACGCGCGCTCGCTAGGCTGATCCCATCGTCCCGACGGCGCACGACGCCGTGCCGGGACCCCCTCACCGCGGACATCGATCGTCCGCGCCGTCAGCGAAGTTGGAGCGTCCGTGCCCGGAGAGAACCTCACCAGAACCGAAGCCCAGGAACGTGCCGCGATCGTCGACGTGCAGACGTACGACGTCGAGCTCGACCTGACCCGCGGCGCCGAGACGTTCGGCAGCACGACGCGGGTCCGGTTCACCGCGACGCCCGGCGCCGCCACGTTCATCGACGCCATCACGAAGACCGTGCACTCGGTCGAGCTGAACGGCACCGCGCTCGACGTCGCCGCCGTGAACGACGGCGTGCGGATCCAGCTCGACGGGCTGCAGGAGCAGAACGAGCTGGTCGTCGTCGCCGACGCGCTCTACACGAACACCGGCGAGGGGCTCCACCGCTTCGTCGACCCGGTGGACGACGAGGTGTACCTGTACTCCCAGTTCGAGGTGCCGGACTCCCGTCGCATGTTCGCGGTGTTCGAGCAGCCCGACCTCAAGGCCGAGTTCTCCTTCACCGTGACCGCCCCGGCGCGCTGGCAGGTCGTCTCGAACGCCCCGACCCCGGAGCCGCACGTCGACGGCGAGGTCGCAACGTGGGCGTTCCCCCCGACGGCCCGCATCTCGAGCTACATCACCGCGCTCGTCGCCGGCCCGTACGAGGTCGTGCGCGACGAGCTGACCAGCCGTGACGGCCGGACCATCCCGCTCGGTGTCTTCGCGCGTCGCTCGCTGGCCGAGTACCTCGACCCCGAGTACGTGTTCGAGACCACGAAGAAGGGCTTCGCGTACTTCGAGGAGAAGTTCGACGTCGCCTACCCCTTCGAGAAGTACGACCAGCTCTTCGTGCCCGAGTTCAACGCCGGCGCGATGGAGAACGCCGGTGCTGTCACCTTCACCGAGACCTACGTGTTCCGCTCGAAGGTCACCGACGCCATCAAGGAGCGCCGGGTCGTCACGATCCTGCACGAGCTCGCGCACATGTGGTTCGGCGACCTCGTCACGATGAAGTGGTGGAACGACCTCTGGCTGAACGAGTCGTTCGCGGAGTGGGCGTCCACCATCGCCACGGCCGAGGCCACCGAGTGGACCGAGGCGTGGACGACCTTCCAGGCGATGGAGAAGTCCTGGGCGTACCGCCAGGACCAGCTCCCCTCGACGCACCCGATCGTCGCGACGATCAACGACCTCGAGGACGTCCAGGTCAACTTCGACGGCATCACGTACGCCAAGGGCGGCTCGGTCCTCAAGCAGCTCGTGGCGTGGGTCGGCATCGACGCGTTCTTCGCGGGCGTCTCGGCGTACTTCAAGAAGCACCACCACGGCAACACCGAGCTGCGCGACCTGCTCGTCGAGCTCGAGGCGACCAGCGGCCGCGACCTGTCCGAGTGGTCGAAGCTGTGGCTCGAGACCGCCGGCGTGAACACGCTCCGTCCGGAGATCCAGGTCGACGAGTCCGGCGTGATCACGTCCTTCGCCGTCCTGCAGGAGGCACCGGCCGACCACCCGACGCTCCGCCCGCACCGCCTGGCGATCGGCGTCTACGGGTTCGTCGCCGACGAGACCGCCCCGTTCGGCGCGGACACCGCGTCCTCGGGCGGCAAGCTCGAGCGCACCCACCGCGTCGAGATCGACGTGGACGGCGCCCGGACCGAGGTCCCCGAGCTCGTCGGCGTGCACCGCGGCGACCTCGTGCTGCTCAACGACGACGACCTGGCGTACGCCAAGATCCGCCTCGACGAGCAGTCCCGCCGCACCGCGATCGAGCACCTCGCCGCGATCGCGAACCCCCTCGCCCGGTCGATCGTCTGGGGCGCGATGTGGGACGCGACGCGCGACGCCGAGTCCCCCGCGAGCGACTACGTCCGGCTCGTGCTCGGCAACATCGCGACCGAGACCGAGTCGACGACCATCCGCACCACGCTGTCGCAGCTCCTGCTCTCGGCCCGCAACTACGTCGCGCCGGCCAAGGTCGAGGCCACCGTCCGCACCGTCGGCGACACGCTCTGGCAGCTCGCCAGCGCCGCGGCCGCCGGGTCGGATGCGCAGTTCCAGTTCGTGAAGTTCTTCGCGCAGATCGCCTCGACGCCGGAGCACGTGGTGACGCTGCAGGGCCTTCGTGACGGTTCGGTCACGCTCCCGGGGCTCGAGATCGACACCGACCTGCGCTGGGAGCTCCTCGAGGGGCTGGTGCTCGCGGGCGCCGCCGGCGACGCCGAGGTGGACGCCGAGCTCGCCGCGGACAAGACCGCGTCGGGCGAGCAGGCCGCGGCCCGCGCCCGTGCGACCATCCCGACGGCCGAGGGCAAGCTCGCGGCGTTCTCGTCGCTGGTCGACTCGGACGAGCTGCCGAACGCCATCGTGCGGCAGACGACGGTCGGGTTCCAGCACACGAACAGCCCGGTCGTGCTCGAGGGACTGGTGTCGGGGTACTTCGACGTCCTCACCCGCATCTGGGCCGAGCGCAGCTACCACATGGCCGACACGATCGTGACGGGGCTCTACCCGGCACCGCTCGCGTCCGTCGAGCTCCGTGACGCCGCGCACGCCTGGCTCGCGGCGCACCCGGAGACCCCGGCCCTCCGCCGCATCGTGTCGGAGAACGTCGCCGGTACCGAGCGCGCGCTGCGCGTCCAGGCGGCCGACGCCTGACCTGCGTCGGACGACCACGCACGGGCGGGGCCTCGGTGATCCTCAGGGGTCGCCGAGGCCCCGCCCTCTAGCATCGATCGGATCATGAACCTGGCTGCGACCTCGACCGACGACGTCCCCAAGTGGATGTCGAACACCTTCACCCAGTTCGTCGACACCTGGCACGTGCCGATCGTCATCGTCATCACGCTCCTCGCGGCGGTCATCGTCCGGCTCGTCCTCCGCCACACGATCAAGGGCGTGGTCGAGCGGGTCGTCACCGGGGCCAAGCGCCGCCAGAACGTGGAGGACACCCAGGCGCTCGTCGCCTCCCCCGTCCAGACCGCCCGCGTCGTGCAGCGGACCCGCACGCTGGGCAGCGTGCTCGAGAACCTGGCGACGGTCGTCGTCGTGCTCATCGCCCTCGCGGTGATCATCCCGCTCGTGCTGCCGAACGCCGCGGTCGGCATCGTCGGCGGCGCCTCGCTCATCGCCGCGGGCCTGGCGGTCGGTGCCCAGAGCATCGTCAAGGACCTGCTGTCCGGGGTCTTCATGATCCTCGAGGACCAGGCGGGCGTCGGCGACGTCGTCGACACCGGGCCCGCGACCGGCGTCGTCGAGAACGTCGGGCTCCGCGTCATGCAGATCCGCGACGTCAACGGCATCCTGTGGTTCGTCCCGAACGGGCAGATCCTGCGGGTCGGGAACCTCTCGCAGGGCTGGTCGCGCGTGCTCGTCGACATCACCGTGCCGTACGACACGGACATCGACGCCGTCCAGGACGCGCTGCTCCGTGCCGCCGTCACGATGTCGCAGGAGCCCCGGTGGCGCCAGCGGATCGTCGAGAAGCCGGAGATCTGGGGCATGCAGTCGATCAGCGACGCGGGCATGGTGTTCCGCCTCGTCGTGAAGACCCGCGCGTCCGAGCTCGACGTCGTCGGTCGCGAGCTCCGGGTCCGCCTGAAGCGCGCCGTCGACGAGCTCGGGGTGACCCTGCCGGCGATGGCGATGATCATGCCGGAGGGCTGGGAGAACGCCACCTCGATCAACGGTCTGCGCTCGGTCCGGACCCAGCCGACGCCGGCACCGACGAAGTCCCGAGGGGGCAAGCGTGGCAACCTGTTCGGACGGGCGATCCGCACGGACGACCAGGACCGCGACCAGGATCCCGGGAAGGACCACCAGTGAACGATCCGATCCCCGGCCCCGGCTCGGGCCCCGGTGGCGTCCCGGCGCAACCGATCACGCTGCGCGTCGGCGAGCACGGGGCGTCGGCGACCGGTTCGCTCTACGAGCGGATCGGCGGCGCGCCGACGTTCGACCGGCTGGTCCGGCGGTTCTACGAGGGCGTCCAGCAGGACGACGTGATCTGGCCGATGTACCCAGCGGACGACCTCGAGGGTGCGATCTGGCGCCTGTCGGCCTTCCTGCAGCAGTACTGGGGCGGCCCCGGCACCTACAGCGAGGAGCGCGGGCACCCGCGGCTGCGGATGCGGCACAACCCGTTCCGCATCACGCCCGAGGCCCGCGAGCGCTGGCTGCACCACATGCACGACGCGGTGGAGTCGCTCGACCTCGCGCCCCTCGACGAAGCCGAGCTCTGGGCCTACCTCGACCGTGCCGCCCACGCGATGACGAACACGTTCGACTGACCGCGGACCGGCTCGCGTCGGCGACGCGACCAGCAGACGGACGGGAGGATCGTGGCGGGCCCGCCACGATCCTCCCGTCCGTCTGCTCCCCCGCTCGGAGCGGTGCGGACTACCGGACGTAGGACCCGTCGGCCAGGTCCTCGACCAGGGTCGGCCGCGTGGGGTGCCAGCCGAGGTCGGCGCGCGCGTGCGCGCCCGAGGCCTCCTGGTGCAGCAGCAGGGCGTCCGCGAAGTCGGCCCCCAGGCGCTCGCGCGACGCGTCGACGCTCTCCGCGACGACCGGTGAGCCGTGCGCGCCCGCCTCGGCCACCTCGCGCAGCGTCGGGTTGTCGCCGGACGCAGCCACCACGTAGCCGTCCTGCTCGGCGGCGTGCACCGCGAGCACGTACAGCTCGCCGAGGTCGTCGATGTGCACCGTCGTCCAGCGCTGGGAGCCGTCGCCGACCAGGCGGACCTCGTGCTCGCCGTCGCCGACGAACATCGCCGGGATGCCGGCGCCGCGGCCGTAGACGATGCCGGGCGCGACGATCGTCGTCCGCGCGGCGCTCGCCCGCACGCGTGCCTCGATCGGGGCGCGCCACGCGGTGAGGGCCGGCGGGTCCACCGGCGACTGCTCCGAGATGTCCGTCGAGTTCCCGAACGTGAAGATCCCGCCCGTGTGCACGAACGGCTTCGGGGTCCCCGCGAGGGCCTCGGCCACGGTCTCCGTGAAGTCCGGGTCGACGTCCGCGGCCGAGGCCGTGTGCACGACCGCGTCGGACTCGTGGGCGAGCCGGCGGACGACGTCGGTGTCCGTGACGTCGCCGACGATCGCGTGGCCGCCCGCGTCCCGGACGGCCTGCGCCTTCTGGTCGGAGCGGACGAGGGCCGTGACCTCGTGCCCGTGGGCGACGAGGGCGCGGAGGACGGAGGAGCCGATGTAGCCGGACGCACCGGTGAGGAAGACCTGCATGCCGTCACCCAACCACGCGTGTCATGGTGCGGGGTGGACGTGGCGGTCTGGTCCGCTCAGGCAGGCGGTCGCGGCGGCGTCGTCGGCCGGTCGGTCGTCGTCGATCAACGCTGGGCGGCTTCGGTTCGGGGTCAGATGCTGAGGGACCAGGCGCGGCGCTTCACGAGGACGTGCCCGCGCGACGTCGTGAGCCGGCTCCACGGTCCGGTCTCGAACAGCCGGACGGGGTCGTGCCCGAGGAACCCGAGGCTCTCCCCCGCGAAACCCGCGCCGGCCGGCAGGTGCTCGATCCCGGGCACCGGACGGCCCCACACCTCGGACCGGATGCGGCGCACGATCGCCTCGCCCGCACTCGCCGGGACGGCGTCCGCGACCTCGGCGATGCCGTCGCGAGCGGCACGGCGGAGGAGTTCCGGCGAGACGTCCGGCAGGGGCACCCACCCACCGCGAGGGGGGCTGATCGCCGCCCAGGTGACGGTGTGCACCTCGTGCGGGAGCTCGACCTCGATCGGGGTCGCCCGGGTCGGGTCGGCTCCGTCGGCGCGTTCGGCGTCGTGGTGCTCGGCGAGCAAGCGGAGACGTTCCTGCAGGGACGCGAGCGGCACCACGGCGTCGATCGTCGCGGGCTCGGTGAGCGAGAACGTGCGGAGGCCGAGCACCGTCGGCAGCTCGTCGAGCAGGCCGAGCGGGTAGAGGATCGCCGTGTACACCGCGAGGACGCCCGAGTCGGCGACGAGCCGGACGGACCCGTCCTCGATGCGGGCAGCGCGTCCGAGGTAGGTGCGGAGGTCGCCGAGCGAGGCGGCGTCGGGAAGCGTGAACGAGGTGCCCATGTCGGGTCCGATCCTACCGGGGGCCGGTTCGTAGACTGCGGGTGTGAACGGCGAACCCGACTTCCTCAGCACCCTGCGCCTCCAGGACACCGGCGCGAGCACGGGCGAGACGATCCTGACCGGGGCGAGCCACTGGTCCCCCGGCGGGCGGGTCTTCGGCGGGCAGGTCCTGGCGCAGTGCATCGTCGCCGCGCAGGCCACGATCGAGGGCCGTGACATCCACTCGATGCACGGCTACTTCCTGCGCCCTGGCGACATCGACGTCCCGATCACCTTCGGGGTGGAGCGCATCCACGACGGCCGGTCCTTCGCGACCCGACGCGTGCAGGCGTACCAGCGGGGCGTGCCGATCTTCTCGATGATCGCCTCGTTCCAACGCCCCGACGAGGGCGTCGAACACCAGGACCCGTTCCCCGTCGACGTCCCCGAGCCGGAGTCGCTGCCGTCCGCGGCGTCGATCCTGTCCGCGATCGACCACCCCGTCGCACAGGCCTGGGCCGAGCGCTCCATCGACCTGCGGCACGTCGAGGGCCCGGTCTTCGTCGACGTGCAGGGCGAGCAGGTGCCGCACCAGGCGGTGTGGTTCCGCGTGGAAGGAGCGCTGCCGGCCGATCCTGCCCTGCACCGTGCGGTCTTGGGGTACGCGAGCGACATGTCGATCCTGGAGCCGATCATGCGGCGGCACGGGGTGGCCTGGGGAACGCCGGGGGTGAAGAGCGCGAGCCTGGACCACGCGATGTGGTGGCACCGGGACGGTCGCGCCGATGACTGGGTGCTGTACGTGCAGGAGTCCCCGAGTGCGCAGGGCGGGCGGGGACTGGCGTTCGGCCGGATGTTCGCGCGGGACGGGCGGTTGCTGGCATCGGTGGCGCAGGAGGGGATGATGCGCGTCCCGCGGTGAGGGGTGCGCTTCGAGCTGCGTGCCGTGCCGTTCCGCGGTGCAGTGTGCGCTCGCACAACCGGAAGCGCACCGCGCCGCAGATCGTCATGGTGCGCTGTGCTCCCGGTTGTGCGGAGGCGCAGGTCCGCATCTGGGCCGGGCTCGGCCCAGCCGGGGTCGGCCGGGTCAGGGCCGGGCTCGGCCCAGCCGGGGTCGGCCGGGTCAGGGCCCGGCTCGGCCCAGCCGGGGTCGGCCGGGTCAGGGCCGGGCTCGGCCCAGCCGGGGTCGGCCGGGTCAGGGCCGGGAGAACTCGACCGGCGGCTCGGCGAACTGCTCACACGCGGCACGCTCGACGGCGGTCAGGCGTCGCGGCCGGTTCGTCGCGGCGTCGACCATCACCAGCGCCGTGGTGGCACGGGTGTACAGGACGGCGGGCTCGACGCCGACGGGCGACCAGACCTCGTACGACACGTCGATGCTCGCGCCGCCGATCCGCCCGATCCACATCTGCACGTCCAGCGGTCGGCGCAGGTACGGGATCGACGCGAGGTACTCGAGTCGCTGCGCCGCGATCACCGTCATCGTGCCCGATCCCGGGCGTCCGTCGATGATCGGGTCGGGCAGGTCACCATCGCCGTTCGCGTCCGCGGGGTCGTGCCCCCAGAACCCCACGATGCGCGCCTCTTCCAGGAGGCGCAGCATCGCGGAGTTGTTGACGTGACCGTACGCGTCGATGTCGCTCCACCGCATGCGGATCGGAGCGTGCAGTCTCGCCACGGGTCAGTCGCGCGTGAGCTTGCGGTAGGTCGCGCGGCCCGGCTTCGCGGCGTCGGCACCGAGGCGCTCGACCTTGTTCTCCTCGTAGGCCTCGAAGTTGCCCTCGAACCAGTACCAGTTCGGCGTGCCGTCCTCGTTCAGGCCCTCCCACGCGAGGATGTGGGTCGCGATCCGGTCGAGGAACCAGCGGTCGTGGGTGATCACGACGGCGCAGCCCGGGTACTCGAGCAGGGCGTTCTCGAGGCTGCCGAGGGTCTCGACGTCGAGGTCGTTGGTCGGCTCGTCGAGGAGCAGGAGGTTGCCGCCCTGCTTGAGCGTGAGCGCGAGGTTCAGACGGTTGCGCTCACCACCCGACAGCACGCCGGCCTTCTTCTGCTGGTCCGGCCCCTTGAAGCCGAACTGCGACACGTAGGCGCGGGACGGGATCTCGGTCTTGCCCACCTGGATGTAGTCGAGTCCGTCGGACACGACCTCCCACAGGTTCTTGTTCGGGTCGATGCCACCGCGGCTCTGGTCGACGTACGAGATGTCGACCGTCTCGCCGATCTTCAGCGTGCCGGCGTCGAGCGGCTCGAGACCGACGATCGTCTTGAACAGCGTGGTCTTGCCGACGCCGTTCGGGCCGATCACGCCGACGATGCCGTTGCGGGGCAGCGTGAACGACAGGTCGTCGATGATGACGCGCTCACCGAACTGCTTGTGCAGCTTCTCGGCGTCGATGACCTGCGAACCCAGACGCGGGCCAACGGGGATGACGATCTCCTCGAAGTCGAGCTTCCGCGTGCGCTCGGCCTCGGACACCATCTCCTCGTAGCGGGCGAGGCGGGCCTTGGACTTCGCCTGGCGGCCCTTCTGGTTGCTGCGGACCCAGTCGAGCTCCGAGGACAGACGCTTCGCGAGCTTGGCGTCCTTCTTGCCCTGGACCTCGAGACGAGCGCGCTTCTTCTCGAGGTAGGTCGAGTAGTTGCCCTCGTACGGGTACAGGCGTCCGCGGTCGACCTCGGCGATCCACTGCGCGACGTGGTCGAGGAAGTACCGGTCGTGGGTCACGGCCAGGACGGCACCGTGGTACTGCTGCAGGTGCTGCTCGAGCCAGAGCACGGACTCGGCGTCGAGGTGGTTGGTGGGCTCGTCGAGGAGGAGCAGGTCGGGCTTCTGCAGCAGGAGCTTGCAGAGCGCGACGCGGCGCTTCTCACCGCCGGACAGGTGCGTGACGAGCTCGTCACCCGGGGGGCACTGGAGCGCGGCCATGGCCTGCTCGAGCTGGGAGTCGAGGTCCCACGCGTCGGCGGCGTCGATCTCCTCCTGCAGGGTGCCCATCTCGGCGAGGAGCGCGTCGAAGTCGGCGTCCGGCTCGGCCATCAGCGCGGAGATCTCGTTAAAGCGCGTGATCTTGCCGTGGATCTCGCCCACGCCCTCTTGTACGTTCTCGAGGACGGTCTTCGACTCGTCGAGCTCGGGCTCCTGCATGAGGATGCCGACGGTGAAGCCCGGGGTCAGCTTCGCCTCGCCGTTGGACGGCTGGTCGAGACCCGCCATGATCTTGAGGATCGTCGACTTGCCCGCACCGTTCGGCCCCACGACGCCGATCTTGGCGCCGGGGAGGAACGACATCGTGACGTCGTCGAGGATCAGCTTGTCGCCGACCGACTTGCGGGCGCGGACCATCTGGTAGATGTACTCAGCCATATCGCGCCCAGTCTACTGACACCCCGCCGCGTCGGCGCCCCCGGATGTCGGCGCTGCCGCAGGTCACGCCGCTGCCCGCCCCGCTGCGTCGACGTCGTCGGGGTCCGCGCTGTCGGCCGTGTCGGCTCCGGTGCCCAGGTCAGCGGGCAGCACCGCCGGCGGCGCGAACTGCCCCTCGAGCGCGACCTCCGTGTGCCGCGCTGCCTCGGCGGGCTCCGGCAGGTCGTCCCGCTGGACGGGCCCGCCGTCGGCGAGCGCCCCGTCGGTCCCGGCACCGTCGTCGGCGCCGTGGACCTCTCCGGTCTGCGGGTCGATCGTCGGCGACGTCCCCGGAGCCGCACTGTGCTCGTTCGCGTGCCGCGGCACGCGGATCCAGTTGCTGATGCCCCACGCGAGGTCGTGGCCGAGTCCCTCGGCGTCGATCTCGACCGAGGTGCCACCCCGGCCGTCGCGTTCCCACGTCCGGATGCGGACGCGGCCCGTCACGACGACGCGGTCGCCCTTCTTCAGGGACTTGTGGACGTTCGCCGCGAGGGAGCGGAACGCGGTGACCGTGTACCAGTTCGTGGCGCCGTTGGTCCACGTGGAGGTCGAGCGGTCCCACCGGCGGGACGGGGACGCGAGCCGCATGCTCGTGATGGCGATGCCGGTGTCGGTGACGAGGTGGCGGGGCTCGGTGGCGATGATCCCGCAGACGGTGATGGTGTCGTTCATGCCTCGATCGTGCGCGAGCCCCGGGGCGCGGAAGCGCCCCGGGGCTCGCCCTGTGGACCGATCATCTGCAGAGGTGGGTTGTGGAGGACGAGTCTCCCCGTGCCTCCAGGCCGGCCCGTCGCGACCATGCGCCGGACCGATGCCCCGACTGGATCAGTGCGCTCGGAACTCCGGCCGGTCCGCGAGCGGACCGAGGGCCGCGTGCACCGCACCCTTCGCGGACGCCAGCGACGGGTACGTTCCCCCGCCGGATCCCGATCGTCCGTAGAGCTCGACGTGGAACCCGTCCGAGGCGCGGTGGATGCTGCCCACCGCGCCGGCCGGTCCGACCGCCACCCAGGTCCCGGTGTTGTCCATCATCGTTCGACCACCTCCTCGTGGCCCCGACGCCCGTGTCTCAGGACGCCAGGATGTACTGACTGTAGGCCTTGCGGACCTTGTTCACCTTGGGCAGTGCGACCGCCATGCAGTAGCCCTGCCCGGGGTTCTTCGCGAAGAAGTCCTGGTGGTACTCCTCCGCACGGTAGAAGGTACCCAGCGGCTCGAGCGTCGTGACGATGCCACCGTCCCAGATGTCCGATGCACGCTGGATCGCCTGCTCGAACAGCGCGCGCTGCTCGTCGTCCGCCGGGAACATGGCCGAGCGGTACTGGGTGCCGACGTCAGCGCCCTGCCGGTTCAGCTGGCGCGGGTCGTGGAGCGTGAAGAAGACGTCGAGGATGACGTCGGCTGGGATGACCGACTCGTCGAACGTCACCGCGACCGCCTCGGCGTGGCCGGTGGCGCCGGTGCACACGGCCTCGTACGACGGGTTCTCCGTCGCGCCGCCGACGTAGCCCGAGACCACGTCCTGCACGCCCTGGAGCGTGCGGTACACGGCGTCGAGACACCAGAAACATCCACCTGCGAGCACGAACGTCGTCATGGGGGGAACCTACCTTCCTGGGCTCCGAGGGAGCCGCGATCCGGGTTGCCTCCTCCACAACCCGCACCGGGGCCGTGGTGTTCCCCAGGGCGGCCCGGGCGCGGCGCGGCTGTCGGTGGCGGTCCGTAGCGTTCCCCGCACACACCGCGACCGACCACCAGGAGGCACCACGTGCAGCGCACCACCGAACCCGCGTTCCGCATCCGCACCGCGCCCGTCGCGCGCAGCCGCGGCGACCTCCGGGTGCTCGACGTCCGCGACGACCTGAGCCGCGTCACCCGCGCCAACGGCGAGGTCGTCGGATACGTCGACCGGGTGGACGTCGCCGGCGGGACGGCGTACCGCGCACGCCGCTACGTCGCGACCGAACGACGCTTCGTCGAGCTGCCGAACGTGTGGTCCGCCGACGATGCCGTGGACTGCCTCCGGTGGGGTTGAGCGGAAGCGACGGAACGCCGCGCCACCTCCCCGTGCCCGGGCAATTCCGTGCGTAGGGTTCGCCCATGGACTGGTGGAACGAGCTGACCGACTGGACGTCGTCCGACAACGGGTGGCGTGTGCTGTCCGGCGCGATCATCCCCTTCGTGGCCATCGTCGTGGCCGGCATCATCGCCGCGCTGATCGGCCGCGGTGCGACGAAGCGCGTCGTCGCGATGCAGGAGCGCGAGAGCCGGAACGCGGCCGTCGCTGGTGTCGTCTCCGCGGCGCGCAAGGCGGCGACGTGGGGTTCCCTCGGGCACGACGAGCGGTCGTACGCCGACCACCTCGCCGAGGACGCCGACATCCGACTGCGGCTGCTCCCCGTGAGCGGTGCGCCCCTCGCGGCGAACTGGGCGCAGCACGAGATCGCCGACATCAAGAAGAACTCGTCGACGTTCAGCTTCCAGGCCGACCAGTCCCTCGCCGAGTTCCGCGACCGGATGCTCGAGTGGCAGGCCCGTCCGAACCGTGCCAAGAAGCTCTTCAAGGCCGACCTCGAGCGGTGGAAGTTCGACTCGCCGGATCCCGACGCCGAACTGATCGCCCGCCAGCAGGACTGGAGCGCGGACCAGCAGGACCGCCGCGAGCAGGACCGGCCGTCCGCACCGGCGCCGACCCCCGAGCGTCCGACCCCGACGACGACCGGTCTGCGACCGGCATCCCAGCAGCCTGGAGGCACGCCCTCCCCCGCCGCGCCCGTCGCCTCCTCCGCCGCTCAGGCTCCGGCACCCGCTTCGGCAGCGACACCGGCAGCGACCTCCGCGCCGTGGTCCGCGCGCTCCGGCAGCGAGGGCGCGACCACCACGCGCGCCTACGGCGAGGGTGAGACCACCCCGCTCGACGGTGCTCCGATCCGCCCTGCACTCGGTTCGCCCGTCGCATCGCGCAACGACGTGCCGCAGCGACCGGCGGCCTCGGTCGACCGTTCGGACGACGACGCGGTCGACGATCGTGCCGACGACCGCACCGTGGATCGGTCCGTGGACCGCTCCGACGATGTCCGACCAGCCTCGGCTCTGCGCATCGCCTCCCCCACCGCAGCCGACGCGCACGTGAACCGCGCGACCGCATCGGGCTACGGGGCGTCCACGACGAACACCACCTCGATCCCGACGCGCGTCGCCGATGCTCCGGCCGAGCCGAAGGACTCGGACGAGACGGACGAGTCGCCCTACACGCAGCCGATCAGCGCGAGTGAGCTCCGACGCCGCGCCGCTGACGACGAGGACTGAACCCCACCACCGGTCTGCAGCGAGAGGCCGCCATCCCGACGGATGGCGGCCTCTCGTCGTCGGTGCCCCCGGCAGGAATCGAACCCGCGGCACGGTGGGTAGAAACCACCTGCTCTATCCACTGAGCTACGGAGGCGGACGGCGTCGATTCTAGCCTCGGCGCTCCGCGAGGTGCTGCACGAACCGGTCGACCTCGCGCTGCGTCCGGAGGTGCACTATTCGCAGGTGCGGGGCGGTGTGGACGAGTGCGGGCACCCGCTTCCGACTCTCGTGACGCACGCGGATCCCCCACCGGACGATGTGGCCCGGGTCGGTGAAGAACGTCCACAGCGGCGGCTCGATGTTCCCGTTCCACAGGGGTGTGCGCCGGAGACGTCGTCGGAGGGTCCGTCGCACGAGCCGCCAGAGGGCGACCGGGACGGGGAGGTCGATCCAGACGAGGGTGTCCGCGCGGGCGGCGAGCATGTCCCGGGCGAGTGTGTACTGCCACTCGGTCACCCAGGTCGGCTCGCTGGTGTACGCCTCGACCTCCGCGAGGAAGGACTCCCGCGGCGTCCAGTCCGGCCCGTGGTAGATCGAGTCGATCTCGGTGTGCCGCATGCCGAGCGCGCGTCCGATGCGTCCGGCGGTCGTGGTCTTGCCGACGCCTGTCGTCCCGGCGACCAGGACACGGCGGGGCTCCGGGACGAGGACGTCGTCGGCACCGAGCATCCCCCGACCCTAGCCCCGCGGCGAGTGGGCGGAAGCGGCTCGCCCTGCGCGGTCGACCGTGCACGTTCCGCCCGCTCGCGCTCCCCCCACGCTGCCCGCTCGCCGTCCCGCGCACTCCCCGCGCCCGCCCAGGACCGAGCGGGCGGAATCTGCGGCCGCAATGCCCGGACGGCCGCGGGTTCCGCCCGCTCGCGCTGCCGCCCGCCACCCCGCGTGCCGAACGGGCGGAACCCGCTCGGCCAACGTGACCGCCCGGGCACACATCGCCCGCTCGCGCTCTCCCGACCCCGCGCCCCCCCCCCCCCCCCCCCCCCCCCCCCCCCCGCCCCCCCCCCCCCCCCCCGCCCCCCCCCCCCCCCCCCCCCCCCCCCCCCCGCGTGCCGAACGGGCGGAACCCGCTCGGTGCGCACGACCCCTCGGACACATACCGCCCGCTCGCGCTGCCGCCCGCGCCCGCGCCCGCGCCCGCGACGCGGAGGGTTCCCCGGCCGTCTCCCTGTCGTTCGTCTCAGGGACACCGCGCCGCCGTACCGTCCGGTGCATGCGCTCCAGCGGAACCGTCGTGGCCGTCGTGCCCGCCCGCGCCGGTTCGAAGGGCATCCCGGGGAAGAACCTGCGGCCCGTCGGGGGGAGGTCGCTCGTCCGCCGTGCCGTCGAGGCAGCGCTCCGCACGGAGACCATCGAAACCGTGGTGGTGTCGACGGACGGGGACGCCATCGCCGCCGAGGCCACCGCCGCCGGTGCCCGGGTCATCCGTCGCCCGGACGAGCTCTCCGGCGACGAGGCGACCTCGGAGTCGGCGCTGCTCCACGCCCTCGACGCCCTCGACCCCCTCGCGACGTTGAGCAACGCAGACCAGCAGGACCAGCACGACCAGCCCCGCGACCCAGAGGTCCTCGTCTTCCTGCAGGCCACCTCGCCGTTCATCGACCCGGTCGACCTGGACGCCGCGGTCCGCCGCGTGCTCGACGACCACGCGGACGTGGTGTTCGCCGCAGCTCCCTCACACGCGTTCCTCTGGCGCACGGACGCCCAGGGCCGGGCGGTCGCGGTCAACCACGACGCCGCCATCCGACCGCGCCGCCAGGACCGGGAACCCGAGTACCGCGAGACCGGCGCCTTCTACGTCCTGCGCACGAGGGGCCTCCGGGAGCACCGACACCGCTTCTTCGGTCGGGTCGAGCTCGCGGTCGTGGATCCCCGGGGCGCGATCGACGTCGACGACCCGGCCGACCTGGCCCTGGCGTCCTCGCTCGCTCACACCCTCGACCGAGCGGCCGGACACCCGGCGAACCCGCACGCAGATCGCCAGACGACGAGGCCTGCAGCCGCGTCCGGAACCGCCCGCTGGCCCCTCGCAGCCACGACCGACCGGATCCCGAACCCGCACCCGCACCCGCACCAACAGAACGGAACCCCATGACCGTCTCCATCGGCACGTCCACCATCGGCGCCGGCCACCCCGCGTACCTGATCGGCGAGATCGGCCTGAACCACAACGGCGACGTCGACATCGCGAAGCGGCTCATCGACGTCGCAGCGGACGCCGGGCTGCAGGCCGTCAAGTTCCAGAAGCGCACCCCGGCGATCTCGACGCCCGAGCACATGAAGCAGATGCCGCGCAGCACCCCGTGGGGTGAGATGACCTACCTGGAGTACCGCCACCGCGTCGAGTTCGACCGCGAGCAGTACATCGAGATCGGTGACCACGCGACCCTCCGCGGCCTCGACTGGTTCGCGTCGCCGTGGGACGAGCCGAGCGTCGCCTTCCTCGAGGACCTGAACGTCGTGGCGTACAAGATCGCCTCGGCCTCGGTGACGGACCTCGGGCTCCTCGCGGCCGTGGCGGCGACGGGTAAGCCGGTCATCCTGTCGACCGGGATGTCGACGCTCGAGCAGATCGACCGCGCCGTCGAGGCCCTCGGCACCGAGCGACTGGTCCTCATGCACGCGACGTCGACCTACCCGCTCCCCGCCGAGGAGGCCAACCTCCGCATGATCGACACCCTCGCCGGTCGCTACGCCGGGGTGCCGGTCGGGTACTCCGGGCACGAACCGGGGCTGCAGATCTCCCTCGCCGCGGTCGCGCTCGGCGCCACGGTCGTCGAGCGCCACATCACGCTCGACCGCACGATGTGGGGCTCCGACCACGCCGCCTCGCTCGAGCCGCACGGCCTGCAGACGCTCGCCCGCGACGTCCGGATCATCGAGACCGCACTCGGCGACGGGATCAAGAGGATCTTCCCGGGCGAGCAGGCGCCCATGGCCAAGCTCCGCCGCGTCGGCGCGTGAGCGGATGCAGTGCCGATTCCGCCGGCGGGCGAGCAGGCGCCCATGGCCAAGCTCCGCCGCGTCGGCGCGTGAGCGGATGCAGAGCCGATTCCGCCGGCGGGCGAGCAGGCACCGATGGCCAAGCTCCGCCGCGTCGGCGCGTGAGCCAGCGGGACCGGTGAGCGGGGCGCGCGCGTGAGCGACGGACGTCGCGAGCCGACCGACGGACTGGAGGCGCGCCTCCCGTCCGCCACCCGACCCCGCGTCCGACGCGTGGTCGGCCTGGTCGACACCGACTCGTTCGCGAAGTGGGGCGCCCACATGCTCGCCGACGCTCCCGCGCACTGGCAGCTGGAGCTGCTCGTCGTCGACACCCCGAGGTCGGCGAGCCCTGCGCAGCTCCGGTCCGCGTTCCGGGGTCTGGACGGCCGACTCGGGCACCTCGCAGCGGCACCGCCGGCGCCCCTCGGGGTCGACGCCCTCGTCGACCGGCTGCGGGCGGACCCGCCGGACGCGGTCCTGGTGGCGTGCATCGGCCCGGTGGCGGAGCTCCTGGTCGACGAGGTCGTCCGTCGGGTCCCGCGGCGGCCGGTGCTCCTGACGGGGCTGCCCGGCATCTCGTACCCGGCGAAGTGGAAGGGCGTATTCTTCCGCGCGCGGGCCGACGTGTTCGTGCTGCACAGCCATCGCGAGGTCCGCGCCTACCGTGCCCTCGCGTCAGCGGGCGGGATCGAACCCGCGTTCGCCCTCGCGACGTTGCCCTTCGCCCGCTCGCGGGGGCAGGGCGGGCACGGGGACGAGCGGGCGGGCGGACGGGGCGACGAGCGGGGCAGGGACGCGGTCGTGTTCGCGGCGCAGCCGAGCGTGCCCGCGGACCTCGAGGACCGCCGGCGCGTCGTGGGCTGGCTCGTCGAGACCGCCCGACGCCACCCGGAGTGGCGAGTCGTCGTCAAGGTCCGTGCGGCGGCCGGGGAGCACCAGACGCACCGGGAGCAGTGGCCCTACCCGGAACTGCTGCCCGCCGACCGGCCCGCGAACCTCGTGGTCGAGAGCGGTCCGATGGCGCAGCACCTCGACCGGGCGGTGGCGCTCGTGACGATCAGTTCGACGGCGGTCCTCGAGGCCGTGGCCCGCGGCGTCCCGGCGTTGACGCTGACGGACTTCGGGGTCTCGCGCGCGCTCATCAACGAGGTGTTCGTGGACAGCGGGCTCGAGGGCGACGCCGTCGACCTCGTCGAGGGACGCTTCGGGACCGTCCGACCCGAGTGGCTGCACGACAACCACTTCCACCCGCCCGCGGAGGACGACTGGGCCGACCGCGCCGAGGAGCTCATGGCGCTCCGGGACGCGGGCGCCCTGGAGGTACGACCGGCCGCTCGGCGGAGCGGCGGCGGTGCGCTGCGTCGGGCGTGGGAGCGGAAGAACGCCCTCGGGTCGGCCGACCGGACGGCGATCGGCGTCGTCGCGCTCGTCCTCGGCACGCCGGTGCGGACCGTGAAGCGCGTGCTCCGTCGACTGCGGCGGGTGGTGCTGCGACCCGGCGCGAGCGACGCGGCACTCGTGCTGCCACCCCGTTCCCAGCGGGACGCCGTGGGAGCCGGCACTGGGGGTGCGAACCGAACCACCTGACCGGGTGGGCGGCGGGGCGGAGCCGCACCGTGCCTCCAGGCCGTTCGTCAGCAGGCTTCCGTGACCGGCGGGGCGGACGTCAGAGCGCCTTCGCCACCGCCACCAGCAGCTGGTCGCGGGACGGGACGCCGGGCGAGCGGAAGACCTCGGTGCCGTCCTCGCGTCGGACGATGATCGTGGGCGTCGAGCGGATGCCGACGGCCTCGGCGCCGTCGGGGTCGGCGGCCACGTCGCGTTCGCGCACGGCCAGTCCGGGGACGAGGGCCGCCGCCTCACCGGCGACGCGGCGGGCCGCAGCGCATGGCGCGCAGAAGGCGGAGGTCCACAGGTCGAGTCGCACGGAGGGCACAACGCAGCGAGCGCCGCGTGCACTCCCGATCGGATCGGGGCACGCGGCGCTCGCCGGGTCGACCCGGGCGGTGTGGCTACTCGCGGTCGAACTCGCCGCTGCGGTCCCCGCGGTCCTGCAGGTCGTCGACCGGGTCGGAGTCATCGGCGTCGTAGGCGTACTCGACCGAGGTCTGGTCGAGCACCTGACGGGTCTTGGTGGCCTTGTAGGTGAAGGCCGTCTGCAGGCCCTCGACGTCGGCGTACACCGTGACCTGGTCGTCCACCGCGTCGCTCGTCGCGGTGCGGGTGTCGGTCGTCCCGTCGAAGGGGCCACCGTGGAAGATCGCGGTGTACTCGTCGCCCTCGTGGATGGTGATGTCGCTCATGCGTCCCTTGTACCAGGGCCGACCTGTTGACGGATGCATAGGTCGGCTATATAGTTTTGCTATGGAATCAACCAGGGCGCAGACGATCGAGACGCTCCTCGTCTCGGTGAACCGCCTGATCCGCGCAGCCGCGCAGGCGACGGGGAACCCGACCTCAGCGGCCGTGTGGCGCACGCTCGGCATCCTCGAGACCGACCAGCCCCTGCGGCTCGGTGAGCTCGCGGCACTGTCCCGCGTCGCACAGCCGACCATGACCCGGCTCGTCGCGGGGATGCTCGCGGACGGGCTCGTCACCCGCACCGTCGACCCGGACGACTCCCGCGGGCAGCTCATCGCGATCACGCCGGCCGGCCACGACCGCCTCGTGACCTGGCGGGCCACCATCACCGAGACCGTCGGGCCCGTGTTCGCCGACCTGGACGACGACGAGTGGGACGTGCTGCACGACGCGGCCGCCGTCATCGCGTCGCGGGTCGCCGTGCCACTCGCCGCTCCTCCCCCTGGTGGACCGGGCGCCAGCCCGTCGTCGACCACCAGCCCGTCCCCCACCAGCCCGTCGTCCACCAGATCGGAGATCCACGCGTGAACGCCCACGCCCCCGCTGCCTCGGGCAGCATCCTCAAGCAGTCCTCCGCGGTCTGGGCGATCGCCTTCGCCTGCGTCGTCGCCTTCATGGGCATCGGCCTCGTCGACCCGATCCTCCCCGCCATCGCGACCTCGCTGCATGCGACCGCGGCACAGACCGAGCTGCTCTTCACGAGCTACCTCGCCGTCACCGGTGTCGCGATGTTCTTCACCAGCTGGGTGTCGAGCCGCATCGGGGCGAAGAACACCCTGCTCATCGGGCTCGCCCTCATCGTGGTGTTCTCGGTGCTCGCCGCCACGTCGGGCAGCGTCTGGAACATCATCGGGTTCCGCGCCGGCTGGGGGCTCGGGAACGCGCTCTTCATCTCCACCGCACTCGCGACCATCGTGGGCGCGGCCTCGGGCGGCACCGCGTCGGCGATCATCCTGTACGAGGCGGCGCTCGGCCTCGGCATCGCCGTCGGCCCGCTCGTCGGTGGCCTGCTCGGCTCGGTGAGCTGGCGCGGCCCGTTCTTCGGCGTCACGACGCTCATGGCCGTCGCGTTCATCGCCGTCGTCGCGCTCCTCAAGAGCTCCGGGCTCGAGAAGCCCACGCCCACCCGGCTCTCCGCCCCGTTCCGTGCCCTGCGCCGACCGGCACTCGCGGCCCTGGCGGCCACCGCGCTCTTCTACAACATCGGCTTCTTCGTCCTGCTCGCCTACACGCCGTTCCCGCTCGGCTTCGGCGCACTCGGCATCGGCTTCACGTTCTTCGGCTGGGGCGTCGGGCTCGCGGTCACCTCGGTGTGGGTCGCTCCGATGCTCACCGCCCGGCTCCGTCGCACGACGGTCCTGAAGATCGCGCTGCCCCTGCTCGCGCTCGACCTGTTCGCCGCAGCCGTCGTCGTGCGGTCGCAGCCGGGCCTGATCGTCTGCGTGATCGTCGGCGGACTCGTGCTCGGTGTCCTGAACACCGTGCTCACCGAGTGCGTCATGGAGGCGACGGACCTCCCCCGCTCCGTCGCCTCGAGCGCGTACTCCGCGGTGCGCTTCATCGGTGGCGCGATCGCCCCGCCGGTCGCGACGCTGCTCGCCGACGCGATCGCCCCCTCGGCGGCGTACGTGTTCGCCGGGGTCTCGGTGGCGATCGCGTTCGTGGTGGTCGTCGCGACGACGAAGGTCCTGCGCAGGGTCGACGACGGAGCCGAGCCGGAGCGGGTCGAGGCCGAGGCGATCTCGGCGGGCGAGATGGTCTGACGCCTGGCACGGGGCTGACCGGACGGCTCGGGGTGCTGCGGCGCTCCGGGCCGTCCGTGCATGTGCAGGGGCCGGCTGGCGCGCCCGCGCCCGCGCGCGGGTCGGGGGCGGGTCTCGGGGGCGAGCGGGTCTCGGGGGCGGGGCGGGTCTCGGGGGCGAGCGGGCGGAGTGCGCGGCGGTCTCGCGCCGGGCGGGTCGGTTTCCGCCCGCTCGCGGGCCGCGTCCGTGGTCCGTGGGCCGCGGTGCGTGGATGCGCTGGAACCGCGCCCAGCCGCGAGCGGGCGGTGTGTGCGGCGGTCCGGGCGGATGAGACGCGGATCCCGCCCGCTCGCGAGACCGATCGCGTTCGGTACGGGCGGCGTGCGGCACCGGGCGGCAGTGCGGGAACGCGAGCGGGCGGAAGGTGCAGCAAGTCCAGAGGGCGACGCGCCGATTCCTCCCGCTCGCGGACGGAGCGTCAGCTGGTCGCCCGAGTCGGACAGTTCGGACAGCTCGGCCGGTCCGGACTGGAGGCACGGGCCGTCCGCGACGCTGCGCATCGCCGCTGGGCGCGGCCGGTCCGACGCGCACCCGGCCCGGGCTGGCATCCACAGGCGCGGGAGCACGGACAGCAGCGTCACACCCGCGGAATAGGATCGTCCGCATGGCAACTGCGAACGACCGCCTCGTCTGGATCGACTGCGAGATGACCGGCCTGGACCTCCAGGTCGACGAGCTCGTCGAGGTGGCCGTCGTCATCACCGACTTCGACCTCGTCCCCGTGCACCCCGGGTTCGACATCGTCATCAAGCCGGACCAGTCCGCACTCGACAACATGAACGAGTTCGTCACGAACATGCACACGACCTCGGGGCTCATCGACGAGATCCCGCACGGCGTGAGCCTGGCCGACGCCGAGTACCAGGTGCTCGAGTACATCCTCCAGCACGTCCCCGCCGAGGGCTCCGCTCCCCTGGCCGGCAACACGATCGGCACCGACCGCGCCTTCCTCGCCAAGTACATGCCGCGCGTGGACGGTCACCTGCACTACCGCAGCGTCGACGTCTCCAGCATCAAGGAGCTCTGCCGCCGCTGGTTCCCGCGCGTCTACTTCAACGCGCCGGAGAAGCACGGCGGGCACCGCGCCCTCGCCGACATCCTCGAGTCCATCCGCGAACTCGAGTACTACCGACGCGCGGGCTTCATCCCCGAGCCCGGCCCGACGACCGAGGACGTGCGTGCCGTCGCCGCCGCGGTGGTCGAGCAGTGGGCTCCGCGGCTCGCCCAGCCCGCGGCCGAGTAGTGGTCCACGCAGGCCGCGGCATGTACTACTATTGAGGGGTTGCTCCGGCTGGTCCGGGGACAGCATGGTGGGTATAGCTCAGTTGGTAGAGCGCCTGGTTGTGGTCTAGGAGGTCGCGGGTTCGAGACCCGTTACTCACCCCATCGAGAGAAGCCCCGGTCCTTCGGACCGGGGCTTCTCCGTTGTCGCGACGACGCGGTCAGCCTGTGGACAACCGGGCCCGCGAAGTACGACATGTGAAGAACTCGCTCCAGGCGCAGAGTCGTTCCTAGCGTTGGCCGCGTGACCACCGCACCAACGACACGACGATCGGACATCGAAGGCCTCCGGGCCGTCGCGATCCTCGCTGTGGTGCTCGACCATCTGCTCGGTCGGCCCGTCGGGGGCTACCTCGGCGTCGACGTCTTCTTCGTGGTGTCGGGCTTCGTCATCACGACGAACCTGCTCCGCGAACACAGCGGCACCGGACGGATCGATCTCCTCGGGTTCGCTCGACGCCGAGCCCTCCGCCTCTTGCCCGCCGCGGCGATCACCATCGCCGTCACCGTCGTGATCGCCGTCGCTGTCCTCCCGAGCGGCCGCGCAGCGAGCGTCGCTCGTGACGCTGTCTTCGCTGCGATCGGCGCAGCGAACTGGCACTTCGCGGCGGACGGGACGAACTACTTCGCGCGGGATGCCCCACCGTCTCCGCTGCAGCACTTCTGGTCGCTCGCGGTCGAGGAGCAGTTCTACCTGGCGTGGCCGCTCCTGATGGTCCTCGTCCTGGGGTGGTCACGGCGCGCGGCCGTCGCGCTCGTTCTCGTCCTCGCGGTCGCGTCAGCACTGTGTGCGGGCATGGCCGAGCCGGTCGGCGGGTACTTCGCGACCCAGTCCCGCGTCTGGGAACTCGCGAGCGGATCACTGCTGGCCTTCGTGCCCGATCCCCTCGGGCACCACCACCGACTGCGCCGAGTGGTCCGAGCATGCAGCGGAACGGTGCTCCTGGCGGTCCTGCTCGCTGGTGACGAGCGTCTCGGTGCTCCGATGCCGATCGCGATCCCTGCCGTGCTGGCAGCCGCCGGGATCATCCTGAGCGGCGGGCAGAACCGCGAGTCGCCGAGGCTGGTCTCGGCGCCGGCGCAGGGTCTGGCCTCGATCAGCTACCCGCTCTACCTCTGGCACTGGCCGGTCATCGTCCTCCTGCCTGCCGTCCTCCCGGGTGCCCCGCCCCACGTCCTCCTCCCCTTGTCCCTGCTCGTCCCCCTCGCCCTGTCCATCGCGACGACCTGGGGCGTCGAACGCCCGGTCCGGTCGTGGGCGACGGCCAGGTCAGCACCAGAGCGCGACACGCCGTCGAGATCGCGACGCCCCCTCCGACACCGCGCCCGGGGGCGACTCGGACAGGACCGGTTCCGGGCCCTGTTGGCGGGGATGGTCGCACTCTCGACGATCGCGATCCTGCTCTGTGTCAAGGCGGTCGGAGCAGACCAGTCCCGGGTCGACTCCTCGGTGGCGGACGGCGAGGTCGCGGCGACGGCGGAACGAGATCCGGCCGCTGATCCGGACCGGACCGGCGCCGTCGCCGACCCGGACCGGGACGACACCGACCTCAACCCGGACGGCACGGCCGGTCCCGCGCTGGACCAGCGACGCGCAGCAGCCATCCGCGCCGGACTCGGTCTCCGCAGCTGGCCGTCGACGATCCCGTCGATCGACGACGTCTCGGCGGACGACTACCTCACCCGACAGGTGTCGTCCCCGCGTTGGGCCGACGTGCTCCGCTGCTCGCAACAGACAGGAGGGCGGGACAGGACGTCGTGCACGTTCGGCGCGCCTGACGGCCGACTCGCGGTCCTGGTCGGTGACTCCACCGCTGCCTTCACGATGCCGGCTCTCCGCCAGCTCGTCGAGGGCGAGGGATCTGCGTGGCGCATCCTGGACCTCGCGCGCTTCGGGTGTCCCTTCACCGCCGCCGAGATCCACTTCGACACCGACGGGGACGGTTGCGAGCGTCACAAGCAGCAGGTGGTGACGACGATCGAGGAGCTGCAGCCGGACCTCGTGCTCGTGATGAACGCCGAGGGTTCCCGGGATGAGTCCACGCCCCTGGTCGACGGGCTCCGCGATCTGCTCGACGAGACGCGGACCGACGCGGCCATCGCTTTCCTGCTCCCGAACCCGGTCGGACCCGACATCCGGTCCTGCGCTGTTCCGGGCGGACGACCGGCCATGTGCGAGACGCGGCCCAGTGCGCAGCAGCGGCGCCTGGTCGCCCGCCTGGACGGCGTCAGGCTCGTCGACACCACGCCCGTCTGGTGCGCGAGCAGTCGCTGTCCCGCGGTGATCGACGACCAGCTCGTGCGGGTCGATGCCCTGCACGTCACCCCGGAAGCGGCGGCGACCGCCGCCTCGGCGATGGGCCGAGCCCTGTCGGCTGCCGGGATCGAGCTGGGGAGGTCGACCGACGACGGGTCGTGACGCTCCAGCCGTCGGACAGTCCGCTGTGCCACGATCGTGCCCGTGATGGAGATGTCCGCCGACGCGTTCGAGGAGCTCGTGACCGACGAGCTCGACCGGCTGCCCGACGAGATGGTTGCCGGACTCGACAACGTCGTCTTCGTCGTCGAGGACGAGCCCGAGGACGGTTCCGACCTGTTCGGCGTCTACGACGGGGTCGCCGCGACCGAGCGTGGCCAGTACGGCTTCGGCGAGCTCCCGGACCGGATCGTGGTGTTCCGGAAGCAGCACCTGCTGGAGTGCGACACCGTCGAGGAACTCCGGGACGAGGTCCACACGACGCTGGTGCACGAGATCGGGCACTTCTACGGGATCGACGACGAGCGGCTGCACGAACTCGGGTGGGCGTAGCGACCACGAGTCCACACGGCGCGACCCCGGGTCCACCCGGCACCCCTACGTCCGCACCACCACGTCCGCCAGCGCCGCCGGGTCCTCCGCCGCGATGAAGGACGACTCCTGCGCTGCCCACCGGTCCCACTCCCGGGCGAAGACCTCGCCGTCACGGCCGATCGCCCGGTCGCGCCGGACGGTGTCGTCCGCCTCGAGCCAGACGCGGAAGGACGCGAGCGGCGCCGAAGCCCGGGACAGCGCACCGCACCCCTCGACGACGAGCGGCACGTCCGGGTCGATCGACTCCCACCCCGCCGTGGTCGACGTCGTCCAGTCCCACCGCCGGTAGCCGGAACGGGCGCCGAGGACGTCCGTCACCACCGCGTCAGCCGCCGCACGGAGCCCGTCCCACCCCGGGTAGACGTCGTCGAGGTGCACGACCCGGGCGCCGAGCCGGTCCCCGAGGGCGTCGCCGAGCGTCGTCTTGCCGGTCCCCGAGCGCCCGTCGACCAGCACGACGAGCCGCCCCCGCCCGGAAGCCGCACGGAGACCCGGAGCAGCACCCGCAACTGCAGCTGCAGCGGCCGCCGCAGCCGCCAGGGCGTCCGCGACCCCGTCAGACACGCCACGTCCCCGCGCCCACGGCCACCGCGACCGACACCGCACCGATCCCGACGAGCACCGCGACCATCGCCCACTCGGGGCCGCCGAAGCGCGCCGGTCGTGCCCACGTCCGCCGACCCGGTGCCCCGAACCCACGCGACTCCATCGCCACCGCGAGCGTCGTCGCCCGCCGGAGCGCGACCACGAGCAGCGCGAACGCCATCGACGCACCCCGACGCAGCCGCCCGGTGTCGGCCAACCCGCGGGCACGCCGGGCACTGCGCAGCTGCCGCCAGTCCCCGCCGAGCAGGGTCGTCATCCGCACCGCCGCCAGTGCCCCGAGCACGAACCGAGCGGGCAGCCGCAGGAGCTGCGCCAGCCCGTCCGCGAGGTCGGTCGGGTCGACCCGCACGAACAGCGCGATCGCCGGCAGTCCGACGCCGAGCACCCGGAGAGCGGTCGCCAGGGCGAGCTCGAGCGACCCGTCGGTGACTCGCACGAAGCCGAGGTCGAACCACTCGCGTCCGGACGGCCGGCCGTACAGCGCGATGCTCACGGCCGTCAGCGGGACCGCTGCAGTCAGGGGTGCGGTCCGCAGCAGGAGCGTGCGCCAGGGGATGCGGAGCAGCGGCAGCAGCAGGACCTCGAGCAGGAGCGCGACGGCTGCGGACACGACGTCCAGGCTCAGGACGAGCAGCAGCCCGAGCGCGAGCACCCCGAGCAGGGACGCGACGGGCTGCACCCCGCGGATCCCGCGGGGCCGGACGGGAGGCACGGATCGCCCCCGCGCGTCGGCTGCGGTCCCCGGGACGACCGGCCGGGCATCCCCCGCCACGTCGGCGACGACACCGTCCGCCGTCCCCGGGCCGGTCGGCCGCAGACCGCCCGGGCCGGCCGGTCGCACGCCCTCCGGGCCGAGCACCACCTCGTCCGCTTCGAGCGCCCGCACCAGGTCACGGTCGTGCGTCACGGCGACGACAGCCGTCCCCGCGTCCGCGAGCGCGCCGAGCCGGTCCACGACGGCCTGCCACGTGGCACGGTCCTGTCCGGAGGTCGGCTCGTCGAGCACGAGCACGTCGGGCTCCGCCGCGAGCACCGTGCCGATCGCGAGCCGTCGCTGCTCACCACCGGACAGCGTGAAGGGGTTCGCGTCGGCCAGGTGTGCCAAGCCGAGGTCGTCGAGCACCCGCTCCACCTGGTCCTCGACGTCCGCACGACCGAGCGCCCGAGGTCCGGCGGCGAGCTCCTGCCGTACGGTGGCCGCGACGAACTGGTGCTCGGGGTCCTGGAACACCGTCCCGATCCGGCCGGCGAGCTCCCGGCTGGACCAGGACGACGGCGCCGCCCCGGCCAGGCCGTGCCGCAGGGCGGGGGTGGCCTCGAGGACGCCGTCGTCGGGGGCGAGGAGCCCGGCGAGCGTCAGGCCGAGCGTCGACTTCCCGACGCCGTTCGGCCCGGTCACCGCCAGCACACGCCCGCGCCGGACCGTCAGGTCGATGCCGCTGCCGACCCGGTGACCCCGACCGCGCGCCGTCGCGAGTCCCCGAGCGTCGAGCAGCGCCCGAGCGTGCGCGCGGTCCTCCGCGAGGATCGCCTGCCGAGCCGAGCCCCGAGCGGGCTCCGACCCGGGCACCCACACGCCCGCCGCCGCGAGCGCCGGACCGTGCGCGGCGAGGACCTCGGCCGGCGTGCCGTCCGCGACGACCCCGCCGGCGGGAGCGAGCAGCACGAGCCGGTCGACCAGGTCGAGCCAGGTGCCGATCCGGTGCTCGACGACGAGCAGCGTCGCACCGGTCTCGTCGAGGACCGCACGCACGGCGTCGTGCACCTGGCGCACGCCGTCCGGGTCGAGGTTCGCGCACGGCTCGTCGAGCACGAGCGCGCCCGGCCGCATCGCGAGCACGCCCGCGAGCGCGAGTCGCTGCCGCTGCCCGCCGGACAGCGCGGTCGTCGACCGGTCGAGCGGCAGGTCGAGGCCGACCACGTCGAGGGCCGACCGTACGCGCCGCCAGGTCTCGTCACGCGGCACGCCGGTGTTCTCGCACCCGAACGCGACGTCGTCCCCGACACGCGACATCACGGTGTGCGCCTCGGGGTCCTGCATGACGAGCCCGACCCGTCCACGGACCGTCCCCGGTGCGGCACCGTCGACGAGCACCGTGCCCTGGACGGCCGCGGCGGTGTCGTCGGCCGGGTCCGGCTCGTCGGGCAGCACCGCCGCGACGGCCCGCAGCACCGTCGACTTGCCGGCGCCGGACGGTCCGACGACCGCGACCCGCTCTCCCGGGCGCACCTCGAGGTGGACCCCGCGGACCGCCCACTCGTCGCGGGCGGCGTAGCGCCACCCCCAGTCACGGAAGACGATGCCGGCCGGTCCGGTGCTCGCCGGGACCTCGGTCGCGGGCGCTGCGTCCGCACGACCGGCGGACACGGCCGTCACGCTGCGCTGCGGGTCGTGCGCTTGGCGTGCTCCCGGCCGACCGCGAACTGCGACAGGACACCGGTCGCGGCGAGCGCCCGGACGATCGCCCAGGACCCGGCACCCGCGATGACGGCACCGGAGACCACGGCGCACACGACGTAGACGGCCTTGAAGCCGGCGTCGAGCCCCGGGTACCACAGGACGGTGTCGTTGATGCCGAGCGCGAGACCGGCGGCCGCGCCCGCGAGGACGACGACCGGCAGCCGGTACACGCGGTACAGGAACAGCGCGAGGACGAGCTCGGCGCCCAGGCCCTGCACGAGACCGGCCTCGAGCGTCAGCCACCCCCACTGCGTGCCGAGCAGCGCCTCGACCGAGGCGGCGACCATCTCGGCGTACAGGGCGGCTCCGGGCTTCCGCACGACGATCGCGACGATCGGCCCGGCGAGCAGCCAGACGCCGCCGAACAGCGACTGCGATCCCGGCAGGACGAGGGCGGCTCCCGCGCTGAGCGGCTCGTAGCCGAACTCCCAGAGCTTGAAGACGACGCCGATCGCGACCGCGAGGACGCTGGCGACGACGACGTCGACCACGCGCCAGCGGAGCGACCGCCGGAGGGTGGTGGACGGGACGGTGGACTGCATGGTTGCAGGCATGGTGCTGACTCCTCCCTGCGCCGGCATGACCCGGATCAGGTTCGACGGTCGGAGCGCCGTTCGCTCCCTCTCAGCCCGGTGGTCCCGGACTCCCGTGTGTGTGGCAGCAGTCTAGACGGGTGGCGACCAGATGACGGACGGGAGGATCGTGGCGGCGTCGCCACGATCCTCCCGTCCGTCCTGTGGTCACTTCTTGAGTGCGCGGACCACCTTGGCGAGCGCCTTGCCGGTCACCCAGATGGTCGGGATGCTGACCGCGAGCAGCGAGATGAGGTTCGGCTCGAACTGCAGGTCCTGTCCGGGACGGCGCACGTAGGCGCCGACGGGGATCGACACGCCGCCGCCACCCCCGCCGCCGTTGTCGTCGCCGTCCCCGCCGCCGCCGAAGCCGAACCAGCCCAGCGACACCGGGATGAGGGTCTGGTCGCCGACCTCGACCGGCTCGCCGTAGTTGGTGGAGACGCCGATCGGGCGCACCTTGTCTGCGATCTGACTCACGATGTTGGCCATGCGCGCGAGGCTACTCGGCCACTCCTCCACAGCGACGCGCGGAGTCACCCTCGTCCACTGCTGGGGCTTGTCTGCGGACGCGGAGGGGCCGCGCCGATACGTTGGCGGCACCCACACCTGGAGGACCGTTTGCACACCTGGCCCGGCAGTCCGTACCCCCTCGGGGCGACCTACGACGGCAGCGGCACGAACTTCGCCCTGTTCAGCGAGGTCGCCGACCGCGTGGAACTGTGCCTCTTCGACGACGCGGGGAACGAGGAGTGCGTCGACCTGGTCGAGGTCGACGCGCACGTCTGGCACGCGTACCTGCCGAACGTGGCACCGGGGCAGGAGTACGGCTTCCGCGTGCACGCCCCGTACGACCCGGCGCACGGACTGCGCGGCAACCCGAACAAGCTGCTCCTCGACCCCTACGCCAAGGCGACCAGCGGCGACATCGACTGGGACCAGGCGCTGTTCTCGTACACCTTCGGCGACCCCGACTCGACCGACGACCAGGACTCGGCGCCCCACATGATGAAGGGGGTCGTCATCAACCCCTTCTTCGACTGGCAGGGCGACCGCTCGCCGGGCATCCCGTACGGCGAGACCGTCATCTACGAGGCGCACGTCAAGGGCCTCACCGAGACACACCCCGACGTCCCGGAGGATCAGCGCGGCACCTACGCCGGCGTCGCGCACCCGGCGGTCATCGAGCACCTCAAGCGACTGGGCGTCACGACCCTCGAGCTCATGCCGGTGCACCAGTTCGTGAACGACTCGACCCTGCAGGAGAAGGGGCTGTCGAACTACTGGGGCTACAACACCATCGGGTTCTTCGCGCCGCACTCGCACTACTCGTCGTCCGGCGACCGCGGGCAGCAGGTGCAGGAGTTCAAGGCGATGGTGCGCGAGCTGCACCGTGCGGGGATCGAGGTCGTGCTCGACGTCGTCTACAACCACACCGCCGAGGGCAACCACCTCGGTCCCACGCTGTCCTTCCGCGGCATCGACAACGCCGCGTACTACCGCCTGGTCGACGACGACAAGCGGTACTACATGGACACCACGGGCACCGGCAACTCGCTCAACGTGGGTCACCCGCACTCGCTGCAGCTGATCATGGACTCGCTGCGGTACTGGGTGACCGAGATGCACGTGGACGGGTTCCGCTTCGACCTCGCGGCGGCCCTGGCGCGGGAGTTCTACGAGGTCGACCGCCTGGCAGCCTTCTTCGAACTGGTCCAGCAGGACCCGATCGTGTCGCAGGTCAAGCTCATCGCGGAACCGTGGGACGTCGGTCCCGGCGGCTACCAGGTCGGCAACTTCCCGCCGCAGTGGTCGGAGTGGAACGGCAAGTACCGCGACACCGTGCGCGACTTCTGGCGCGGCGAGCCGTCGACGCTCGGCGAGTTCGCGTCCCGTATCTCCGGGTCGGCCGACCTGTACGAGCACGACGGCCGCACCCCCAAGGCGAGCATCAACTTCATCACCGCGCACGACGGCTTCACGCTGTACGACCTCGTCGCCTACAACGAGAAGCACAACGAGGCCAACGGCGAGGACAACAACGACGGCGAGAGCCACAACCGCTCGTGGAACTCCGGCGCCGAGGGGCCGACCGACGACCCCGCGGTGAACGCACTCCGGCTGCAGCGACGCCGGAACTTCCTCGCGACGCTGCTCCTCAGCCAGGGCGTGCCGATGATCACGCACGGTGACGAGCTCGGGCGGACCCAGGGCGGCAACAACAACGTCTACGCCCAGGACTCGCCGATCAGCTGGATCGACTGGGAGCACGCCGACGACGAGCTCATCCAGTTCACCGCCGACGTCGTGAAGCTCCGCCACGACCACCCGACGTTCCGCCGCACGCGGTACTTCAACGGCCGTCCGGTCCGCCGGGGCGAGGGCGAACCGCTCCCCGACGTCGTGTGGCTGACGCCCTCCGGTGACGCCATGGACCCCGAGGACTGGGACTCCGGCTTCGGGAAGAGCGTCGGGATGTACCTGAACGGCGAGGGCATCCGCGGGCGTGACCGCTGGGGCGAGCGCGTCACCGACGTGGCGTTCCTGACGTACTACAACGCACACGACGACGTGGTGACGTTCACCCTGCCCCCGGAGGAGTACTCGCCGGGCTGGACCGTGCGGATCGACACCGCCGACCCGGGTGCCCGCGACGAGGTCCTCGACGCCGGGACGCCGCTCGACGTTCCCGCACGGTCGATGATCGTGCTCCGCGCCGAGCCCGACCACGAGGTGACGACGGCCCCGGTCGACGCCGCCACGGACGCGAAGCCGTCCACGCCGACCAACCCCGCGGCCTCGCCCGCCACCTCGGCGACGGACCCGGCGGGCACGGACCCGTCGAGCTCCGAGCCGGCGAGCTCCGAGCCGGCCGACGACAGCGCCACTCCCGAACCCGACAGCACAGGAGCCACCAGGTGACCGCCAGACGCGTCCCCACGTCCACCTACCGACTGCAGGTCACCCCCGACTTCGACCTCACCCGGGCGCAGGACGTGGTCGAGCACATCCGCGACCTCGGCGCCGACTGGGTGTACCTCTCCCCCGTGCTCCAGGCAGAGCCCGGTTCGCAGCACGGCTACGACGTCGTCGACCACTCCCACGTCGACACCGAGCGCGGCGGCGACGCAGCGCTGCGCGGGCTCGCCGAGGCCGCCCACGCCGCCGGACTCGGCGTGCTCGTCGACGTCGTCCCGAACCACGTCGGCGTCGCGACGCCCGAGGCGAACCCGTGGTGGTGGTCGCTGCTCGAACAGGGCCAGGTCAGCCCGGTCGCGTGGGCGTTCGACGTCGACTGGGAAGCCGGCGACGGCAAGGTCCGCGTCCCGGTGCTCGACGACCGCCTGCTCGACGCCGTCGAGCTGCGGGACGGTCGGCTGTACGTCGGCGAGACCGCCTACCCGACCGCTCCCGGAACCGTGCAGGACGGCGACGACGTCGAGACCGTCCACGCCCGCCAGCACTACGCGTTCGTGCACTGGAAGCGCGCGGACCACGAGCTGAACTACCGCCGGTTCTTCGCCGTGAACACCCTCGCGGCGATCCGCGTCGAGGAGCCCGAGGTGTTCGCGGCGTCGCACGACACGATCGGCGGATGGTTCCGCGACGGGCTCGTCGACGGCCTGCGGATCGACCACCCGGACGGTCTGTACGACCCGGACGGGTACCTGCAGGACCTCGCGGACCTGACCGGCGGGGCCTACACGCTGGTCGAGAAGATCCTCGAGCCGGGCGAGCAGCTCCCGTCCTCGTGGCCCGTCGACGGCACCACCGGCTACGACGCGCTCGGCGTCGTCGACCGCGTCTTCGTCGACCCCGCGGGCGAAGAGGCGCTGACCGCCGCGTCCGGTGCCGAACCGACCGACTGGCAGCAGCTGACCCACGACACCCGCCGGGGCATCGCCGACGGGATCCTCGGCAGCGAGGTCGCGCGACTCGCCCGGCTCCTCGCGTCGACGGCCGGTGACCTGCCGCAGGAGCGCGTGGTCGACGCGGTGGCCGAGATCGTCGCATCGTTCGACGTCTACCGCACCTACCTGCCCGAGGGCGTCCACCACCTGATCGACGCCCTGGAGCGCGCGGCTGAGACGCGGCCGGACCTGGACGACGTGATCGACCGGATCGCGCCGGCGCTCGTCGACCCCGGGCACGCCGCGGCGCTCCGCCTGCAGCAGACCTCGGGCATGGTGATGGCGAAGGGCGTCGAGGACACCGCGTTCTACCGGACGTCGCGCCTGAGCTCCCTGAGCGAGGTCGGCGGCGACCCGAGCGTGTTCGCGGTGTCGGTCGACGACTTCCACCAGGCGCAGCGCGAGCGTCAGGGCAGCTGGCCGCACACGATGACCACGCTGACCACGCACGACACCAAGCGGAGCGAGGACACCCGCGCCCGCATCGCGGTGCTCGCCGAGCTCGGGTCGGAGTGGTCGAGCGCCCTCGAGCAGCTGAACGCCCTCGCGCCGCTCGACGACGCGGTGTTCGCGGACCTGCTCTGGCAGGCGATCGTGGGTGCCCGCCCGGCCAGCCGCGAGCGCCTGCACGCGTACGCCGAGAAGGCCTCGCGCGAAGCCGGTGACAGCACGACCTGGACCGAACCGGACGAGGCCTTCGAACAGCAGATGCACGCCCTCGTGGACGCCGCGTTCGACGACCCGCGCGTGGTCGCGGTGCTCGACGAGCTCGACCGCACGATCGACGCGGCCGGCTGGTCGAACGGGCTCGCGCAGAAGCTGGTCCAGCTGACGATGCCGGGCGTCCCGGACGTCTACCAGGGCACCGAGGCGTGGGACCGCTCGCTCGTCGACCCGGACAACCGCCGCCCGGTCGACTACACGGAGCTGCGGCACGTCCTCGCGACGCTCGACGGCCCCGAGGGCACCGGTCCGGAGCAGCTGCCCGCGGTCGGCCTGGACGGTGCGGCGAAGGTCCTCGTGACGAGCCGCGCCCTGCGGGTCCGACGCGACCACCCCGAGCTCTTCACCCGGTACCTCGGGCTCGAGGCCACCGGCATCGCCGCCGACCACGTGCTCGCGTTCGACCGCGGCGGTGCCGTGACGGTCGCGACGCGGCTGCCCGTCGGGCTCGAGCGCGTCGGCGGGTGGGGCGACACGCTCGTCCACCCGGTGCCGGCCGACCGGGTCGACCTGCTGACCGGTCGTCGCTTCCCGGCGTCCCGCGGCATCGCCCTGTCGGCGCTGCTCGCCGACCTGCCCGTCGCCCTGCTCGTCCCGGCGGACGTCGCGGACGCCGACCCCACCGGATCCGAGCACGACGCCGCACCGGTGACGTCCGGCACGAGCACGAACAACACCGCTGCGGTCTCCGACCAGCAGGCCGAGATCGAGATCCTGGAGGGTCACGCATGACCGTTCCCGCCCGCTACGCCGTCTGGGCGCCGAACCCCGAGCGCGTGCGCCTGGTCGTCGACGGCACCGAGTACGCCATGACCCGCGGCGACGACGACTGGTGGGCGACCGACGACGTCGTCCCCGTCGTCGGCGCGCGCTACGGCTTCCGCATCGACGACGACGACTCCGTCCGACCCGATCCGCGCAGCCGGTACCAGCCCGAGGGCGTGCACGGCCCGTCCGAGGTCGTGGACCCCGAGCGCTTCGCCTGGACCGACGAGTCGTGGACCGGTCGGCCCGCCCGTGGGGCCGTGATCTACGAGATGCACGTCGGCACCTTCACCCCCGAGGGCACGCTCGACGCCGCGGCCGCCAAGCTCGACCACCTCGTCGAGCTCGGGGTGGAGTTCGTCGAGCTGCTCCCCGTCAACGCGGTGAACGGCGAGTGGAACTGGGGCTACGACGGTGTCGGCTGGTTCGCCGTGCACCACCCCTACGGTGGTCCCGACGCCTACGACCGGTTCGTCGACACGGCGCACGCGCTCGGCCTCGGCGTCATCCAGGACGTCGTGTACAACCACCTCGGGCCCAGCGGGAACTACCTGCCGCTGTACGGGCCGTACCTGCTCCAGGGGCTCGGCAACACGTGGGGTGACTCGGTCAACGTCGAGGACCCCGAGGTCCGCCGGTACGTGCTCGACAACGTGCGCATGTGGTTCCGCGACCACCACGTCGACGGGCTCCGCCTCGACGCGGTGCACGCCATCCGCGACACCACCCGGCCCCACGTCCTGCAGGCGATGGCCTCCGAGACCGAGGCGTACGCGCAGTCCGTCGGACGCCCGCTGTCGCTCATCGCGGAGTCGGACCTCAACGACCCGGTCATGTTCCGCCCGCAGGAAGCCGGCGGGTACGGCCTCACCGGTCAGTGGTCCGACGACTTCCACCACGCCGTGCACGTGGCGGTGACCGGGGAGACGAACGGCTACTACGCCGACTTCGCCCCGCTGTCGGCGCTCGCGAAGGTCCTGGACCACGGGTTCTTCCACGACGGTACGTGGTCGTCGTTCCGCGGGAAGCGGCACGGTCGACCGATCGACCGCGGGACCTCGCCCGCGACCGCCCTCGTCGTCGCGAACCAGAACCACGACCAGATCGGCAACCGGGCCGCAGGTGACCGGCTCGCCGCGACCCTCGACGACGAGTCGCTCGTCATCGCGGCCGCGCTGACCCTGCTCGGGCCGTTCACGCCCATGCTGTTCATGGGCGAGGAGTTCGCTGCGACGACGCCGTGGCAGTTCTTCACCTCGCACCCGGAGCCCGAACTCGGCAAGGTGACGGCCGAGGGACGCATCAAGGAGTTCGCGCAGCACGGCTGGGACGAGTCGACGGTGCCCGACCCGCAGGACCCGACGACGTTCACGAACTCCAAGCTCGAATGGGCCGACGTCACCTCGGAGCGGGGTGCGGCGATCCTCCGCGCCTACCGGGTGCTCGTCGCGCTGCGTCGGACCGAGCAGGCGTTCGTCGACCACCGCTACGAGGCGAACGCGGTCCGCTTCGACGCGGACGACCGGTGGCTCGTGCTCACGCGCGGGCTGCTCGGACCTGACGCAGCGCCCGTCCACGTCGTCGTGCACTTCGCCGACGATGCCGCGGACGTGCCGGTCCCGGACAGCTCGGGCGAGGAGCTCTACCGGTTCGGGTCGGCCTCGGTCGAGGACGGCCGCGTCCACTTCGACGGCCGCGGGGTCGTCGTGCTCCGGTAGTCACCACGGCGACGGTGGTCACCACGGCGACGGCGCTCACCAAGGCGACGGGGGTCGCCGAGGCGACCACCGGACGGACGGGAGGCGCGGTGCCAGCCGGCACCGCGCCTCCCGTCCGTCCTGCAGGTCCGGCAGACCCGCCGCGTCAGGCGGTGCGGTCGCCGACCGCGTGCGCGTTGCGGCGCACCGAGGGCAGCCGCCGGTGATCGCGCATGAGCGAGCGGAGCTCGCGGAGCCGGCGGTCGATGCCCCACTTCGTGACGAGGGTCAGGCTCTCGCGCACGATGTTGCCGCTCATCTTCGAGACGCCGAACTCGCGCTCGGTGAAGGTGATGGGCGTCTCGACGACGCGCAGGCCGGCCTCGAGGGCGCGCCAGCACAGGTCGACCTGGAAGCAGTAGCCCTTCGAGGCGACACCGGCCAGGTCGATCCGTTCGAACGCCGACGAGGTGAAGACCCGGAAGCCGCCCGTCGCGTCCCGCACGGCGATGCCGAGCGCCATCCGGGTGTACAGGTTCCCGCCGCGGGACAGCAGCTCGCGGTACCAGGGCCAGTTCTCGACCTCACCGCCCTTGATCCAACGGGAACCGAGGACCAGGTCGTTCGAGTCGGCGAGCTCGAGCATCCACGGGAGGTACTCCGGGTGGTGCGAGCCGTCGGCGTCCATCTCGACGAGCTTGTCGTACCCGTGCTCCAGACCCCAGGCGAACCCCGCGAGGTACGCGCCGCCGAGGCCGTCCTTGACCGTGCGGTGCATCACGTGCACCCGGTCGGTCTCACGGGCGATCGCGTCGGCGATGTCGCCGGTGCCGTCCGGGGAGTTGTCGTCGACGACCAGCACGTGCACGCTGTCGTCGGTCGCGGCGAGGGTGCGCGCGACGATCGGACGGACGTTCTCCGCCTCGTCGTAGGTCGGGATGATGACCAGGGACTTGCTCATGGTGCTCCTTGCGGGTCGGGTCAGACGATACCGAAGCGCGTCGGGCCTATCCTGACGACAGGTCTGCGAACACGATCAGATTGTCCGTGTAGTGGCCGGTCGCGGTGTCGAAGGTGCCGTCGCACGTGATCAGCCGGAGTTGGGGCGTCGGCGCACTGCCGTAGACGTCGCTCGTCGGGAAGGCGGACTTCGCCGCACGCTCGGACCGCTCGACGGTGAACGTACGGGTGGTCCCGTCGGACATCCCGACCTGCACCTGGTCACCGGGCACGAGTTCGTCGAGACGGTAGAACACGGCGGCGCTGGTCGGGCTGTCGACGTGGCCCGCGATGACCGCGGGACCGACCTGCCCGGGGACGATCCCACCGGAGAACCAGCCGGCACTGTCCCAGTCCTTCGGCGGGTCCAGCTCGCCGGCGGGACCGCGGCCGAGGTCCTCCAGCCCCGAGGAGACGCCGATCGCCGGGATCTCCACACGGACCGGCGTCGCGTTCGACCGCGCCGCCGGTGCGGCCGGGTCCTGGAACCCGGACGTGTCGCTCCCGCCGGACCCGTTCCTCGCGGCGCCGGGATCGGTCGACGCCGACGCGCTGGTCCCCGCGGCACGGCCGGTCGCAGCGCCGCCGGCGCCGGTCGCTGCGACGGCCACCCCGGCGATGCCGCCGACGACGAGCACGGCCGCGACCGCTCCGGCGACGACCACCCCGCGACGCCCGCTCGCTCGACGTCGCCCGCGCACCACGGTGGTCGGGTGCTCGCGACGCGGCGCAGCGGCCCGGCGTCCGCTCACGAGTCGCTCCGGGGACCGACCGCGCACCCGCCGAGGACGTCCGACGTGAGCATCGTCGCGCCGAGCGCCGCCCAGGCGTCGCCGTAGTACGTCCGGGTCGTCGCCGACGTCCGGTCGCTCCGACGCAGGTCCGCGGTCACCGCCGACGACGAACCGTCCGCCTGCTCGGCGGCCGCCCGGGCGGCGTAGGCGAGCGCACTGGTGTCCGTGGTCACGGCTGTGCCGCCGAGGTCGAGCTGCGCCGCGAGCGTCGTGCTGCGCCGCAGCGTGGGCGCGAGTTGCCCGGCGAGGGCCCGGTCCGGTGCGGAGCAGGCCTCGGCCCAACGGAGCGGGAGTCGCATCGCGTCCCACCCGTAGACGACCGGTCCCTGGTCGCCGGACGCCGGCATCGGGTCGACTGCACCGTCGGCGTGCACCTGAGACCAGTCGCTCGGAAGGGCGCTGGCCCGGAGGACCGCGGCGGTCGCGGCGCGGGACCCGTCCGCGAGCGCTGCCCAACGTCGGTCACCGGTCGCACGCTCCAGGACGCGGAACGCCGCCGGCGATGCGTACGACGCGTTGTAGCGGTAGGGCTCCCGGTCGGCCCACGGCCCTGGCAACAGGATCGTGCCGAGGTCGGTCTCGGCGGTCTCGTGGTCGAGGATCGCCGCGGCGAGGGTCTTCCCCGCCTCGGTGTACCGCGCGTCGTCCCATCGCTCTCCCGCGAGCACGAGGGCGCGGGCCGCGTCGAGGTCGGCGTCGCTCGCGGACTGGTCATCCGCGACGCCCGCTCCTGGTGTCCACCGCCACGCCAGCAGGTGGTCGTCCGTCAGCAGGTGGCGTTCCGTCCACGACCAGACCTCGCCGAAGGTCTTCCGGTCGTCGCTCGCGTAGGCGACGAGCAGGCCGTAGGCCTGCCCCTCGCTCACGGTGTCGCCGCCCTGGTCGGTCCGGACGACCCGGCCGTCGCGCACGTAGCGGTCGATGAAGTCGGAGCGCAACTGCGCGGCGCTCCGGTCGACGTCCGGAGCGGACGTCGAGGTGGCGTTCGAGGTGATCGAGGCCTGCGGCGCCGTCGCGCTCCACGGGCGGACGGCGACGAGCGCGGCGCCGACGGCGACGACGAGCGTCGCCGCGGCGGCGATGGGTATCCAGGTCTTGCGGGTCATGCCGGCTGTACCTCTCCGGTGGTCGGGGACGGTCGTGGCGGAGGCGCGGCGCCCGTGGGCGGACCCGCTCACGTGCACCGCGCCTCCTGCCCGTCAGCGGAAGAGCGAGCGGAACGCCGCGACGACCGCGTGCGTGAACTCGGTGACGGGACGTCCTGCGGCGGAGCCACCGCCGCCGGTCTGGACGCCGCCCGACGGGGTGGCCGCCGTGGCTGCGGCGTCGGTCACCGGGACGACGGTGAGGTCCCCCTTGCTGTCGTCGAGGACGAACAGCGTCGACACGGTGTTGCCCGCGAGGTCGACGTCAGCGGTCCCACGCTGCCCGTCGCCGGAGACGTCGAGCCGCCACTTCCCCGCGCCGACGGTCGCGTACCGGGTCGCGGTCCCGAACGCGGCGTCCTGCGCGACGGTGGTGCCGTCGGCGGTGCTGACGTCGACCTCCTTCGCGGTGGTCGCCGCCTGCACGAGCCGCAGCTTCGCCTTGCCGTCGCCCGGCTGCTGCAGGTCGTCGGTGAACGCGGTCGTCTTGAGGTCGTCGTTCTTGCCGTAGGCGACGACGGTGTTCGCGTCGCCCTGCTGCACCTGCACGTCGGTCGAGATGACCGGCGTGGAGTCCGGGTCGTCGGCAGCGCGCATGGACAGCACGTAGGTCCCGACCGGGAGCTCCTGGTACGGGCTGACCTGGCCGTAGGTCACGTCGTCGAGCTCGAAGACCTTCTTGCCGCCGGACAGACTGGTGAGCTCGACGTCGACCCCCTTGGTGTCCGGGGACAGGTGACCGACGCGCAGCCAGCCCTCGTCGCCGGACGTCGCCGCGGTCGCCGTCTGCGGAACGGTGAGCCCGACGGCAGCGGCGACGAGGGCGGCAGCGACGCCGCCGACGACGAGCGGGCGGCGGGCTGCGCGACGCGACAGGGCATGCCGCGCCGCGACGCGGGTGTTCGTGGTTCCGGTGGTGTCGGTGGTGTCGGTGGTGTCGGTGGTGTCGGTGGTGTCGGTGGTGTCGGTGGTGTGCATCGTGGTGCTCCTCGGGGTCGGGTTCCGGGATCGGGTTCGGTGTCTCCGGTCGGGACTTCGGGTCGGGCTTCCGGGTCGGGGCCAGCGAGCGAGCGGGCGGAACCTGCTCGCTCCTCGTGCCCAGTACGGCCGTTGCCGCCCGCTCGCGGCCGTTGCTCGTCACGTGGGTGGGCACGCAGCCAGCGGCCTCAGGACGCCGTGGTCGGCGTCGTGGTCGGGTCGGCGGGGGCGTAGGTCACGACGACCCGGCTGCCGTCCCGTTCGATGTCCGCCGGTCGGATCGCTTCGCTCATCGCCGCGAAGGTGTCTGCGACCCGGACGGCGGTCTCGCCGCTGCTCGTGTGCAGGACAACCCGTCGGAACGGCTGCCCCTCCTCGCCGGTCAGGGACGTGAAACGGTCGACGCGGACGTCCTGGTCGGCTAGGACCTGCCCGAGGGCGAGCATCGCACGGGAGTCGACCTGACCGGCGCGGAACTGGGACCTCGTGCCGGCGTCGGCACGGAGCGCCGGGTTCTGTGCCAGCTCGGTGCCCATCGTCTTCCGCCCGTTCGTGGCGGCGGTGATGGCCTCGTCCGCGGCGGTCGTCCCCGCTGCGTGGATGCGACGGACGTCCACTCGCTGGTCACCGGTGCCGAAGCTTGCGACACTCGTCGAGTTCTGGACCGCGAGCGAGACGTCCCGCGACGAGTTGCCACCGGTGCGCATCGAGTCGGTCGTGACGACGTAGTCCGAGTCCTTCCACCCGTTCGGCGACTGGCGCTGCACGGCGGCGTCGGTGTCGAGCTTGTAGTACCAGATCACGTTGTCGCGGGCGAAACCGTCACGGACCAGGTCGACCCACATGGCGTCGTCCACGAGCAGCCGTGACGACTTCGGGACGTTGTCGCCGACCCACTGCTCGGCCTGCTGCATCGGCCGGTCCAGGTCCGCGACCAGGAACCCGCGGAGCTGGACGCCCCAGAGGGGGACGGCCACGGCGAGCGCGGTCGCGGTGACGGCGACCCAGGCAGCCCCCAGCCCGCGTCGTGCGACGCCGCCGATCCGGCTCCCCGCGCGGCTGCGTGTCCGCCCCGCGACGGCGAGGACCGCCCGCTCGGCCGTGTACGCCACGAGCAGCGCCGCGAACGGGACGAGCACGATGACGTAGGGCACCGGCAGGTACCCGTTCGGACGGAACATCATCGCGAGCAGGAACACCAGCATCGCCGCGATCGGTCGGACCCGACGCAGGAAGAGCCCGACGACCGCCGCGACCGTGCCGAGCACGATGAACACGGGGTCGAGCGCCCACCACTGGGACGCCGCCTGGTTCGCCAGGCTCCCCGCGTCGAAGACGGAGCCGGACGCGGCACGGGATCCGAGCTGGTAGGTGATGCCCTGGAGGAGGCTCACCCGGCCGCTGCCGGGCAGGAGTTCGCCCTTGACCGCGGCGAGCAACAGGTACCCTCCACCGATCACGACCAGGACCGCGCCGGCCACGCTCAGCGTGTACCGGCGTGTGCTGCGGTCGGCCCGACGCACGGCGATCCAGACGAGGAACGGCAGCGCGAGCAGGTAGGTCTCCTTCGAGAGCACGGCCACGCCCAGGCAGGCTGCCGCCCCGGCGAACCCGGCGAGCTGCTGACGCCGGCTGAGCACGAGGACGAACGCGGCGAGGAGCCACGGCGTCGCCACGTTGTCGATGTAGACCGTGCGGTGGTACTGCAGGGCCAGCGGGGAGAGCGCGAACACGAGCCCTGCCGCGGCCGCGGTCGCCCGACCAGCGCCGAGTCGGCGAGCGAGGACGAAGAGCAGGAGGCTCGACACGGCGGCGAAGAAGACCATCGCCTCGCGGCCGGCCTCGACGGCGAACGGGTAGCGGGCGAAGGCGCCCGTCAACGCGGTGTACCCGGCGATCTGGATCCACCCGAGCGGCGGGTGGTCGTACCAGTACGTGTAGTGGGTGAGCTCGCCGAGGTGCCCGATCGCCCAGGCCTGCGCCGTGTAGGTGCCCTCGTCGTCGATGCGCTGCGGCGTGCCGGCCATGTTCCACGCCTGCACGACGACGGTGACGGCGAGGACCGGCACGAGCCAGCCGAGGCTGGCTGCATGGACCCGGAACCACCCGCGGACGCCGGAGAACGATGCAGCCCCCCGGACCGGGATCCCGGTGGTGTGGGTGATGCTGGCGCTCATCGGCCACCTCCTGCGGTCGAACCGGCGAGTTCGCGGGTCCCGGCGTCGGTGGTCACGGCGTTCGCGAACCCGACGACCTCCTGCTGCACGGCTCCCGTGCGGTGCTGGCCGGTGTGCTCGGTCTTCTCCCAGCCGTTCTGGCCCTTGACGTGCCGGACGACCGCCCGGACCGCAGCCGCGGCGAGGAACACCTGGTACGGCACGAGCCCGAGCACGAGGAACACGTAGTCACGCGCCCGGACCTTCTCCTGGTACAGCCGGCCGAACTCGTTCAGCCCGACGACCTCGACGGCGAGCAGCATGAGCGTCGGCGCCACGGGGATGAACGTCATGAGCGCGATCGCGGTGGGCACCTTGACGAAGAGGATCATCAGGGCGCTCAGCGGGATCAGCAGGCCGGTCGCGGCCTGGACGAAGGGCATCGTCAGCATGTACCGCGCGAAGAACCGCTGACGGAACGAGGGCAGCTTCCTCCACTCCCCCTTCCCGAGCACCTGGAGGAACCCCTGGTTCCACCGGGTCCGCTGCTTGAGCAGGGACGCGAACGTGGGCGGGGTCTCCTCGCGGGTGACGGCTTCAGGGCTGTAGGCGACGACGACCTTCGCGCCGTCGGCGGACAGCCGCACACCCAGCTCGCAGTCCTCTGCAAGGCAGTGTGCGTCCCAGCCGTTCGACCAGTCGAGGCGTTCCTTCGTCACGAACACGGTGTTGCCGCCGAGCGGGATGAACTTCGAACCGGCGTGGAAGTGCAGGCGGGACCGGAACCAGAAGTAGTACTCGAGCACGTTGCGGAGCGCCCACCAGCTCGACCGGAAGTTCATGAGCTGCACACCGCCCTGTACGACGTCGGCACCGGTCTCCTGGAACCGCGAGTCGACGAGGCTCAACAGGCGCGGGTAGACCTCGTCCTCGGCGTCGAACACGCCCACGATGTCGCCCGTCGCGTACTGCAGGGCGAGGTTCATCGCCTTCGGCTTGTTCTTCGGCGCCGTGTCGTCCACGACCACCTTGATGAGGGACGGGTGGCGGGCCGCGGCGGCCCGGACGACCGCGTCGGTCTCCGGGTCGTCCTCGCCGACGATCGCGATGATCTCGAAGTCCGGGTGGTCCTGCGTGGCGAGCATGTCGAGCGTCTGGCCCATCACGTCCTGCTCGTGCCGCCCGGGCACGAGGAGCGTGAAGCGGTGCGCCGCGGGCAACGGTGTCTGGCTGAAGCTCGTCGACTTCAGGGCGTCTCGTGACCGCCATGCGTGGAGCATCCACCACAGAGTGGTGAGTGCGATCACCGTGAGCAGCACGGAGACGGCGATGAGCACGGAGTACCCGATCCACTCACCCAGCGACCAGGCGACCTGCGGGGCCTGCCCCGAGCCTCCCGTCGGGACGTCCGTGGTCCCACGGTTCGGGAGGTTCCCTGCGGGCCCGGTCCCCTCGTTCGGCTGCAGCAGCGGCCCGGCGGCCGTCAGCAGCGTGGCGGTGATGGTCATGCGGCGTGCTCCTTCGCGTGAGCGTCGGTGGAACGGAAGACGAGGGCCTTGTACGCGACGAACCGGAAGACGGTGCCGAGGACGAGGCCCACCCCGTTGCCGGCGACGTTGTCGGCGAGGGTCGAGGTGAAGCCGAGGACGTAGTGCGAGACGAACAGGCAGGCTGCGGCGATGCCGAGGCCGACGACGTTCGTGACGGCGAAGAGGAGTCCCTCGCGGAGGGTCTCCTTCCGGCCGACCTGCCGCTGCGAGCGGAACGTGATGGAGCGGTTCGCGAGCCACGCGACCGCGGTGGCGACGACGGCGGAGACGATCTTGGCGGCGATCGGACCGTCGGTCAGGACGGTCGCGCGCAGCAGGTTGTAGACGCCGAGGTCGATCACGAAGCAGACGGCGCCGATGGCGCCGAACGAGGCGAGCTGCGTCGCCGTGGCGCGCAGGCGGGAGGCGAGCGCCCGCCGAGCCACGGTCACCGCAGGGCCGGCGGATGCCGCTGGGTGGGCGGCGCGTGCGGCGGGAACTGCAACGGGGGTCGGCACCGGCCCGATGCCGGGTGGCACCAGAACGGGGGTGTCGGTTCGGGTCATGCCCCCTCTTCGGGGGCACGCGACGGGGTGGTTTGGGTGGGGTACACGGTCTGCCAGGACCCTGCCAGTTCCGCGACACCTGCTGTTCATCAGTGAACATCCGTCAGCGTTTCGGCTGATCAGGGGTCAGATCCCCCGTCCGTCTGGACGGTCGCGAGCGCTGTGTGGTGACGGGACGACGGACGGGAGGCACGGTGCCAGCCGGCACCGTGCCTCCCGTCCGTCGGTCCGTCGCGCGTTACGCGGGGCGCCGCTCCGGGCTGACCGTCTTGCTCGCGTCGCGTTCCGGGATGTCGCCGAGCGCGTCGTCGATCGCGGCGAGCGCGTCGGCGTCGAGGGTGACGCCCGCTGCCTTGACGTTGTCCGTGACCTGCTCCGGGCGGGACGCACCGACGATCGCGGAGGCCACGTTCGGGTTCTGCAGCGTCCACGCGATCGCGAGCTGGGCGAGCGTCAGGCCGGCCTGGTCGGCGACCGGCTGCAGGCGCTGTACGGCCTCGAGGACCTCGTCCCGCATGAACCGCTTGATCATGTCCGCGCCGCCCTTCTCGTCGGTGGCGCGGGAGCCCTCGGGGGCCGGCTGGCCCGGCTTGTACTTGCCCGTCAGCACGCCCTGGGCGATCGGCGACCAGACGATCTGGCTGAGGCCGAGCTGCTTCGAGGCGGGCACGACCTCTCCCTCGATGACGCGCCACAGCATCGAGTACTGCGGCTGGTTCGAGATGAGCTGGAACCCGAGCTCCTTCGCCAGTGCGGCGCCGGCGCGGATCTGCTCGGCGTTCCACTCGCTGACGCCGATGTAGAGCGCCTTGCCCTGGCGGACGACGTCCGCGAAGGCCTGCATGGTCTCCTCGAGCGGGGTCTCGTGGTCGTAGCGGTGTGCCTGGTAGAGGTCGACGTAGTCGGTCTGGAGGCGCTCGAGCGAGCCGTCGATCGACTCCATGATGTGCTTGCGGGAGAGGCCGACGTCGTTGTGCCCCTTCGGCCCGGTCGGCCAGTAGACCTTCGTGAAGATCTCGAGCGACTGGCGGCGCTCGCTCTTCAGCGCCTCGCCGAGCACGGTCTCGGCGGCGGTGTTGGCGTACGTGTCGGCGGTGTCGAACGTGGTGATGCCGGCCTCGAGGGCGGCGCGGACGCACTGGGTCGCGACGTCGTTCTCGACCTGCGAGCCGTGCGTCAGCCAGTTGCCGTAGGTGATCTCGGAGATCTTGAGTCCGGAGTTGCCCAGGTACCTGAATTCCATGGTCCTGACGCTACCGGGGCCCGGGCGGCGATGAGTGGCCGTGCGAGTACCTGGTTGGTGCGGGCGGGGCGGGGCGAGGTGCGCGGGGCGGGGCGCGCGGGGCGGGGTGCGCGGGGCGGGGCGCGCGGGGCGGGGTGCGCGGGGCGCGGGGCGGGGCGCCTGGGACGCGAGCGGGAGGAATACGCGCCCCGCGGCTCCCGTCCTACGTCGTTTCCGCCCGCTCGCGTGTCGCTCGCGCCGCCCGCGCCGTCCGCGCCGCCCGCCGGACGCGAGCGGGCGGAACACGCGCCCCGCACCTCCCGTCCACCGCCCGTTCCGCCCGCTCGCGTGCCGCGAGCCGCACGCGTTCCCGCGCCGCGCCCGCCCGCTCCCGCTCCAGCCCCTCGCTCCCGCTCCTCCACAACCCGCATCGCGGCTCGACCATCCACAGTCGATCGCTCCGACCGCCCACGGCCCGGCCTGCTGGGCAACGCTGCCGGCATGGACTTCGCAGTGCACTTCCCCCACAGCCTCCGGACGCGACCGTTCCGCGTCCGTGAGGCCCTGCACCGCGGCGTCTCGCAAGCCGTCCTGCGCTCCCGCCGCCTCGTCCGACCGTTCCACGGCACGCGGAGTTGGACAGCACCCCGCTCGCACGACGAGCTCGCACGCGCCGTCGCACCACGACTGCGCCGCGATCAGGCGTTCAGCCACGCGACCGCCGCCCACTTGCTGGGCGTCCCGCTGCCCGTGCGGCTCGAACGCGACCGACGCGTGCACGTCACGACCATCGGGACGGACCAGGCACTGCGGGTTCGCGGGACGATCGGCCACCGCACCAGGCAGGGGCGCATCCGAGTGGTGTACTCGGGCGCCGCCGCCCTCGTCGCTCCCGAGGACACCTTCGTGATGCTCGCCACCGCCCTGACGGTTGACGAGCTCGTCGTCGTCGGCGACGCACTGGTCGGCTGGCTGAACTGGTGCACCGTCGACGAGCTCCGGCGAGCCCTGCGCAGACACCGCGGCGCGCGGGGCACCCGGCGCGCGAGGGCAGCCCTCGAACTCGTCCGGGTCGGGTCGCGGAGCCCCGGCGAGACCCGCCTCCGACTCGCACTCGTCCGGCGAGGGCTCCCAGAACCGCTCCGGAACCACGACGTCGTCGAGCACGGCCGCTGGGTCGCGTGTGTCGACCTCGCCTACCCGGACGCACGCGTCGCCATCGAGTACGAGAGCGATCTGCACCGCACCGACGCCCGCACCTTCCGGAAGGACCTCACCCGCGGAGAACGCCTGAAGGACGTCGACTGGTGGCTGGTACGAGCGACCGCCGACGACGTCGGCCCGCTGGTCGACGAGTTCGTCCGGCGGGTGGCTCGCCTCCTGCGGACGGGTTCGGACGGGAGGCACGACTCACGTCCGTGGCATCGGCTCACGTCTGTCTCGTGAACATTGGTTGACGCTTCAACCAAACGGGTGCAGAATGGGCTACCATCGGGTTCGATGCAGGCGCATGTAAAAGTGTGTGCTGTTCGGGAACCGCAGACCATCGCTTCGAAGGAGTCACCATGACGCTCACCGCCTCCGCCATCCCCGGCTACCAGACCGGTACCTGGAAGATCGACCCCACGCACTCCGAGGTCACCTTCTCCGTCCGCCACCTCGCGATCAGCAAGGTCAAGGGCTCGTTCGAGCGCTTCGACGCCACGCTCGTCACGGCCGAGAACCCCCTCGACTCGACGCTCGAGGCCTCGATCGACGTCGCCAGCGTCAACACCAAGCAGCAGCAGCGCGACCAGCACCTCGCGACCGGCGACTTCTTCCTCGCCGAGGAGCACCCGCAGATGACCTTCAAGTCGACCGGCATCCGCGAGGACGGCGACGACATGCTGATCGACGGCGAGCTCTCGCTCCGTGGCGTGACCAAGAACGTCACCCTGAAGACCGAGTTCGGCGGCGTCACGACCGACGGCTACGGCCAGGTCAAGCTCGGTGCCGAGGCGACGACCAAGATCGACCGCACCGAGTTCGGCGTGAACTGGAACGCTGCGCTCGAGGCCGGTGGCTTCACGCTCGGCAACGACGTCACCATCAACCTCGACGTGCAGTTCGTCCTCCAGGCGGCCTGAGCACCCTCGACCCCGTCCGGCTGCAGCTCGTCCGCGTGACGCTCAGCGGCTGACCAGGGCACCGAACACCTGCAGTACCCGGCGAACGGCCCGGCTCCTCCCCCACGGAGCCGGGCCGTTCGGCGTTCCCGGCCACTGGTGCCTGCCTGGCCTGGCGTGGCCGTCGGCATCGGCGTCGTCGGGCGCGAACACGAGCAGCCGAGCGCGAGCGGGCGAGATGTGCGCCGCAGCGACCACCAACCCCGCCGATTCCGCCCGTTCGCCCCAACCCATCCGTTCACCAGACCCCATCTCGGCCGCCCGCCCCGGCGTACCGTGACCGATGAACGACGGGAATCGCCCGCTCTCGCCGGCCGTTCCACCAGGACCGGACAGACGCCGACCACCGACGACCCGTCCCGAAGAACAGGAGCACCATCATGGCCACCGACTGGATCGCGCTGCAGGCCCTCGCAGCAGCCGAGTTCGGCCGCCGCGTCGACGCCGTCACCGACTGGGACGCCCCCACCCCCGACTCCGAGTGGACCACCCGGGACCTCGTCGCCCACGTGATCGACGAGCAGCGGTGGATCCCGAAGCTCCTGACCGGGTGCGACTACGCGCAGGCCGAGGCCGACCTCGAGCCGATCGGCGCCGATCTGCCCGCCGAGTGGGCGAAGTACGCGGCGGACGCGACCGAGGCCTGGCGGAACTCGCCCGCTGACGTCCCCGTGCACCTGAGCACCGACGTCGTGAGCGCGCGGCAGTACCTCACCGAACAGACCAGCGACATCGCCATCCACACCTGGGACCTGGCACGGGCGACCGGGTCGAACGAGACGCTCCCCGAGGATCTCGTCCGCGCAGTGTGGGAGTACTTCGAGCCGCAGATCGAGGACCTCGCCGCGACCGGCCTCTACGCCGCCCCGGTCGACGTCGACGACGACGCTCCGCTGCAGGTCCGCCTGCTCGCCGTCACAGGGCGCGATGCCAGGGTGAACGCATGAGCGATGCAGCCTCCGCCCGGTCGAGTCGAGCGGGCGAAACGAACGACCACGACGACCTGGACGCAGCAGATTCCGCCCGTTCGCGCCGAGCGGGCGGAACGAGCGACCAGCCCGACCAGAACGCAGCACATACCGCCCGCTCGGCCACGGACACGGACACGGACACGACCCCGACCACCCGTGTGCCGACCACGCGCCTCGGAGCCTCCGGCCTGGAGATCAGCGGGGTCGTCCTCGGCATGATGTCGTACGGCCGGCCGGACCAGGGCGCGCACCCGTGGAGCGTCGACATCGACGACGCCAGGCCCTTCGTCCGCCGCGCGTACGAAGCCGGCATCACCGCGTTCGACACCGCCAACGTGTACTCCGCGGGCTCGAGCGAGGAGATCACCGGCGCGCTCCTCAAGGAGATCGCCCCGCGTGAGGAGGTCCAGGTCTTCACCAAGGTCTTCAACCGCATGCGCCCCGGCCCGAACGGCGCCGGGCTGTCACGCGCCGCGATCATGCACGAGATCGACGCCTCGCTCACCCGCCTCGGCACGGACTACGTGGACCTGTACCAGATCCACCGCTTCGACCCGCACACGCCGATCGAGGAGACGATGGAGGCACTGCACGACGTCGTCAAGGCCGGGAAGGCGCGCTACCTCGGCGCGAGCAGCATGTGGACGTGGCAGTTCGCGCAGATGCAGCACGTCGCGGAGCGCCACGGCTGGACGAGGTTCGTCAGCATGCAGGACCAGTACAACCTGCTCGAGCGCGAGGAGGAGCGCGAGATGCACCCGTTCGCGCAGGCGACGGGTGTCGGCGTGATCCCGTGGAGCCCGCTCGCCCGCGGTCGCGTCACCCGCCCCTGGGACGCGCAGGGCTCCGGCAGCCGCGCCGACACCGACGAGTTCGGCAAGACGCTCTACCGCCAGGACGAGGCCGCGAACCGCGCGATCGTCGACGCGGTGCAGCAGGTCGCCGAGGCGCGCGGCGCGAGCATGGCGCAGATCGCCCTCGCGTGGGTCGCCGGGAAGCCCGCGGTCAGCGCACCGATCATCGGCGCGACCAAGGAGCACCACATCGACGACGCGGTCGCCGCGACCGCGATCGAGCTCACCCCGGACGAGGTGTCGCGACTCGAGTCCGCCTACACGCCGCGGGTGCCGTCCGGTTTCTGACGCACCACGGGGCGGACAGGAGGCACGGTGTCGGCTGGCACCGTGCCTCCTGTCCGTCAGTCGGTCGCGTCGGACGCGCCCTGCAGGCGGGCGATGCGGACGAGCGCTGCGCGCTCCGATCCGGGGGTGTTGCCGAGCACCGCGCCGATCCCGTCGAGCACCACGCCCGCGACCTGACGGACGGGCAGGGCCACCGGGCCGACGGCCGGCGTCCGCAGGCCGAGCATCGAGCGGTGCCGCGGGTCGAGCGACAGGACCGCACCGTCGAAGAGCGCGCGGTAACCGGGACGCAGCAGCCGCGCGAGCGGCGGGTCCTTGATGAACCGGACCACGTCGTGGGTGCGGGCGTCGGCCTTGAGTTCGCCGCGGTCGAGGTACCCGTTCATCTGCGCGCGGAGCTCGGACTCGGACTCCGGTGCGTCGTCGACGCCCATCAGGCGTCCGGCGATCGCCCACTCGCGGACGTAGGCGTCGGCCCCGCCTGGGATCGGCGCTCCCCAGACCTGCGCGCTGCGGAGGAACGCGTCGGTGAACGCGAGGTGCACCCAGCGGGCCAGGTCCGGGTCGTTCGCGGCGTACGGCCGGGTGACCCCGTGCCCGTCGACGTACTCCCCGACCACCCGCTCGTGCAGCTTCCGCACCCACTGGCTGGCGTGCGTGGCCTGTTCGGTGTCGCCGTGCGAGACCGTGTAGATCCAGCGGATGGTGCCGGCGAGCCGTCCGAACGGGTCCTCGCGGTAGCGGGAGTGGTCGGCGACGCCGGCGAGCGCACCGGGGTGCAGCGCCTGCACGAGGAGCGCGCGGACGCCCGCGAGCACGGTGTGGTTGCCGCCGTGCACCGCCCAGGTGGCGGAGCCCGGCCCGAAGAACCCGGCGTCGGAGCCCTGCTCGAGGGCGTCGATCCACTCGGGTCGTTCGGTGGCGCCGTTGGTGAAGGTGTCGTTGAGGCGGGTGCGGAACGCGTCGGACACGGAAGGCATGCACCCATCGTCCGTCGCGCCCCTGACAGTCAGCACTGACCGTCGGCAGCACCCCGCCGGTAGGTTGGCCGGGTGAGCATCGACACGCCTCGTCCCTGGCTTGCCTCGTACGCCCCGGGGGTCCCGCACGACATCGAGGAGCCCACGGGCTCCCTCGCCGACATCGTGGAGCAGTCCGCGGCACGGTTCCCGGGGAAGGTGGCGCTCGAGTTCTTCGGCCGGACCACCACCTACGCGGACCTGCAGGAGCAGATCCTGCGCGCCGCGAACGGACTGCGGAAGCTCGGCCTGACGGCCGGCGACCGGGTGGCCATCGTGCTGCCGAACTGCCCGCAGCACGTGGTGGCCTTCTACGCGGTGCTCCGGCTCGGTGCGATCGTCGTCGAGCACAACCCGCTCTACACGGCCCGCGAGCTCCGGCACCAGTTCGAGGACCACGGCGCGAAGGTCGCGATCGCGTGGGACAAGTCGGTCGCCACGCTGCAGGACTTCCCCGCAGACGTCGCGGTGGACGCGATCGTCTCGGTCGACCTGACCCGTGCGATGCCCCGCACGACGCGCCTCGCCCTGGCGCTGCCGGTCGCGAAGGCGCGGGAGTCCCGCGCGAAGCTGACCACGAGCGTGCGCGGCACGACGAAGTGGGACGACCTGGTGTCGACGCGGAAGCTGTCGAAGCGGCACCCGCGTCCGGCGACGAGCGACGTCGCGCTCATCCAGTACACGTCCGGCACCACCGGGGTGCCGAAGGGCGCGGTGCTCAGTCACCGGAACCTGCTCGCGAACGCCGCGCAGTCACGCGCGTGGGTGCCGCAGATCCGCCGCGGCGACAACACCGTGTACGCGGTGCTGCCGATGTTCCACGCCTACGGCCTGACGCTCTGCCTGACCTTCGCGATGAGCATGGCCTCGCGCCTGGTGCTCTTCCCGGCGTTCGACCCGGCCCTCGTCCTCAAGGCGATGAAGAAGCACCCGCCGACGTTCCTGCCCGCCGTGCCGCCGATCTACACCCGCCTGCAGCACGCCGCCGACTCGGCGAAGGTGTCGCTGCAGGGCATCGAGATCGGCATCTCCGGCGCGATGCCGCTGTCGCAGGACGTCGTCGAGCCGTGGGAGGCCCGCACCGGCGGGTACCTCGTCGAGGGCTACGGCCTGTCCGAGTGCTCGCCCGTGCTGATGGCGAACCCGGTCTCCCCGGAGCGGCGACTCGGCGCGATCGGCCTCCCGCTCTCGTCGACCGAGGCGCGTGTGGTCGACCCGGACGACCCGACGAAGGTGCTCGGCACGGGCGAGGCCGGCGAGCTCCAGGTGAAGGGCCCGCAGGTGTTCCGCGGGTACTGGGGCAAGGCCGAGGCGACCGACGAGGTCTTCACCCCGGACGGCTGGTTCCGCACCGGTGACGTGGTGTCGATCGACGCCGACGGCTTCGTCAGCATCGTCGACCGGCTCAAGGAACTCATCATCACCGGTGGGTTCAACGTGTCCCCGTCCGAGGTCGAGGACGCACTGCTCAAGCACCCGAGCGTGCGCGAGGTCGCGGTCGTCGGCATCACGCAGGGCGGCAACGAGCAGGTCGTCGCGGCCGTCGTGCCGAAGGACCCGAGGACGTTCGACGCCGAGGCGCTCCGCGCGTGGTCCCGCGACCAGCTCGCGGCCTACAAGGTGCCGCGACGGATCGTCGTGGTCGAGGACCTGCCGCGCTCGATGATCGGCAAGGTGCTCCGGCGCAAGGTGCGCGACCAGATCACCGGGAACTGACCCGGACCGATCGCTCCCGCGCTGCCGGGCGTCCACCCGGCAGCGCGAGCAGCGCCAGGCCGCCGATCACGAGGGCGACGCCCATCCAGCCGGCTCCGCCGAGGTGTTCCCCGACGACGAGCACGGCGAGCACCGCGGCGACGACCGGCTCGAACAGGGACAGCAGCGTCGCGGCCGAGGCACTGACGCTCCGGAGTCCGACGGCGTACAGGGAGTGCCCGAGCACCGTCGGCACGAGCGCCAGGTAGAGGAACACCGGCCAGTTCACCCCGAGCACGAGCGCGTCCCGACCGGCGACCAGGGCGAGGACGACCAGCGGCAGCGCCGCGAGCCCGAACACCGCGCCCAGGACGCCGCGCGCGTCACCGACGCCCGGTCCGCGCGCCGGCTCCGGCGCAGGGACCGGCACGGGCACGGTCCGCGTGGCCGCGTGCATCCCGCGCGCGACCGCCCACGAGTACGTCGCGTAGGTCAGCCCGGCGAGCAGCGCACTCCCGAGCCCCACCGGCAGCGCCCCGGAGCCGGCGGCCTCGGAGCGCGCGAGCGTCACGAGCACCATGCCGGCGACGCTCACCAGGGTCGCCACGACCCAGCGGCCGCTCGCCCGCCGACGGTCGGCGACCCACTCGACCAGACCGGCGAAGACCGGCGAGGACCCGATCGCGACCGTGGTGCCGAGCGCGACCCCCGCGTCGGCGAGCGCGGCGTAGAAGGCCACCGCGTAGACGACGAGCGACGCGGCGCCGAGCAGCGCCCAGCCGCGGGTCCCCGCCCGACCCAGGGCACGGACCGCCGGGCGACCGGTCGTCGCGGCGAGCAGGAGCCCGCCGAGTCCGAACGTGACGGCCCCGAACACGAACGCCGGGACCCCGGGGGCGAAGTGCGTCGCGGTGCCGGTCGTGCCCCACACCGTGGCGGCGACGAGCACCGCCACGGACCCGCCGAGCGGCCGGGAGGCGCGGTGCACGACCGCCCCGTCGGTCACGACACGTGGACGGTCGGCCGCCGGTTCACGTCCGGTTCGGCTTCTCGGAGCACCTCTCGCGTGACCGGGGCGACGTCGCCGACGCCGGTGAAGACGAACCGGATCGCGTTCCGGATCGGGTTGCCCTCGTTCCACTCGAAGTAGATGCCCGGTACGACCCCGGCGATGTCCCGGATCGCGAGCAGCGTCGACGCGATCGTGTTCGGCACGTTGCCCGAGCGAACCTTGAGCACGCGGTGCCCGTGCACGACGTGGCCCTCGACGAGCAGGTCCTCCTCGAAGTCCGACGAGTCGGCGGGGAGCACCTCGAGGAACATCGTCGGCACGCGGGCGGGGATGCCGGAGTCGCGTCGTTCCTCGCGCCCCTTCGCCTGGTAGGCGGCAGCGGTGCCGGCACCCGGCTCGTTCGCGATGATGCACACGGCGCTGAACTGGTCGGCGTCGGCCTCGATGAACTGCCGGGCGACGGCGTCGAGCTCGATCGAGGACGCCCGCAGCTCGAACGAGCGGCGGACACGGGAGACCAGCGAGACGACCACGATCGCGACGATGAACACCGCGGCGATCCGGACGCCGTCCGGCCGTTCGATGATGTTCGCGACGGTCGTGTAGACGAACACGACGGTGATGACCCCGAAGGCCACCACGCGCTTCCGCTGCTGCTTCCGGCGCGCGGACAGCGTCACCGCGAAGGCGGCGCTCGTGATGAGCACGAGGACACCGGTCGCGTACGCGCCGCCCTGGGCGTCGACGTTGGCCTCGAACAGGATCGTGATGGCGAAGGCGATGAGCGTGAAGATGATCACGAGCGGACGCGTCGCACGGGCCCACTGCGGCGCCATCCCGTAGCGGGGCAGGAACCGGGGCACCAGGTTGAGCAGGCCCGCCATCGCGCTCGCACCCGCGAACCACAGGATCGCGACCGTCGAGAAGTCGTACACCGAGCCGAAGACGTTGCCGAGGTACTCGTGCGCCAGGAACGCCAGGGCCCGGCCGTTCGCCTGCCCGCCGGGCTGGAACTCGCGCTGCGGGATGAGGAACGTCGTCGCGATCGACGACGTGATGAGGAACGAGCTCATGATGATCGCCGCGGTGGTGAGCAGGCGACGGGTCCCCCGGATGCGGCCCTCGGGGCGTGCGCTCGTGCCGTCGGTGGCGTCGCCGCGGACCTGCGGCATGACCGCGACGCCGGTCTCGAAGCCGGACAGGCCGAGTGCGAGCTTCGGGAACACCACGAGCGCGATGCCGATCATCACGAGGGGGTTGCTGTGCTGCGTGGTGAGGCCGGTCCACCAGTCGTCGACCACGACGGGACGCTCGAACACGTGCCAGAGCGCGACCCCGACGACGACGGCGTTGAGCGTCAGGTACACGGCGACGAGCCCGACGGCGATGCCGATCGCCTCCTTGAAGCCGCGGAGGAACACGACGCCGAGCAGCAGGAGGAGCGCGAGCGTCAGGGGCACCGGGATGTCGGTGAACCAGTGCGGCGTGAAGGGGTTCTCGGCGATGTGCGCCGTGGCGTCGGCGGCCGACAGCGTCATGGTGATCATGAAGTCCGTCACCGCGAAGCCGAGCAGCACGAGCACGAAGAGCTTCCCAGCCCACCAGGGCAGGAGCTTCTCGAGCATCATGATCGAGCCGGCACCCTTGAAGCTGTCCTGCGCGACCCGGCGGTACACCGGGAGCGCACCGAACAGGGTCACGAGGACGAGCACGATCGTGGCGATCGGGGACAGCAGCCCGGCGGCGAGGGCCGCGATGGCCGGCTGGTAGCCGAGCGTCGAGAAGTAGTCGACGCCGGTCAGGCACATGACCCGCCACCACGGGTGGGTCTTCTCGACCTCGACCTGGTGCGGTCCCTGGTGCGAGGCCCCCTGGTCGGCCCCGTGCAGCATCCAGCGACGGAGCCTGGTGCTCCGGTCGGGGGCCTGCTCGGTGGCGTCGCGCTGGGCGGCGCGCTCGGCATCGGTCGCTGTCACGAGAGACGATGGTAAGCGGTCCCGGTGGTCCGCGGGAGCACGGGTCTACTTCGCGCTGATCCGGGTGTACTTGTTCACCGCCCACGGCACGAAGACCGCGAGCATCACGGCGATGCCGACGAGCACGGTGAGCACCGGGTGCTGCATCGTCCAGACGTCCGGCACCGGCGCCGTCCCGACGTTGCCGAACAGTCCACGCGCGGCCTGCACGAGGGACGACACCGGGTTCCACTCCGCGAACACGCGCAGGACGAGCGGCATCGTCTCGCTCGGCACGAAGGCGTTCGAGATGAACGTCAGCGGGAACAGGATCATGAACGAGGCGTTGTTGATGACCTCCGGCGTCTTCACGCTCATCCCGAGCAGGGCCATCACCCAGCTGAACGCGTAGCTGAAGAGCAGCAGCAGCCCGACCCCGGCCAGGAACTCGTGCGGCGCGGACTGCACCCGCCACCCGACGGCGAGCCCGGTGGCCATCATGATCACCATCGAGATCCCGTTGAGCACGAGGTCCGAGTTCGTGCGTCCGACGAGCACGGCCGAGGCCGACATCGGCAGGGTCCGGAAGCGGTCGATCAGCCCCTCCTTCAGGTCCTGCGCCATCGCGGACCCGGAGAACGTCGCCCCGAACACGACGGTCTGGGCGAAGATCCCCGCCATCAGGAACTGCGTGTAGTCCGTCCCCCGCACCTGGATCGCGCCGCCGTAGACCTGGCTGAAGAGCAGCACGAACATGATCGGCTGCAGGACCGCGAACACGAGCATGTCCGGGGACCGCTTGATCTTCACGAGGTTCCGCTTCGTGACGGTCCAGCCGTCCTCGAACCAGACCGCGACGGGCGACGTGACGACGACGGGCAGCTGGCGTCCGGTCGCCGTGCCGATGGCGGTCACCGGACACGCTCCGCGGCTTGGTCCGCCGTGTCGGCCGACGTCGTGCCGTGGTCATCGCGACCCCGCCGGGAGGATCGTCCCGGCCCCGCCCCGCCGGTCGCCGCCGCCTCGTCCGCCGTCGCGGCGTGCCCGGTGAGCCGGAGGAACACGTCGTCGAGGGTCGGGCGCCGCATGCCCGCGTCGTGCAGTTCGATCCCGGCGGTGCCGAGGTCGGCCAGCACCCGCTGGAGGGCCGCCGGACCGGCGTCCACCGCGATGCCCGACGTCCGCCGGTCGCCGGAGGTCTCGACCGCACCGACGCCGAACCGCTGCAGCACGGTGTGGACCGCGTCCGCGTCGGCCGGGTCGACGAGCGTGACGACCACGCGGTGTCCGCCGACCTGGGCCTTGAGCTCGTCGGCGGTGCCCTCGGCGATCACGGTGCCGTCGTCGATCACGGCGATGTCGTCGGCGAGCTGGTCTGCTTCTTCCAGGTACTGCGTGGTGAGCAGCACGGTCGCGCCGTCCGACACGAGGCCCTCGATGATGCCCCAGAGCGCCAGGCGGCTGCGCGGGTCGAGACCGGTGGTCGGCTCGTCCAGGAACAGCACGCGCGGGTTCATCACGAGCGCACCCGCGAGGTCGATGCGCCGTCGCATGCCGCCGGAGAAGCCCTTGACGGGGCGGTCCCCGGCCTCGGAGAGCTCGAACACGTCGATGAGCTCACGCGCCCGCTGCCGCGCCGTCCGGCGACCGAGGTGGTACAGCCGCCCGATCATCTCGAGGTTCTCGAACCCGGTCAGGTTCTCGTCGACCGCCGCGTACTGCCCGGACACCCCGATCGAGCGCCGGGTGGCCTGCGGGTCGGCCACGACGTCGACGCCGTCGATCGTCGCGGTGCCGGAGTCGGGCGTGACCAGGGTGGTCAGCACCTTGACGGTCGTGGTCTTGCCCGCGCCGTTCGGGCCGAGGAGCGCCGTCACGGTCCCCTCGGGCACGGACAGGTCGAGCCCGGCCAGGGCGTGCACCGGGCCGGACTTCGAGCGGTACGTCTTGGTCAGCCCGGAGGCCTCGATGATGGCCATGCCGCTCCTTCGTCGGACATGCTCGGTGTCGGAGGGTCGGTGGCCTCGGCGTCAGACGTCGAATCCGCCGCCCATGTCGCCACCGAAGTCGTCGAAGCCGCCGCCGCCCCCGAAGTCGGAGCCGCCACCGTCGTCGTACGACGCGTTCTCGGCACCAGTGTCCTCCGGACCGCCGTCACCCGCAGCATCGGTACCGCCGTCGAACGATCCCGCGTCCGGCAGGAAGGCGCTCATGATCGCCGAACCGATGACGTAGCCGGCGACCGTGCCGAGGATCGAGGCACCGATCATCCGCCCGAACGAGGGACCGCCGCGCTGGCCCATCGCGCCGGCACCGCCGCCCATCCCGCCGAGCGACCGCTCCATGAACCCGGGCTGCCGGATCTCGGACCGCGTCGCCGCCTGGGCCAGGGAACGGGGGTCGTCCCCGCGCGGGGCCTCGCCGGCGGGCGCCGACCGGGTGAACTCGTCGTAGACCATCCGGCGCTGCTCGGGCGACAGGGTGGCGAACGCCTCGGCGTGGACCTCCTCGATGCGCTCCGGCGGTGCCGTGCGGAGCAGGTAGCGGTACCGTTCGACGGCCCGCTCGTCCTCGGCGGTCCCGCCCGCTCCCCTGGCGTCCGGCTGCTGCGGCGGGACCTGGTACGACTGTTGCCCGTACCGGTACCCCTGCTGCTGCACGGACGGCTGCGGCTGGCCCCACTGCTGCTGCCCCCACTGCGGCTGTCCGGTCTGCGGCTGCCCCCACTGGTCCGGCGTCCGGCGGTCCCGGTCGGGACGGCCGAGCAGACGGTCGAGGAATCCCATGGCGATGCTCCTTCGGTGCAGGACGGCCCGGTCGGGACGTGCCGTGGACTGCCACCCTAGGGAGCGGCGACGACCGCTGACTGTACGCACGCACAGAGTCGGCCGAGAGCCCGAGCCGGGTCAGCTCGACGGGGCCCGACCCGCCGCCGACCCCGCGGCGAGCGCCGCCGTCCACACCGCGTACAGCTCGTCCGCGGCGCCCGGGTGGGCGACGAGGAACGGCTCCCCCTCCGGCGGGAACCCGTCGACGGGGCCACCGCGGGTGAGCACGACGCCACCGGCCTCGTGCACGAGCAGCACCGCGGCGCCGTGGTCGACCGGCGAGAACGCACCGACGCAGCCCCCGACGCCCCGACCCGCGGCGACCTGGGCGATCGTCATCGTGCCGGAGCCCTGGACCCGCAACGTGCAGGACCGGTCGGCGAGGGCGTGCAGGAACGCCTCGAAGCCCGGCCACGGCCGGTGACCGTCGAGTTCGGTGCCCACGACGGCCCCGGCGAGCGAGCGCGGGACGTCGTCGAGCCTGAGCGGGCGCTCCCGGAGCACCGCGCCGCGCCCCCGTCGGGCCTCGAGGACCTCGCCGCGCCACGGATCCGCGACGACCCCGACGAGCGGGCGTCCGCCCCGGACCAGGCACAGCGACATCGCGGTCCACGGCACGCCGTTGACCAGGTTCGTCGTGCCGTCGACGGGGTCCAGGTACCAGCGGTGGCGGTCGCCGGGGGACGCGCCGTACTCCTCGCCCGTGAAGCCGTGCGTCGGGAACGCGCTGCGGACCCGGGAGCGGACGAACTGCTCGACCATCCGGTCGACGTCGGTCACGAGGTCCGCGGCGTGCGCCTTCGTCGTGACCTCGCCGACGGGGTGCTCGCGCGTGAACGCGATCACCTCGTGCGCCAACCGGTGCGCGAGCGCCTGCGCCCGCGAGGCGACCTCGGTCTCGGTCGGCTCGCGGTCCCCGGCGTCCGGCCCGCGGCGCGCGGCGGCCTCGATCGCCGCCCGGACCAGGCCGACGTCGTTCGTGGTGATCGAGTCGACGCCCTGCGCGGCGGCCCAGGCGGCCGGCTCGGCCTCGTCGACGGTCCACACCGAGACCTGCAGGCCGAGGGCGTGCGCCGTGGTGACGGTGTCGGGCGTCAGGAACGCGAGCTCCAGGTTCAGCGTGGAGGGTGCGAGCTCGTCGAGGTCCTCGGGCGTGGGCGGCAGCAGCGACTCCCACACCAACCAGACGTCGGCGTCCGGGAGCACCGAGCGCACCGCGACCATCGCCGGCACCGAGCCGCACCAGGCGACGGGGACCGCCCCACCGTGCCCGGCGACCGTGCGGGCGGCGACGACGGCGTCCTCCGGGTCGGTCAGGTCGACGAGCAGCGTGGTGGACTCGCCGTCCAGCCGTTCGAGCACGGCATCGAGCCGCGGGATGCGGTCGATCCCGTTGCCGAGCCGGGCGACGTCGCACCAGTCGACGTCCGCGACCCGACGGGCGTCGCCCCACATCCGGCCGAGGGTCTCGTCGTGCAGCAGGACCGCGACGCCGTCCGCCGTGCGTCGGACGTCGACCTCGATCGTCTCCGCGCCGAGCGCCGCCGCGACGGCGACCGCCGGCAGCGTGTTCTCGCGCCGGACCCGCGGCGCACCGCGGTGGGCGACGAGGCGTGGCGGACGGGCACCGTGCCTCCCGGCCGTGCCAGGGGGTGCCACCGCTACGGACCCGGCGGACCCGACCACGACGTCCGACGCGGCAGACGGGACCGACCCGACCACGTCGGCCGCACGCTGCGCGGCGGTCACCGGACCACCTCGGCGAGCAGGCCGTCACGGTAGACCAGGACCTCGCCCAACCGCACGCCGGTCTCGCTCCCGACCGCGGGTGGCGGCCCCGTCACGTACGCCCGGAGCTCGGCGTCGTCCGCGGCGAGCACGACCTCGGCGAAGTGCCCGCGCACCAGGACACGGGCGACGGTCGCGCGGAGCGGCGAGTCCTCGCAGAGCGTCACCTGCTCCGGTCGGACGAGCACCGTGTCGTCCGCGCCGACGGTCGCGGGCGTCCCGGTCAGGAACCGACCCGCCACCGTGCTCGCGGACCCGATGAAGCCGGCGACGAACAGCGTGGCCGGCCGGGCGTAGAGCGCCGCGGGCGTCGCGATCTGCTCGATCCGCCCGTCGTGCATGACCGCGATCCGGTCCGAGATGCTCAGCGCCTCGTCCTGGTCGTGCGTGACGATCACGGTCGTGATGCCGAGGCGCTGCTGGATGCGCCGGATCTCGTCACGGACGCCGACGCGGAGCTTCGCGTCGAGGTTCGACAGCGGCTCGTCGAGGAGCAGCACGTCCGGCTCCTGCACGACCGCGCGCGCGAGCGCGACGCGCTGCTGCTCGCCACCCGAGATCGCGGTCGGCTTCGAGGTCGCGTGGTGTGTCAGCCCCACGAGCTCGAGCGCGGCGCGCACCCGCTCCGCCGTCTGTGCCTTCGGCACGCGACGGGTGCGGAGCGGGAACGCCACGTTCTGCGTGACCGTCATGTGCGGCCAGAGCGCGTAGTTCTGGAACACCATCGCGCTCGGCCGGCGCTCCGGCCCGAGGGTCGTCACGTCCCGGTCGCCCATGGTCACCACGCCGGCGTCGGCCGTCAGGAACCCCGCCACCATCCGGAGCGTGGTCGTCTTGCCGCATCCGGAGGGCCCGAGCAGCGAGACGAGCTCGCCCGGTGCGACGTCGAGGTCGATGCCGGCGACGACGTCGCGCCCGCCGAGGGTCTTCCGCAGACCGTGTACCGACAGTCCGGTGGACGCGCTGCGGTCCTCCGCTGGGTCGGGAGAACCGGCCGGGAGGCGCGTGGCGCGGTCCGAGAGCAAGGGTGCGTCCGTCATCTGGTCGCCCTTCTGGGTGGTCGTGTCGGTCATCGGATCTGGAAGCCGTCCGCCAGACGGCCGCCCATGATGTGCTTCCGCGCCAGGGTCATGAGCAGGACGGAGGGGATGCTCAGCGCGATCGCGAACACCGCCGAGACCTGTCGCGGGGAGTTCAGGACGAGCGAGTACATCTCGGTCGGCATGGTCATGTAGGTCGGGGCGCCGACGAGGTACGTGCCCTGGGCCTCGTCGAACGAGGCGAGGAACGACATCACGACGGCGACCAGGATCCCCGGCCACGCGATCGGCAGCGTGACCGTCAGGAACGTGCGCCAGCGACCGGCGCCGGCGTCACGCGCGGCCTCCTCGAGGGAGCGCGGGACGGCGGAGAACGCGGCGGCGGGCAGCCAGGTCATGAACACCACGCAGCCGAGGACGTGCACGATGAGGATCCCCGCGACGGTGTTCATCAGGTCGAGCGCGGTGAACATCGCGGACATCGTCACGAACAGGCCCATCTTCGGGAACGCGTTCGTCGCGAACAGCCCGACGAGCACCACCCGACGCCCCGGGAAGTCGATCCGGCTGATCGCCCACGCCGCCGGCAGGCACACCACGGCCGCGATGGCCACCGTGAGCGGGGCGAGCACGAGCGAGTTCTGCACCGCGACGCCGAGCCCAGGGTCGTCGAACACGGTGGTCCACCAGTGCAGCGTCCACCCGTCCGGCAGCAGGTTCGGGTACGTCCAGCTCGTCGCGAACGCGCGGGCCGCGAGCCACAGGAGCGGGCCGGCGATGAACACCGCCAGCACGGCCGCGGTGGCCCACACGAGCGCGGTCCCCGTGGCGCGCCGGATCGTCCCGCCGTGCTGCGTCATCGTGCCGTTCCCTTCGTCGCGAGCTCCCGTGCGTTCGCCCGCACGGTGGAGCGGATGTAGAAGACGCTCGCCGCGGCGGCGAAGGCGAACACGACGAACGCCATCGCGGTGGACTGCTGCGGGCGGTTGTAGGCCTGGAAGTACTTCGCGATGTCGACGCCGAGCATCGACGGGGCGTTCGGGCCGGTGAAGTACGGCACCGTGAACGACCCGAGGACCCCGATCACGGTGAAGGTCGTCGCGATCACGAGCGGGGTCGCGGCCATCGGCAGGAGCACCCGCCAGACCACCCGCCACGTCCCCGCGCCGGCGTCCCGGGCCGCGTCCACGAGCGCGTCGGGCACGCCCTGCAGCGCACCCGCGATCATGAGCACCGCGAACGGCAGGCTCGTCCAGACGCTGCCGAAGACGACCGCCACCAGCGTGTACCCCCACACGGGCAGGTCGAGGCCGACCTGCGCGCCGAGGCTCCTGACGAACCCCTGGCCGTCCGTGAAGGTCAGCACCGACCAGCTCGCGATGACGACCGGCACGAAGATCGGCACGACCGCCAGGACGCTGAGGGTCGACCCGACCACACCGCCGCGGAGCCGGAGCACGACCGCGACGACGACCGCGAGCGCGACCGTCAGGCCGGTCGACAGCGCGGTCACGCCGAGCGTCGCCACCAGGTCGCGGCGGAAGACGGGGTCGCCGAGCAGCGCGCCGTACACCGCGAACGAGAACCCGTGCACGGTGTCCTGCCCGATGTCGGCGAGCGCCTGGTTGAGGCCGCCGGTGGAGCCGAGCGAGAACAGTCCGGCGTTCACCACGGGGACGCCGACGAAGAGCACGACGACGAGCACCGGGGCGGCGACGAGCGCGAGCCCGGTCCCGGCGGCGCGGCGCCGACGGCGGCGCTCCTCCGGCGACGGACCGGGCTGCGGGCGCGAGGGCCGAGACGGACCGGTGCGGCCGGTCAGTGCCGGCGACGGAGCCGGCGACGGGGCGGGCGGGAGGCCCGTGGCGGAGTCGCCACGGGCCTCCCGGTCGGTCACCTGCGTCACTGCGGGACCTTCGCGTCCCACGCCGCGTTCATGTCGGCGGCGAACTGGCTCTGGAAGCCGAGGCGGAGGGTCGACGGGTCGGCGTCGGCGAACTGCTGGGCGACCGACTTCGGGAGCGAGTCGAGCGGGACCACCGGGTAGCCGGAGACGGCGCTCGCGACGAGCTGCTGCCCCTTCGACGACAGGACGAAGTCGGCGAGTTCCTCCGCGGCCTGCTTCTTCGCCTCCGGCTCGGTCTTCGGGATGCCGAGGAAGCTCGCGCTCCCGGTGAACGACGGGTCGGAGATCTGCGTGAAGGCGACGTCCTTGCCGATCGTGCCGGCCTTCTGCGCGGTGATGAACTGGTCGCTCCAGACCGGGGCCATGGCGATCTGCCCGGAGCCGAGGAGCTGCAGGACCTGGTCGTTGCCGTTCGGGTACACGCCCTTCTGGTACATCGACGGGCCCAGGTCCTTGAGGGTCTGGAATCCCTCGTCCCACTTCGACTCGAGCGACTTGTCGTACGAGGTCTGCATCGACGCCTGCTCCGACCCCGACAGGTACTTCGCGAGCACCGTCATGACGAACGCGCCGCCCGAGCCGCCCGACGCCGGGGAGTTGTACGCGAACTCGCCCGGGTGCTGCTTGATCCACGCCAGCAGGTCGTCGAGCGTCTTCGGCGGGTCGGTGACCTTCTTCGTGTCGTAGGCGAGCAGGACGCTCGACGCCCGGTACGGGATCGCGGCGTCGCCACCCTGGCGCTTCGTCGCCTCGGGGACGTTCTTCAGGTTCGGGATCGCGCTGGCGCTGACCGTGGACAGCAGCCCGGCCTTGCCGACGGTGGAGACCCAGCCGGCGTCGACCAGGTCGTACGCGACGGTCTTGTCCGCCTTGACCGCGGTGGTCAGGTTGGCCTGGGTCTGGGCGTCGTGCTGCCCGTGCAGGTCGATGCTCGTCGAGACGTGGACGTTCGGGTGGGCCTTCTCGAACGCGGGGATGAGCGACCCGTCCCAGAGCGCCTGGACGTTGGTGTCGCCGCTGATGAACACGGTGAGGTTCGTGGTGCCGTTGCTCGCGTCGTCGCCCGCGCTCGAGGCGTTCGCGCTCTGGACGCAGCCGGACAGGGCGACGGCTGCGGTGGCGGCGATCGCGATGCCGGCGAGGGACCGGGGGTGCACGGCTCGTGTCTTCACGTCGGGGGTCTCCTGGTTCGTGGGGTCGGGAGGTGCGGTGGGGTGGGGCGCGTGGGACGCGGGTGGGTCTGGGGTGCGGTGCGGTGCGGTGACGCGCGGTGCGGGAACGTTCCCGCACGGTGGTCGAGTGTGGCGACCCCGGGTGAACGACGGGTGCCGGAGACGTCGCCACCGGGTGAACTCGACGTACCGGGACGTTCAGGCTCCGGTCCGCTGCGCAGCCTGCGATGATGACGGCATGCACGCACGCACCCGTACCTGGACCGCTGCGGTCGTCGACGTCGTCCTGGTCGTCGCGTTCGCGACCATCGGGCGTTCGTCACACGGCGAGACCACCTCGGCCGCCGGCGTCTGGACGACCGCGTACCCGTTCCTCGCCGGGTGGCTCGTCGGCTTCCTCGTCGTCCGGGCCTGGCGTGCGCCGATGCGGGTGTGGCCCACGGGCGTGGTCGTCTGGGTGGCCACGGTCGTCGTCGGGCTGCTGCTCCGCGTGCTGACCGGTCAGGGGGACGTCTCCGGCGACCCCCTGCCGCTGTCGTTCGTGATCGTGGCGACGATCGTCCTCGCCGTGTTCGTGGTCGGATGGCGCGCCGTCGTGGCCGCGGTCACCGGCGCGCGTCGCTCGCGCCGGACCCGGCACCCCGCGGCGGGCAGGTGAGCGGCGAGGCCGACGGCGACCGGCGACCCCGGGGGCGCGGCGCGCAGCCGACGATCCTCGACGTGGCGGCCCGCGCGGGCGTCTCGAAGTCCGCGGTGTCCCGGGTCCTGTCCGGAACCGGTCGGTTCTCCGACGAGACCCGCGAGCGCGTCGAACGCGCCGCGGCCGAGCTCGGGTACGTCGCGAACGCCATGGCGCGGGGGCTCGTCAGTGGCCGCACGCACACCATCGGGATGCTCGTCCGTGACGCCTCGTCGATGGTCTACACCGCGCTGCACGCCGTGATGGAGCGGCGGGCCTCCGAGCTCGGCTACCGCGTCGTGACCACCACCGGGGTCGGACGCGTGCAGGACGAGAAGTCGGCGCTCGCCGCCCTGGTGTCGATGCGCGTCGACGGACTCGTGGTCTGCAGCGGCCTCATGCCCGCGGCGGAGATCGCCGAGTTCGCGCCCCGCATCGCGACCGTCGTCGCCGGTCGACCCGAGCTGCACCCGGCCCTGTCGAGCGTGTACTGCGACGAGACGCACGGCGGCGCGACGATCGCGGACGCCGTCGTCGCCGCGGGTCACCGGACCGCGGTCGTGCTCACCGTCCCGGTCGGCGACGCCCTGACCCAGCACGCCCGCACCCGCGCGATGGTCGAGCGGCTCCGGGAGCACGGGGTGCGCGCGGTCGACCTCGACGCGAGCTTCGTCCGACCGGTGTCCGACCTCGCTGCGGACGTCCAGGACGCCGTGCGCGAGTCCGGGGCAACGGCCGTGATGTGCCCGACCGACCGACTGATGCTCGAGCTCTGCGACGCCCTGTCCCGCCGCGGGATCCGTGTGCCGGAGGACCTCTCGGTGACCGGCTTCGACGGGGTCTTCCCGCTGGCGAACGACTGGATCGGCTTCACGACCCTCGAGCAGCCCATCGAGCGGATCGGCCGCGAGGCCATCGACCTCGTCGTCGGCCGCATCGACGACCCGTCCCGTCCGGTCGAGCACCGATCGCTCCGCGGCACCGTCATCCCGGGTCGGACGCTCCGCGCGGTGTCCTGACGATCGCCGCGCTGGTGCTCCCTGCTCAGAACAGGCCGTCGCGAGTGGCCTCCGGGCCGTCGAACCCGCGGAACATGTCCGACACGAGCGCCGCGATCTGCGGTTCCACCAGGCGCTCGACGGCCTCGGCGATCCGCGGCCGGTGCTCCACGAGCGCCAGGCACACCGCCGTCCCGGTCGCGCGGGCGCACTCGTCGGACAGCGCGATCTCGTGCCGGAGCGCGGCCTTCGCCTCCTCGGACAGGGGTTCGCGCGGGGCCTGCTCCGCCGCGCCCGTGCCGGTCAGCTCGCCGAGGGTGAACAGGAACGGCTCCCCCGCCGAGGGCTCCGGATCGACGTCCAGTCCCTGGAACTCGGGCGACAGTCCCTCGGTCGGCTGGTACCCCGCGTGCCGCTTCCGTGCCGCGGCCCGTTCGAGCTCGCGCTGCAGCAGCGGGAGGTTCTTCGCGGTGTAGTCGTCCACGGCGTCCTCGATGATCGTCGAGATCCGCCCGATCAGTGCGTGCTGCACGGCGTGCGGGACGTCCGGCCCAAAGCCCGCCGCACTCGCGATCGGGGACCCGGTGCACTTCCCGCAGATCCGGGTCCTCGGCCGTGCTGTGCCGATCTGCCACCGCGGCAGCCAGCGGAGCCACACGTCGACGGCGCCGCGTACACGCCCGTCGATGCCGTCCATCCCTCAACAGTAGGCCGCGACACGCCGTTCACCCCGGGACCGCGCGCGAGCGGGCGGAAACGGATGGCGCGTGCGCGATTCTGCCTCCGATTCCGCCCGCTCACGCGCACGCGCGTCCGACGCGGGAGCGCCCACCCCGGCGAGTGGGCGAGAACGGATGGCTCAGGCGGACGCGCGCCGCGGATTCCGCCCGCTCGCGTGGGCGAGGCGGGCACGCGGGCAGGCCGCAACGGCCGGGAGGCACGTGGTGCGCCCGCCCCGCAGCGGGAGCGCGCGGGTGGCCGGGTGGGTCAGGCCTTCGGCTCGGTGACGAAGTCGATGAGCTCCTCGACGCGTCCGAGCAACTGCGGCTCCAGGTCGGCGAAGGTCCGCACCTGCCCGAGGATCCGCTGCCAGGCACGGGCGACGTCGGCCTGCTCGTCCGCAGGCCAGCCGAGGTGCTGCAGGATCCCCTTCTTCCACTCGATCGAGCGCGGGATCGTCGGCCACTCGGTCAGCCCGAGCCGCGACGGCTTCACCGACTGCCAGACGTCCACGAACGGGTGCCCGACGACCAGGACGTGCGCGCCCCACTTCCCGCGCATCACGGCGTCGGCGAAGCGGGACTCCTTCGACCCGGGGACGAGGTGGTCGACGAGCACGCCGACACGACGGTCACGCGAGGGCCGGAACTCGTCGAGCACCTCGGCGAGGTTGTCGACGCCCTCCAGGTACTCGACCACGACGCCCTCGACGCGGAGGTCGGCGCCCCAGACCTTCTCGACGAGCTCGGCGTCGTGCCTGCCCTCGACCATGATCCGCGACGGGAGCGCCACCCGCGCGCGCTGCTGCTCGACCGCGAACGACCCGGACGCGGTGCGGAGGCGACCACCGTCGGACGCGTGCCGGACGGCGGGCGCTGCCCCGATCCTCCCGGCCGGGACAGCCGCACCACCTGTCGAACCGGCGGCCGGACGCGCACCCCCGGAGCGGCCGACCGGGGCCTGCGGGCGGCCGAGCGTGACGAGTTCGCCCTCGAGCAGGAACTGCCCGGTGAAGGGGAAGGCGCGGGTGCGCCCCTTCCAGTCCTCCAAGGAGACGTTGCCCGCCTCGAGGCCCACGACGGCGCCCGCCCAGCCGGAGTCCGGGTCCTCGAGCACCATGTCGCGCTCGAGCGGCACCTGCCGCACCTTCTTGACGCCCTGCGAGCGCCAGTCGCCCGAGAGCACGTCACTGCCGTACCGGTCGTCGTCCACCCGGGAAGCGTAGTGTCGACGGGTCCCGCAACGGCGCCGGCACCCTGGCGCGTCTCGGCACGCGCCGTGACCACCACCGATCGGAAGGCCCATCGTGCGCGCAACCGTCATCCACGCCCCCCGCGACATCCGCGTCGAGGAGCGTGACGCCCCCACCGTCATCGACCCCACCGACGCCGTCGTCAAGGTCACCGCAGCCTGCGTCTGCGGGTCGGACCTCTGGCCGTACCGTGGTGTCCGCGACACGACGGAACCCCGCGCGATCGGCCACGAGTTCGTCGGTGTCGTCGAGACCCTCGGCGACGCGGTCACCGGCCTGTCCGTCGGCGACTTCGTGATCGCACCGTTCACCACGAACGACGGCACCTGCCAGGCCTGTGCGCACGGCATGACGAGCGGCTGCGACCACGGGTCGACCTTCGGCGTGACGCCCGACGCGTACGGGCACCCGCTCGGCGGCGCGCAGGCCGAGTACGTCCGCGTGCCGGACGCCGCCGCGACGCTCGTCGTCGTGCCGGGTCACGTGGACGACGACCTCGTGCCGTCGCTGCTGACGCTGTCGGACGTCTTCTCGACCGGGCACCACGCGGCCGTCTCCGCCGGGGTCGGGCCGGGCAAGACCGTCGTGGTCGTCGGCGACGGCGCGGTCGGGCTGTCCGCCGTGCTCGCGGCCGCGCGCCTGGGTGCCGAGCGGATCATCGCGATGAGCCGGCACGCCGACCGTCAGGCCCTCGCGCGGGAGTTCGGCGCCACGGACGTCGTCGAGACCCGCGGCGACGAGGGCGTCGCGGCGGTGCGGGAGCTGCTCGGCGGGGACCTCGCGGACTGCGCCCTCGAGGCCGTGGGCACCGCGGAGAGCATGGACCAGGCGCTCCGGGTCGTCCGTCCCGGTGGTGCGGTGGGCTACGTGGGCGTCCCGGCGGGCGACCCCGAGCTGCCGATGCCGTTCCTGTTCGCGAAGAACATCACCGTCGGCGGCGGCATGGCCCCGGCGCGCGCGTACATCCCCGAGCTGCTGCCCGACGTGCTGTCGCGGGCGATCGAGCCGGGCAAGGTGTTCGACCTCGAGCTGCCCCTCGAGCAGGCGGCCGAGGCGTACGCGGCGATGGACGAGCGGCGGGCGATCAAGGTGCTGCTGCGCCCGTAGCGCGCGGCTGGCGGCGCGCGCGGCGCACCCGGCGCGCGCGGGGCTCCCCTCAGGCGTCCCGCACCGCGAGCACCCGGTGCGGCGCCGCCCGCTCCGCCCGCCACCCCGCCGGCAGCACGTCCTGCAGCTCGGGCACGGTGAACGACCGCCGGATGGACCGCAGTCCGTCCACCCGCACGAACGTCCCGGCCGCCACGAGCGGCGACGCCACCGCGTACGCCCGGTAGGCCTGCCGCGACCGCCGGATGTCCGAGTGCAGCACCCGACTCGTCGCGAGCTGCTCCGAGTCCGCCAGGAACGCCGCTCGCGCCGGGTCGTCCAGGTGGTGCAGCACGTGGTTCGACACCACGACGTCGAAGCGCTCCCCCGCGGCCACGAGCTCGCCGCTCGACGCCTGTCGGAACGTCACGCCCCGCGGGGTGGAGCGGCGCGCCGACGCGATCGCCCGCTCGTCGGGGTCGATCCCGACGACCTCGACCGCGAACCCGTCGCTCCCCGCCCAGCGCACGAGCGCCCGGGCCAGGTCGCCCCCGCCGCACCCCAGGTCCAGGATCCGCGCGCGTCCCGAGGCGGGCAGCGCCGGCACGACGTGCGTCCGCCACGCCGCGCGCCACCCGCTGACCAGGGCGTTCACGACGGCGAACCGCCGGAAGGTCCGTTCCAAGGCGCGCGGGTCGCAGTCCGGGTCGTCCATCAGTTCGCGCAGGTCCGTCGCGCGGGCGCTCAGGTCCACGGCCTGGAGGCGCGGCCCCCCTCCGGCACGCCCGCTCACGCCGGGACCGCCGTGAGTCGGGCGCTCTCCACCGTCAGCCCGGGGCCGAAGGCGACCGCCACGAGCGACGACCCGTCCGGCACACCCTGCTCGAGGGCGTCACGGAGCACGAACAGCACCGTCGCGCTCGACATGTTGCCGTGGTCGCGGAGCACGTTCCGGCTCGAGGCGACCGCCGCGTCCGGCAGCCCGAGCGAGTCCTGCGCGCGGTCGACGATCGCCCGGCCACCGGGGTGCACCGCCCACACCGGCACGTCCGACGGGGTCTCGCCCTCGCCGAGCAGCCCCTGCACCGCTGCCGGGACGTGCACGCCGACGAGCTTCGGCACGGCCGTCGACAGGATCATCTCGAAGCCCTCGTCGCCGATGTTCCACGCCATCTCGGAGGCCCCCTCGGGGACCGTGGCGGTGGCGAAGCGCTCGATCCGGAGCCCGGGCCCGCCCTGCGTCACGACGACCGCGGCGGCCCCGTCCCCGAACACGCTGTTCGCGACGATCTGGTCTGGGTCGTCCGAGGCGCGGACGTGCAGCGTGCAGAGCTCCGCGCAGACGACGAGCACGACCGCGTCCGGGTCGGCCTCGGTGAACGCGGCGGCGATGCGGAGCGCCGGGAAGGCCGCGCAGCACCCCATGAAGCCGATGTGGTGCCGGAAGACCCCGGCGGGCAGTCCGAGCTGCGCGACGACGTCGATGTCCGGCCCGGGCTGGGTGAACCCCGTGCAGGACACCGTGACGAGGTGCGTCACCCGTGCGGGCTCGATCCCCGCGCGCTCGACGGCGTCCCGGGCTGCGGCGACGAACAGGGCCGGGGCGAGGTCCCGGTAGCGGTCGTTCCGCGTGCCCGTGGACGGCGAGACGAGTGCGCCGTCGTCCTGCCGGAAGGTGCCGCCGGGCCGCGCGCTGTCGAGTTCCTCGAGGACCGTGTGCCGGTGTGCGACGTCGGACCCGTCGAAGGCGGCCGGCACGAGTCGGCGGCCGAGCCTGCCGAGGTCGGGCTGGCCGGCGAACAGGTCCCGCACCGCCGCCTGGTCGAGGGTGGTGGTGGGGACGGCGGTCCCGACGGCGCGGATCGTTGCGGTCACGACCCATCCTGTCACCGGGTCGCTGACGCGTCCCCAGGATCGGTGACCGCACCGCAGACGGGCCGCGAGACGGACTGGAGGCACGTGGCGGACCCGCCACGTGCCTCCAGTCCGTCTGCTGGTCGCGCTACGACTGCTGCGCGCGCTCCAGGACCAGCTCGCGGACCCGGGCCGCGTCGGCCTGGCCCTTCATGGCCTTCATGACCGCGCCGATGATCGCGCCCGCGGCCTGGACCTTGCCGTCCTGGATCTTGGCGAGCACGTCCGGCTGGGCCGCGAGGGCCTCGTCGACGGCGGCGGTCAGGGCGGAGTCGTCGGAGACGACCTTGAGCCCACGCGACTCGACCACCTGGGCGGGCGAGCCCTCGCCGGCGATGACGCCCTCGAGCACCTGGCGTGCCAGGCGGTCGGTCAGGTCCCCGGACTCGACGAGCGCGATGGTCTCGGCGACGTGCTGCGGCGACACGAGGTCACCCGCGGCGGTCTCCTGCGTGTTCGCGACGCGGCTGATCTCGCCCGTCCACCACTTGCGGGCGGCCTGCGGCGACGCACCCGCGGCGACGGTGGCCTCGACCTCGTCCAGCAGGCCGCCGTTCACGACGTCCTGGAACTCGAGGTCGCTGAAGACCCATTCCCCCTTGAGGCGACGGCGACGGGCGACCGGGGCCTCCGGCAGGGACGCGCGGAGTTCCTCGATGACGGCGGGGTCCGGCACGACCGGCAGGAGGTCGGGCTCCGGGAAGTAGCGGTAGTCGTCGGCGTCGGACTTCGGTCGGCCGGCCGAGGTGCGGCCGGTGTCCTCGTGCCAGTGCCGGGTCTCCTGCGTGATCGTGCCGCCGGCGGCGAGGATCGCGGCCTGCCGCTGGATCTCGTAGCGGATCGCGCGCTCGACGGCGCGGAACGAGTTGACGTTCTTCGTCTCGGTGCGGGTGCCGAGCTGCTCCTGGCCCCACGGGCGCAGCGAGATGTTCGCGTCGCAGCGCAGGTTGCCGCGCTCCATGCGGGCCTCGGAGACGCCGAGCGCACGGACGAGGTCACGGATGACCTGCACGTAGGCGGCACCGAGCTCGGGGGCGCGGTCCTTCGCACCGAAGATCGGCTTCGTGACGATCTCGACGAGCGGGACACCGGCGCGGTTGTAGTCGACGAGCGAGTACTCGGCGCCCTGGATGCGACCGGTGGCACCGCCGACGTGGGTCAGCTTGCCGGCGTCCTCCTCCATGTGGGCGCGCTCGATCGGGACGGTGAAGATCGTGCCGTCGGCCAGTTCGACCTCGACCTCGCCCTCGAACGCGATCGGCTCGTCGTACTGCGAGATCTGGTAGTTCTTCGGGTTGTCCGGGTAGTAGTAGTTCTTCCGGGCGAACCGCGAGGACTCGGCGATCGAGCAGCCGAGCGCGAGCCCGAGCTGGATCGAGTAGCGCACGGCCTGCTCGTTCACGACCGGCAGCGACCCGGGGAGCCCGAGGTCGACCGGCGTCACGTTCGTGTTCGGCTCGCCACCGAAGAAGTTCGGGGCGTCCGAGAACATCTTCGTCTTCGTCGCGAGCTCGACGTGGACCTCGAAGCCGAGCACCGGCTCGAAGCGCTCGAGCGCCTCGTCGAAGTCCATCAGCGCGTCCTTCTGCGCCATCAGATCACACCTTCCTGCGCAGCGGACTGCTGGTACGGGTCGAGGTCCGGGATGCTCTCGATGAGCGGGTGGCCCCACTGCTGCTCGAGCAGACGCTCGAGGGCGGCGCCGTAGCGGTACAGGCGGGCGTCCTCGCGCTGCGGGGCCATCAGCTGCACACCGGTCGGCAGCGAGTCCTCGGGCGCGAGGCCGTTCGGGATGCTCATGCCGGGCACGCCGGCGAGGTTCGCCGGGATCGTCGTGAGGTCGTTGAGGTACATCGACAGCGGGTCGTCGAGCCGCTCCCCCAGGGGGAAGGCGGTGGTCGGGGCCGACGGGCTGATGAGCAGGTCGACCTGCTCGAACGCGGCCGCGAAGTCGCGCTGCACGAGGGTGCGGACCTTCTGCGCGGAGCCGTAGTACGCGTCGTAGTAGCCCGCGCTCAGGGCGTACGTGCCGAGGATGATGCGGCGCTTGACCTCCGGGCCGAAGCCGGCCTCGCGCGTGGCGGCCATGACGTCCTCGACGGTCGCACCGTTCTCGGGCGTGACGCGCAGGCCGAAGCGCACGGAGTCGAACTTCGCGAGGTTCGACGACGCCTCGGCCGGCAGGATCAGGTAGTAGGCGCTGATCGCGTACGCGAAGCTCGGGGCGTCGACCTCGACGACCTGGGCACCGGCGGCCTCGAGGATCGCCACGGTCTCCTGGAAGCGCTGCGTGACGCCGGCCTGGAAGCCCTCGCCACCGGCGAGCTCCTTCACGACGCCGACCTTGAGCCCGCGGAGTGTGTCCGCCTGCAGGCCCTCGCGCGCGGCCGCGGCCATCGACGGCCAGGCGTCCGGGATGGACGTGGAGTCCTTCGGGTCGTGCCCGCCGACGACGTCGTGCAGGAGCGCGGCGTCGAGGACCGTCCGCGACACCGGGCCGATCTGGTCGAGGCTCGACGCCAGCGCGATCGCGCCGTAGCGGCTGACCCCTCCGTACGTCGGCTTCACACCGACCGTGCCCGTGACGGCGCCCGGCTGGCGGATCGAGCCGCCGGTGTCGGAGCCCAGGGCGAACGGTGCCTCGTGCGCGGCGACCGCGGCGGCCGAACCGCCGCCGGACCCGCCGGGGATCCGGTCGAGGTCCCACGGGTTGTGCGTCGGACCGTAGGCCGAGAACTCGGTGGTCGAGCCCATCGCGAACTCGTCCATGTTCGTCTTGCCGAGCGGCACGAGGCCGGCGGCGCGGAGCTTGGCGACCGGGGTGGCGTCGTAGGGCGGCCGCCAGCCCTCGAGGATCTTCGAACCCGAGGTCGTCGGCATGTCCTGCGTGCACAGGACGTCCTTGATCGCGATCGGCACGCCCGCGAGGGCACCGAGGTCGTCCCCGGCCGCGCGGCGCGAGTCGATCGACTTCGCGACGGCGAGGGCGTTCTCGTTGACGTGCAGGAACGCGTGGACGTCCCCGTCGACGGCCGCGATGCGGTCGAGGTGGGCCTGGGTGGCCTCGACGCTCGAGACGTCGCGCGCCACGAGGGCGTCGGCGAGCGCCGCGGCGCTGAGCTTGGTGATGTCGTCGGTCATCTTCTGTCGCCTACTGTTCTTCGCCGAGGATCGCCGTCACCCGGAACCGTTCGCCGTCGGAGTCGGGGGCACCGGACAGCGCCTGCTCCTGGGTCAGCGTCTGCCCCACCACGTCGGGTCGGGTGACGTTGCCGAGCGGCACGGGGTGGCTCGTCGCGGGGACGTCGTCGGTCGCGACCTCGGCGACCTTGGCGACGCTCTCGACGATGTGCGACAGCTCCCCGGTCAGCTTCTCGATCTCGTCGGGCGTGAGTGCGATGCGGGCGAGGTTCGCCAGGTGCGCGACCTGCTCGCTCGTGATGTCAGGCATGGTGCTCCGTCGATCGGTTCGTGGGATGCGCACCAGTCTATTGGCCGGTCCCGACGCGCGGGTCCCGCTCCGGTTCCGGGCCCGTTCCCACCCCGCCCCGGTTCCCGTTCCCGTTCCCGTTCCCGTTCCGCGAGCGGGCGGTATCCGCGACCACCCCGCCAGGTGAAGGGCCGTTTCCGCCCGCTCGCCGCCTCCCGTCCACACGGATCCCGCCGCCCGCGGTCGCGACGCCACCCCGCCACCGCGAGCGGGCGGTATCCGCGACCACCCCGCCAGGTGAAGGGCCGTTTCCGCCCGCTCGCCGCCTCCCATCCGCACGAACCGCGTCCCCGCGGTCCCAACCCCGCTCCGCCACCGCGAGCGGGCGGTATCCGCGACCACCTCGCCAGGCGACGCGCCCTTTCCGCCCGCTCGCCGCCTCCCGTCCGCACGGACCCCGCCGCCCGCGGTCGCGACGCCGCCCCGCCACCGCGAGCGGGCGGTATCCGCGACCACCCCGCCAGGCGACGCGCCCTTTCCGCCCGCTCGCCGCCTCGCTACACGCGAGTGGGCGCTTCCCGCTCGCCGCCCGGAGCGCGCACCGCACGGAACGCTCGCTCGCGGTCGCGAGCATCGCCCCGTCACGGCCTGGAGGCACGGCCCCGGTCCGCCGCGCGGGCCCGGTCCCGCGGCGCGCAGCCGACCCCGGAACCCGAGCGGGCGGAATCGTCGCGCCACTCCCGCGGGACACCGCGTACTTCGCCCGCTCGCCGCCACGTGCCCCGCGCCACACACAGCCGCACCGCACGCCACGCGCCGCCGCACCGCGCGCCGCGCCCCGCACGCCGCACGCCGCACGCGGCCTGCGCACACAGCGGAGGCGCGGCGCCGACCCACCGAGCCGGCACCGCGCCTCCTGTCCGCTACTTGCCGGAACCCGAGCCGGGCCCGGTCGTCCCGCCCTTCCCGGATCCGCCGCCGGACGCACCGCCGCCCGTCGAACCAGACCCAGAACCAGACCCGGCCGCAGCACCAGCACCAGCACCAGCACCACCAGCAGCCGGAGCAGCTGGCGTGGACGGCGCGGACGGCGTCGAACCGGCGCCCTGCCCGGACGAGGCCGAACCCGCAGCCGAACCCGCAGTCGAGTCACCGGACGAGGACGGCGACGGCGCCTTCGCCACAGAACCGATCATGGCCGGGTCCGGCGCCGGCAGCGCCCCGCCGGACAGCGTCTGGTCGAGGTAGGTCATCATCGAGCGGCCGACCCCGAACTTCGCGCTGTACCCGGTCGTCCCGTGCGGGAACGGCACGTTCGCGAGCCCGACGTTCCCCTGCACGTTCCCGATCCAGGTCGCGTTCGTGTACTTCGTCGTCGAGGTGACGAGCCAGTTCTGCACGTCACCGTCGGTGGTGCCGGTCTTCGCGAACTTCGGCACGGAGTCGCCCGGGTTCGCCGTGGCCGCGGTACCGGCGCCGGTCAGGACCCCCTGCAGGGCGTAGTCGACGGTGCCGGCGACCTCCTGAGAGACGCCCCGGGTGCAGGACGAGGGCGACGGCGTGATGCTCGTGCCGTCGGCCTCCTTGACGGAGTCGATCACGGTCGGGGTGCAGACGATGCCGCCGTTCGCGAAGCCCGCGTAGGCCTCCGCCAGGTCGATGGGCGACAGGTTGTTCGTCCCGAGCACCGACGCCGGGTTGGAGTCCGGCGCGGACCCGTCCGCCTGGTGGATGCCCATCGCCTGCGCGGTCTCCTTGATCTTGCAGAGGTCGAGCTGCTTCGCCATCGCGCCGAACGCGGTGTTGATCGACTCCGACGTCGCCGCCTGCACGGTCATCGAGGCGGGCACGCTCTCGGCGTTCGCGACCTTCCACGGGTCGCCGCCGAGTCGCACGCAGGAGTTCGTGAACTCGGACTGCGGGAAGGTGTGCTCGGTCGTGTTGACCGACTCGGACAGGGTGTGCCCCGACGCGAGCCACTCCGCCAGGGTGAACACCTTGTACGTCGAACCGGTCTGGAACCCCCCGGAGTTGCCGTACGCGGTGTCCGCGTTGTAGTTGATCGCGGTCGCGCCGGCACCGCCGTTGTCGCTCTGCGTGTAGCTCGTGTTCTGCACCATCGACAGCACGCGACCGGTGCCCGGCTCGACGGTGACGTTGGTCCCACCGACGTCGACGCCGTCCATGGTGGCCGGGACGTAGGACGACAGCGCCGACTGGGCCTGGGCCTGCAGGTCGAGGTCGAGCGAGGTGTGGATCTCGAGCCCCTTGGTGTCGAGCGTCTCGATCCGGTCCGCCGCGGTCTTGCCGAACGCGGGGTCCTGCAGCACCTGGTTCCGGACGTAGTCGCAGAAGTACCCGGCGTCGTACGTGCTCGCCGCGGCGGAGCACCCGTTGGCCGTGTCGGTGATCTTCGGCGTGATCGGGGTGGCCTTCGCCTGGTCGAGTTGGGCCTTCGAGATGTCGTGGTGCACGTACATGCGCTGCAGCACGTAGTCACGGCGGTCCTTCGTCAGGGCGTAGCCGTTCGCCTGCCCGTTGTCCTTGTCGTTCGGCTGGTCGATGCGCAGGTTCGACGGGTTGTTCAGGATCGCCACGAGCGTCGCGGACTGCGGGAGCGACAGGTCCTTCGCGTGCACGCCGAAGTAGTACTCGGCTCCGGCCTCGGCGCCGTAGACCCGTCCGCCGAGCCCGACCAGGTTGAGGTACCCGGTGAGGATCTGGTCCTTCGAGTACTTCTTGTCGACGGCGATCGCGTACCGCATCTCCTGGAGCTTGCGCTGCGGGGTGACCCCGGCGGCGTCCTGGTAGCAGGCGGCGATCTTCTTCTGCGTGTCGGCTGCGTCCTTGCCGGTCAGTTCCTCGCACTGCTGCACGAGCACGTTCTTGACGTACTGCTGCGTGATGCTCGACCCGCCCTGCACGTCGCCGCCGACGACGGTCGCCGCGACGCCGCGGATGGTGCCGAGGACGTCGATGCCGCCCTCCTGCCGGAAGCGCGGGTCCTCGGTGTCGATGGCGGCCTGCTTGAGCGTGTCCGCCATCGCGTTCGAGGTGACGTCGGTCCGGTTCTCGCTGTAGAAGGACGCGATCTTGACCTGCTGGCCGCCCTGCGTCGCGTAGACGGAGGACACCTGCTGCGGGGCCTGGATGTCGAGGTAGCTCGGCAGGTCCTCGAAGAACGCCACCGCGCCGGAGGTGCCCTCGCCGGCGACGGCGACCGCCGGCGTCACCGCGACCGCGACGAGCATCCCGGCCAGGCCGGAGATCGCCACGAACGACAAGAGGGCACCGGGCCACCGCAACGCACGCATGGCGGAACCGTACGGGCGTGGTCTGGGGTGGTTCTGCCGTGGAACCGTCGGTGGCTGCACCGGCCCACAGGAACCCCTTCAGGAAGCACGTGGGCCGGCCTGGAGGATCGTGGCACGTCGGTCCGTCGGCCGCGGCCCGCCTCGCCACGGCCCCGGCAGGCGGTCGGGCGGTGCGGTCAGTCCCGCGGCTGCAGGTCCTGGGGGCGCACCAGGTACATGTCGGGCAGGGGCTGGGTCGAGCCGTCACCGCCCGGTCCGCCGCCGCCCTGGTGCCGGACGAGGTCGCCGCGGCCGACCGCGATGAGCGCAACGTCGTGCAGCGAGGCCGTCCCGGGCTTGAGGTAGTCGTTGTGCCCGACCGGCCGACGGAACGTGCCCTCGCCCTGCGCCGCGAGGTCGTCCGACAGGTCGAGCAGCGTCGAGCCGAACCCTGCCGAACCCGGGTCGGTACCGAAGTACCCGGTGCCCGCGATCGGGTCGTCGTGCGCGTCACCGACGAACACCTGCCCGTGGCGGACGGCGAGCTGCGCCGCGGAACGGACGTCGCTGCCGGGCGAGCCGAGGACCGTGAGCGTGTCCGCCTGCATCCGCCCGGAGGCCAGGGCCATCATCGCCGTGGTCGACCCGTACGAGTGCGCGACGACGTTGAGCCGCGGCCTCTCCCCCGGCCCGCGCACGGCGTCGAGCCCGTCGACCAGTCGTTCGAGCCGCCCGGCGCCGGTCTTCGCGAGGTCGAGCGACAGGATGTTCGACAGGTCCGGCGTCTCGTAGCCCATCCACGCCAGTACGGCCTCGCCCGTGCCGCTGCCGTGCCGGGTGTCCGGGCGCGCCAGTCCGGCGACCGCGGTCTGCTCGCGGTACACGTCGCCGGCGGTGTCCGTGAAGTCGTGCATCTGACCGCCGACGGTGAAGAACATGCCGGGGACGACGACCGTGACGTCCGCTGCAGTCCCGAGGTCGCCGACCGCGATCGCCGCGCGGCCCGTCCCCCGGGTGTCGAGCACGACGAGCGACCGGTACGGCGTCCCCGCGGCGTGCTCGAGGGAGTCCCGCACCTGGTCGAGCATCGCGCGCTCGGCCGCCGTGGTGCCGGGGTAGGCGAGGTCGATCCCGAGGGCGAGCCGGTTCGCCCGGTCCCGGACGTCGTAGGGGACGCCGTCGAGGTTCCCGACGACCGAGGGGGCGAGCGCAACGAGGCGGGCCTTCGTGGTGTCGTCGAGCGCGGACCACCACCCGGCCACGTCGGTCGCCGCCGGCGGAGTGTCCTGCGCGGCGGCGAGCACCCGGTCGTCGTGCCCGGCGGCCGCGAGCGCGTCCCGGTCGACGGTCGCGAGGTCGGCGAGGAAGTCCGTGCCCCGCGCGGTGCCGAGCAGTCCGTCCGCGGCGCTCGCCGGAGCGGCAGCGACGACACCGTGTGCGACGGTGGGCACCCCAGGGGCCTCGATCACTCCGAGCGAGTGCATCGAGGCGGTGAGCAGGGCCGCGGCGATGAGCAGCATGGTCTCCCCCGGGAAGGCCGTCTCGCCGTCCCCCTCCAGGCGACGAGTGATGCCCTTCCGAGTGTAAGGAGAATGGCCGCGGAGCGGCATGCACGCTGCAACTTGTGCCCCGAACTGGGTACCGACCGGGGTGTGGCGTACCCCGGTCTGGCCCGGAGACCGTGCTGGGTCAGTCCACGGCGGTGTCCGGCACGGCGGCCTCGGGCTCGGCGGTCTCGCCTTCCGGCTCGGCGGTCTCGCCTTCCGGCTCGGCGGTCTCGCCTTCCGGCTCGGGTTCCGGCGCGATCGCGTCCGGCCCCTCGGTGACGAGCAGCCGGAACTGCTCCGCGTCGATGATCCGGACACCGAGCTGCTCGGCCTTCGTGAGCTTCGACCCGGCACCGGGGCCGGCGGCGACGTAGTCGGTCTTCTTGCTGACGCTCGACGCGGCCTTGCCGCCCGCGGCGATGATCGCCTCCTGCGCACCCTCTCGCGTGTACCCCTCGAGGGACCCCGTCGCGACGACCGTCAGGCCGGTCAGCACGCCGCCCTCCACCGCGGCGCCGGGCCCCGGGTGGTCGGGGGTGGTGAACTGCACGCCGGCGGCCGTCCAGCGGTCGATGATCTCGCGGTGCCAGTCGACGGCGAACCAGTCGATCAGGGCGTCCGCGATGATCCCGCCGACGCCGTCCACCGCCGCGAGGTCCTCGCGAGAGGCCTCGCGGATGCGGTCGAGCGAGCCGAAGTGGTTCGCGAGGGCACGGGCGGCGACCGGTCCGACGTGCCGGATGCTCAGGCCGACCAGGATGCGCCAGAGCGGCTTCGTCTTCGCGGCGTCGATGTTCGCGAGCATCTCGAACGCGTTCTTCGACGGGTACCGGCTCGGCGCACCGGTGTGGTCCGAGCCGCGGGCGTCCGGGTCGAACGGCGGATCGGTCTTCTTGCGCGCCCGACTGAACGGCGTCACACGCTTCGGGGTGCCGTCCTCGTCGGTCTTCTCCATGCCGGTCTCGGCGTCGCGGACGATGACCTCGATCCCGACGATGTCCTCCATCGTCAGGTCGAACAGCCCGGCCTCGGTCACGAGCGGCGGCGTCTCGGGGTGGAGCGGCTGGGTCAGTGCGGCGGCCGCGACCTCGCCGAGGCCCTCGATGTCGAGCGAGCCGCGGGACGCGATGTGCTCGACCCGGCCGCGCACCTGCGCCGGGCAGCTGCGGGCGTTCGGGCAGCGCAGGTCCTTGTCGCCCTCCTTCGCCGGGCGGAGCGGCGTGCCGCACTCCGGGCAGGTCTCGGGCATCACGAACTCGCGCTCGCTGCCGTCGCGCAGCTCCACCACCGGGCCGAGGACCTCGGGGATGACGTCGCCCGCCTTGCGGAGCACGACCGTGTCGCCGATGAGCACGCCCTTGGCCTTGACGACGTCCTGGTTGTGCAGGGTCGCCTGGCGCACGACGGACCCGGCGACCTCGGCCGGTTCCATCACGGCGAACGGGGTGGCCCGGCCGGTGCGCCCGACGCTGACGACCACGTCGAGGAGCTTCGTGTGGACCTCTTCCGGCGGGTACTTGTAGGCGATCGCCCACCGCGGCGCCCGCGAGGTCGACCCGAGCTCCTCGTGCAGGGCCAGGTCGTCGACCTTGATCACGATGCCGTCGATCTGGTGCTCCACCGAGGACCGGCGGTCGCCGTAGTCACGGACGAACACCTGCACCTCGTCGATGGTGTCGAACACCCGGTAGTGGGTGCTCGTCGGCAGGCCCCAGGTCTGCAGCAGCTCGTACACCTCGGACTGGGCGTGCACGTCGGTCTCCGACTCGAGCTCCCGCACGGGCCACGCACCGATCCCGTGCACGAGCATCCGGAGGCGCTGCAGGCGGTCCACCATGAGCGCGCGCTTCGCCTCGGACTTGCCCTCCTCCTTCTGCCGGAGGGACCCTGCAGCGGCGTTCCGCGGGTTCGCGAACACGCGCTCCCCCGCGTCGCGCTGCCGGGCGTTCAGCTCGTCGAACTGCTCGACCGGGAAGAAGATCTCCCCCCGCACCTCGACCAGCGGCGGGTGTCCGGTGCCCGCGAGCCGGTCGGGGATCGTGCCCATCGTCCGCACGTTCCCGGTGACGTCCTCGCCGACCACGCCGTCGCCGCGGGTCGCCGCCGACACCAGCCGTCCGTGCTCGTACCGCAGGTTGATGGCGAGACCGTCGATCTTCAGCTCGGTGAGGAAGCGCACGCGCTCGGCGCCAGCGTCCCGCTGCACCTTGACGGCCCAGTCGGTCAGCTCGTCGGGGCTGAACACGTTGTCCAGGCTCAGCATCCGCTCGGCGTGCTCGACCGGCGCGAACTGCACGGTCTGCGCCTGGCCGCCGACGGTCTGCGTGGGGCTGTCCGGCGTGAGCAGGTCCGGGAACCGCTGCTCGACCGCGTCGAGGCGGTGCACGAGCCCGTCGTACTCGCCGTCGGAGACCGTCGAGCCGTTGCCCTCGTAGTACTGGTCGCGCAGCTCGTTGATGCGCACGCGCAGCCGGTCGACCTCGCGCTGGGCCTGGGCCGCGTCGAGGTCGTCCGGGTCGATGGTCTCGAACGTGGCGTCGGTCTCGCTCATGCGTCAGTTCTACCGTGCACCGCCGACGCGGGACGCAGCGACGAACGTGCCCCGGCGCGGCGCACCGCGGGGACCACCGGGGACGGTCAGGCGGGGATCGGGACCGCGGACACCGTCCGGTCGATGGTGCACTGCCCGAGCACCCGGGTGCCGACGTAGACCACCGCGGTCTGCCCGGGGGCGACGCCCGACAGCGGCTGGTCCGGGTCCACCACGAGCGCGCCGTCCTCCACCCGGGCGGTCGCCGGCACGGGGTCGCCGTGCGCACGGATCTGCACCTCGCACGCGAAGGGCACCGTCGGGTCGGCCGGCGCGGACCCGGCCCAGGTGTACCGGGACCCGGCGAGCGAGGACACGTCGAGCGCCTCCTTCGGGCCGACGACCACGGTGTTGTCCTTCGGACGGATCTCGAGCACGAAGCGGGGCTTGCCGTCCGGCGCCGGCCGGCCCAGGTGCAGCCCACGGCGCTGCCCGACCGTGTAGCCCGTGGCACCCTCGTGCTCGCCGACCACCGTACCGTCGCGCTCGACCACGGCACCGGGGGCGGTCCCGACGCGGTCGGCCAGCCAGCCGCGGGTGTCGCCGTCCGGGATGAAGCAGATGTCGTAGGAGTCGGGCTTCTGCGCGACCGTGAGCCCGCGCGCCGCCGCCTCGGCCCGGACCTCGTCCTTCGAGGGGGTGGCCCCGAGCGGGAACATCGCGTGCTCGAGCTGCTCCGCGGTGAGCACACCCAGGACGTACGACTGGTCCTTCGCCCACGCCGCCGACCGGTGCAGCTCGCGGGCGCCGTCCGGCCCGGTCACGATCGAGGCGTAGTGCCCCGTGCAGACGGCGTCGAACCCGAGCGCGAGCGCCTTCTCGAGCAGCGCCGCGAACTTGATCCGCTCGTTGCAGCGCATGCATGGGTTCGGGGTCCGACCGGCCTGGTACTCGGCGACGAAGTCGTCGACGACGTCCTCCTTGAACCGCGCCGAGAAGTCCCACACGTAGTACGGGATGCCGAGGGCCGAGGCGGCGCGCTGGGCGTCCATCGAGTCCTCGATCGTGCAGCACCCGCGGCTGCCGGTGCGGAGCGTCCCGGGCATCCGGCTCAGGGCCAGGTGCACGCCGACCACGTCGTGCCCGGCGTCGACGGCCCGTGCCGCGGCCACTGCTGAGTCGACCCCACCGCTCATCGCCGCCAGAACACGCATGCGTCCAGGGTAACTCCGAGACCGGCGTACCGTGGCTCGACGATGACGAGCACCAGGGACGACGCCTTCGACTTCCGGGGCGTGCTGCTGTCGGGCTTCCTGCCCGCGGCGCTCTTCGCGATCGGCGAGGGCGCGATCATCCCGATCATCCCGATCGCGGCGTCGTCACTCGGGGCGAGCCTGGCGTTCGCGGGCTTCGTCGCCGCGCTCATCCTGGTCGGGGAGCTCATCGGCGACGTGCCCTCCGGGATCGTCGTCGGCCGGATCGGCGAGCGGAACGCGATGATCGGCGCGGCGGTCGTCTCGGTCGTCGGGCTCCTCGTCTGCACCGTCGCGCCGAACCCCTGGGTCCTCGCGGTCGGGGTGTTCCTGGTCGGCGTCTCGACGGCGGTGTTCGCCCTCGCCCGGCACGCGTACATGACGACCGCGATCCCCCTCCGGATCCGCGCCCGCGCCCTGTCCAGCCTCGGCGGGGTCTTCCGCTTCGGCTACTTCGTCGGACCGTTCATCTCCGCCGCCGTCGTGCACCTCACCGGCACGACCCAGAGCGCCTTCTGGATCCACGTGACCTGCTGCCTGGCCGCGGCCGTCGTCCTGCTCGTCCTGCGCGACCCCGCGACGGGCACACGCGGTCTGCGGGTGCCGCCACGATCCTCCCGGCCGGCAGACGCGACCACGGCACCGACCGCAGCCGACGGGGCGGACGTCCGCCACCCGCTCGAACCGCCCACCGACACCGGCGCGCAGTTCGTGCAGCGCGAGGCGCAGGGCCTCTTCCGCACCCTCCGCGAGCACCGCGGAGTCCTCGCACGGCTCGGCAGCGGCGCCGCGCTCATCGGCGCGCTCCGCGCCGGCCGCCAGGTGATCCTGCCGCTCTGGGCGGTGAGCGTCGGCATGGACGACTCGACCGCGGCGCTCGTGATCGGCATCGCGGGTGCCGTCGACTTCGCGCTGTTCTACACGAGCGGGCAGATCATGGACCGCTGGGGGCGTCTGGCGAGCGCCCTGCCGTGCATGCTCGGCCTCGCGGTCAGCTACTTCCTGCTCGCGTGGAGCGGGCACCTGGACGCCCGCGTCGGCTGGTTCGTCGCGATCGCGATCGGGATGTCACTCGCGAACGGTGTCGGATCCGGCATCCTCATGACGCTCGGCGCGGACCTCGCGCCCCGCGGGGAACCCGCGCCGTTCCTCGGCGCGTGGCGCTTCACGGGCGACTTCGGGTCGGCGGCGGCGCCGCTGGTCATCTCTGGGGTCACGGCGGTCGCGTCGCTCGCGCTCGCGAGCGGGGTCATGGGCGTCCTCGGGTTGGTCGGTGTCGGGGTGCTGCTGCGGTACGTACCGCGGTACCTGCCCCGCAGGCTGCGGTGACGCAGGTGGTCGGGCGCGCGATCGGTCTGGAGGATCGGTGCCCGTCTGCCCCGCCGGTCATGCTCGGTAGACTGCCGCTGCTCGCGGGAGTGGTGGAATCGGTAGACACGCAGGATTTAGGTTCCTGTGCCCCAGGCGTGAGGGTTCGAGTCCCTCCTTCCGCACCAGGGCGGGGCGCATCAGTCTCCCGGGGGATGGTTCGACAGGGACTGGGCGGTACCCTCGTCGAGCGGGTGTCCCCCGTGACCCCGACCTCGACCGGAAGAACCATGCACGCGCTTCCCCTCGCCCTCATCCCCTGGCTCGACCCGCAGTACATCCTCGACCACTTCGGCGCGATCGCCGTGCTCGTCGTCTGCGGGATCGTCTTCGCGGAGACCGGCCTGCTGATCGGGTTCATCTTCCCCGGTGACAGCCTGCTCGTGATCACCGGCCTGTTCGCCTTCGACCGCGGCGGCCAGATCGGCGGGATCCCGATCTGGGTCGCTGCGCTGATGATCGGCGCCGCGGCGTTCCTCGGCGGGGAGCTCGGGTACTACATCGGCAAGAAGGCCGGCCCACCGATCTTCGAGCGCAAGGAGAGCGGCCTGTTCTCGAAGGAGAACGTCGACCGCACGAACGCGTTCTTCCACCGCTTCGGCCCGCTCGCCGTGATCCTGGCGCGCTTCGTGCCGGTCGTGCGGACCTTCCTGCCGATCGCGGCCGGGGTCGGGCGGATGAACTACAAGAAGTACTCGCTGTACAACGCGATCGGCGCGATCATCTGGGGCGTCGGGGTGACCTTCCTCGGGTACTTCCTCGGGTACATCCCGCCGATCGCCTACGTCGTGCGGAACTACATCGACGTGATCCTCATCCTCGCGGTGCTGGTCACGGTCGTGCCCGCGGGCCTGCACTACTGGCGGACCGCTCGGAAGGCCAAGCACGCCGCCGAGGCCGAGGCCGAGGCCGAGCGCGAACGGCCCTGACGGACTGAGACGCCCCCGAACCGTCGAGACGCCCCCGTTGCCGGGGGCGTCTCGTGCGTTGGGGGCGTCTCGTGTGCCCGGGGCGTTGCGCGGCTACGGCGGCATCCTGACGGCTGGGCCGTCAGGCGCGTCAGGCCTGAAAGTGCTCGCGGACGATCGGTGCGATGCCCCGGAAGGCCTTCGAGCGGTGCGACAGGGCGTTCTTCTCGTCGCGGGTCAGCTCGGCCGAGGTCCGGTCCGCGTCGTCCGGCCGGAACACCGGGTCGTAGCCGTGCCCGCCGGTGCCGATCGGCTCCGTCGTCACCTCGCCGTTCCAGACCGCCTCGAACACGTGCTCGGTCCCGTCCGGGGTCACGAACGCCGCCGCGCAGACGAACGCGGCGGTCCGCTCCACGACGCCCTCCAGGTTCCGGAGCAGCAGCGCGATGTTGTCCGCGTCCACCCTGGTCCCCGCGTAGCGCGCGGAGTGGATGCCCGGGGCGCCGTCGAGCGCGTCCACGGCGATCCCGGAGTCGTCGGCGAGCGCCGGCAGTCCCGTGTGCGCCACCGCCGCGCGCGCCTTGATGAGCGCGTTCGCCGCGTACGAGTCGCCGTCCTCGACGGGTTCCGGTCCGTCGTAGCCGACGAGTTCGACGCCGTGGCCGAGCGCGTCGCCGAGGATGTCCCGCAGCTCGACGACCTTGTCGGCGTTGTGGGTGGCGAGGACGACGCTGCGCCCGGTCACGAGGACAGCCCCAGCACCTCGCGCTGGATCGCCGCGAGCGAGGCGTTGCCCGCCAGGCCGAGGTCGAGCAGCGTGTTCAGCTCCTCGCGGTCGAACGGCGCGTGCTCGGCCGTGCCCTGCACCTCGATGAACTTGCCGGAGCCGGTCGTGACGATGTTCATGTCGGTGTCGGCCGCCGAGTCCTCGGTGTAGGCGAGGTCGAGCATCGGCTCCCCCTTGACGATGCCCACGGAGATCGCCTGCACGCTGTCGGTGAGCGGAGTGGCTTTCTTCGCGATGAAGCCCTTGTCGCGGCCCCACTCGATCGCGTCGACCATCGCGACGTACGCGCCCGTGATCGACGCCGTGCGGGTGCCCCCGTCAGCCTGCAGCACGTCGCAGTCGATGACGAGGGTGTTCTCGCCGAGGCCCTTCGTGTCGATGACCGCGCGGAGTGAGCGCCCGATCAGCCGCGAGATCTCGTGCGTCCGGCCGCCGACCCGGCCCTTGATCGACTCGCGCTGCATGCGCTCGTTCGTCGAGCGCGGCAGCATCGAGTACTCGGCGGTGACCCAGCCGGTGCCCTTGCCGGCGAGCCAACGCGGCACGCCGTTCGTGAAGCTCGCGGTGCAGAGCACCTTCGTGTTGCCGAAGGAGATGAGTGCGCTGCCCTCGGCCTGCGTGCTCCACCCCCGCTCGATGGTGACGGGACGGTGGTCGGTGGCGCTGCGGCCGTCGATGCGGGTGCTCATAGGGTCCTTTCGGTGCGGGGCAACGTGATCGCCCCTGTCTGGAGGTGTCCGACGCTCGAGACCTCGGGACCGAGGAAGCGGCGTGCGAGTCGGATGAAGCCGTTCCGGTCCTCGCCGGTGGCCTCGAACGAGTACGTGGGCGGTTCGGCGGCGGTCCGCTCGAGGCCGTGCTCGACGAGCCGTCGGTAGACGTCGTTCGCGGTCTCCTCGGCGCTCGACACCAGCGTGACGTCCGGGCCCATGACGTACTGGATCGCGGCAGACATCAGCGGGTAGTGCGTGCACCCGAGGACCAGGGTGTCGACGTCCGCCGCCCGGATCGGGGCGAGGTACTGCGCGGCGACCTCGCGGAGCGCCGGCGACGAGGTGTCCCCAGCCTCGACGAACTCGACGAAGCGCGGGCAGGCGGCGAGGGCGAGCGTGACGTCGGCCGCGACGGCGAACGCGTCCTCGTACGCCCGCGAGGCGATCGTCCCGACCGTGCCGATGACGCCGATCCGCCCGGTGCGGGTCTGCTTGACGGCGGCGCGCGCCGCGGGCTGGATGACCTCGACGACCGGGATGCCGTACGCCTGCTCGTACCGTTCGCGCGCGTCCCGGAGCACCGCGGACGAGGCCGTGTTGCACGCGATCACGAGCGCCTTGACGCCCTGGTCGACGAGGTCGTCCATGACCTCGAGCGCGTAGCGGCGGACGTCGGCGATCGGCTTCGGGCCGTACGGCGAGTGTACGGTGTCCCCGACGTACCGGATGCTCTCGCGCGGCAGCTGGTCGATGATCGCCCGGGCCACCGTGAGTCCACCGACCCCGCTGTCGAAGACTCCGATCGGTGCATCCGTCACGGCCCCCAGCGTACCGACGCCCGCACACCCGCGGTCCGCCCCACGCCCCGCCTCAGCCCGCCCCCCACACGAACGGGCGGAAACCGCGCCACCACCGCCCACCGCCCCGCACCTTCCGCCCGCTCGCGCTCCCCGCTCGCCCAGCCCGCCGCGCACCTCGCCCCGCCCCCACGCGAACGGGCGGAAACCGCGCCACCACCGCCCACCGCCCCGCACCTTCCGCCCGCTCGCGCTCCCCGCTCGCGCTCCCCGCTCGCGCTCGCCCGCCCCGCACGCCCGCACCCCAGCCGCCCTCGCGTCCACCACGGCCGACCTGCCGGGCGCGCCCCGCGCCTCCAGGCCGCTGCTGGGTAGTGTCGGGGAGGTGACCAGCGCGCTCCTCACGGACCAGTACGAACTCACCATGGTGGACGCCGCCCTCAAGGACGGCACCGCCGACCGACGGTGCGTCTTCGAGGTCTTCACCCGTCGGCTGCCCGACGGCCGCCGGTACGGCGTCGCCGCGGGGCTGGGGCGATTCCTCACGGCGCTGACGGACTTCCGGTTCGGGGACGCCGAGATCGGGTTCCTCCGCGACCGCCGGGTCATCGACGAGGGCACCGCCGCCTGGCTCGCCGACTACCGCTTCACGGGCAGCATCCGCGCCTACCGCGAGGGCGAGGTCTTCTTCCCGAACTCGCCGATCCTGCAGATCGAGGGCACGTTCGCCGAGTCCGTCGTGCTCGAGACCCTCGCGCTGAGCATCCACAACGCCGACTCCGCGATCGCGAGCGCCGCCGCCCGCATGGTCTCCGCGGCGGACGGTCGGCCGCTGGCCGAGATGGGCTCCCGCCGGACGGGCGAGTGGAACGCGGTCGCCGCGGCCCGCGCCGCGTACATCGCCGGGTTCGGGGCGACGAGCAACCTCGAGGCGGGGCGCACCTGGGGCATCCCGACCATGGGGACCGCCGCGCACGCGTTCACGCTCCTGCACGACTCGGAAGAGGCCGCGTTCCGCTCCCAGCTCGACGCCCTCGGCGACGCCACGACCCTGCTCGTCGACACCTACGACATCGAGGCCGCGGTCGAGACCGCCGTCCGCCTGACCGACGGCCGGCTCGGCGCGGTGCGCATCGACAGCGGCGACCTGCCGTCCGTCGTCGCGTCGGTCCGAGCACAGCTCGACCGGCTCGGCGCCCCGGCGACGAAGATCACGGTCACGAACGACCTCGACGAGTACACGATCGCCGCGCTCCGGGCCGCCCCGGTCGACTCCTACGGCGTCGGGACGAGCGTCGTGTCCGGTTCCGGGCACCCCGCCGCCGGCATGGTGTTCAAGCTCGTCGCGCACGAGGCGACCGACGGGGGCGACTGGGTGCCGGTGGCCAAGAAGTCCGCCGACAAGGCCTCGACCGGTGGCCGCAAGGAAGCCGGTCGACGGCTGCGGAACGGGGTCGCCACGGCCGAGGTGGTGCTGACGACCGGACAGGTCGGCCCCGACGAGCGGCCGCTCCTGGTGCCCGTGGTCGACCACGGCGAGGTCGACCCGGCCTTCACCGGGGTCGCCGGTGTCGAGGCCGCCCGCGCGCACCACAAGCGTGCGAAGGCAGAACTGCCGGTCGACGCGTCACGGATCGGTCGGGGCGACCCGGCCATCCCGACGCTCGTGATCTGAGCGGCGCTACTCGGCCCGCATCTTCTCGTAGATGGCCTTGCAGTCGGGGCACACCGGGAACTTCTCCGGGTCGCGACCAGGGATCCACTTCTTGCCGCAGAGCGCCTTGACGGGCTTCCCCGTCAGGGCGGACTGCAGGATCTTGTCCTTCTTGACGTAGTGCGAGAACCGCTCGTGGTCGCCGGGCTCGATCGCCTCTTCCTCGAGGAGCTTCTCGAGCTCGCGGTCCATCACGTCGAGGCCGCCGCCGGGTTCCGTCATGCTCATGGGACCAGGGTACGACGGTGCGGCTGCCGCCGCATCGGACGGGAGGCGCGTGGCGGGGCTGCCGCGCGCCTCCCGCCCGGCGTGCGGTCGCGTCGGGCGCGCCGGTCGGCGCTCGGGTCGGGTTGCGCCGGGTCGGGAGCGCGGATCGGGCTGATCCGGACGGCGTGCGCGGGTCGAGTCGCTCGGGTCAGTTCCGCTGCGCGGCGGCGAGCAGGTCGGGTCCGTGCCGGTCGAAGAGTCGACCGCCGAGGGCCACCCCCGAGACGAGGACGACAGCACCGACGCCCAGGCCGACCAGCAGCGTGAGCACCGCCCAGGGCTCGGGACCGTCGCTCAGCGCGAGCACCGCGAGCCAGACCGCGGGGATCGCCGCGACGAGGATCCCGACGACCATCGTCGTCTGCGCGACCGCGGCCGTCGTGCCGGCGGCCTGGGGCTGCTGGAACGGGTGGTCACCCGGACGGACCGTCGGGTAGGGCAGCAGGACCGACACGACGCTCGACAGGCCGAGGCCCGCGAGCAGCGCCCCGCCGGCGACACCGACCAGGAGCGGGAAGGCCGTCCAGTCGCCGAACAGCCGCGCGGACACCGCCGCGCCGAGCACGACGGCGGGGAGCCCGACGACGAGCAGCGGGACGAGCCGACCGAGGCGGTCGCTCCACCCGGGCGCTCCCGAGGCGACGTGCAGCCACACCGCGGTGTTGTCGTACGAGACGTCGTTGTGCGGCAGGAACCCGGCGATCAACGCCATCAGCGGCAGCGGCACGAGGGCGGTCCAGTGCCACGGCACCCCGGCGACACCGAGCGGGATCACCACGATCGGCACGAACACGATCACCAGGTACGACATGCGGTACCGGGGGTCCCGCGCCCAGTAGGTCAGCGCACGGGCCGCGACGGCGCCGACCGGGGTGGACCCGAGGCGCGCGAACCAGCCGAGGCCGCGGTAGCGACGAGCCGTGGCGCGACCGTCGACGGTCTCGAGCGCGCGCCCGACGAGGGCCCACCAGGCGAGCCCGAGGAGCCCGAGCGTGACCAGTGCGACGAGGAGCTTGAGCACGCCCTCGCCCACCCGGCCGCTCGCCACGTCGGCGGGCACCGCCCATGCGGCGCCCCACGGGGTCCACCCCGCGACGTCGGCCACGCGGGAGGCCTCGGTGCTCGTGGCGTCGGTCCAGGGGCCGCGGACGAGCAGCGACACGACCGGCAGGCCGAGCACGACGACCACCAGGGCGGCGAGCCACCCGGCGTCACGGGAGCGGTGCGGGCCGATCAGGGCGGCACCGACGGCGGAGCCGACACGGGCGAGCAGGGCGCAGGTGAGCGTCCCGAGGAGCGCGGCGAGGACCGCCAGGACGCCGAGCCCGCCGGAGCGCGACCACGCCCCGACCTGCCCGACCGCGACGATCGCCACCGAGAGCACGGGCACGCCGACGAGGCCGGCGACACCGAGGCCGACCGCGAGCTGGCGACGGTCGAGGCCGAAGACGGTGAAGCGTCGGGGGTCGAACTGGTCCGTCCCGCCGACGACGAGCGGCACGACCGTGAAGGCGACCGCGAGGAACGCCCCGACCGGCACCGCGACGGAGCGCGCGATCTCGACGGGCGCGGACCGGAGTCCGAGGAGCTCACCGGCGACGAACACCGCGGCGACGAGGCCGAGCAGGCTGCCGAGCACGACGAGGACCGACTGCCGAGCTCCCCCGCGGACACCGCCCGCGAGCAGGTCGACCCTCAGTCGGAGAAGCTGTGCAACCATTCCATGCTCTCTGCCACGACGCGGCCGCCCGCGAGTTCGACGAACTTGTCCTCGAGGCTCCGACGACCGCGGACCTGGGCCATCGTGCCGGAGGCGAGGACCTTGCCGCCGACGATGATCGCGACCGAGTCGCACGTGCGCTGGACGAGCTCCATCGAGTGGCTGGAGAGCACCACGGTGCCGCCGCCGCGCGTGTAGCGACGCAGGATCTCGGTGATCGTGGCGGCGCTGACCGGGTCGACGGACTCGAACGGCTCGTCGAGGACCAGGACGCGGGGCGAGTGGATGAGCGTCGCGGCGAGGGCGATCTTCTTCGCCATGCCGACGGAGTAGTCCGCGACCTGGCGCCCGAGCGCCTCACCGAGGCCGAACGCCTGGGCGAGGTCGGCGCTGCGCTTCCGCGCCGTCGCACCGTCGAGCCCGCGGAGCGTCGCGGAGTAGTGCAGGAGCTGCGCGCCGGTCAGCCGGTCGAACAACCGGAGCCGGTCGGGCAGGACCCCGAGGTCGCGCTTGGCAGCCGTCGGGTCGGACCACACGTCGTGGTCGAGCACCGAGACGGTGCCGGCGTCGGGGCGCAGCAGGCCGGTGATCATCGAGAGCGTGGTGGTCTTGCCGGCGCCGTTCGGGCCGACGACGCCGAAGATCGAGCCCTGGCGGATCTCGAGGTCGACCTCGTCCGCCGCGAGGGTCTGGCCGTACCGCTTGACGAGGCCGCTCGCACGGAGCACCACGGGCTGCTGCGGGGTCTTCGTCGCGGCCGGGGTCTCGCGGGCGGCGGGCTGGCGCTTCGGCACGCGCTTCTTCTTCTGCGCCGCGGTCGTGCCGGCGTCGTCCGCCGCCGTCGGGGCCGCCGAGGACTGCTCGGATGCCGTGTCCTTCGCGGGCGCCGCGGTCTGCCCAGACGTGGTCGTCTGCTCGATCGCCGCATCACGTGCTGCCGCGTCGTCGCGCACGGCGGCGGTCTGGACCGGTCGGGAGACGCGCCCGCGCCCCTTGCCCTTGCGCGGCGCCGGACGGCTGGCGGGCGACGGGCCCGCGGCGGTCGTGCTCGCCGCGATCGTGCTCGCCGTGGCAGGCTCCGTCACCGCCGGGTCGCTGACCGTCGTCGTCGTGTCGTCGGTCATGCCGTCACCAGCGGAGGCGTCGCGCGCATCCCCGTCCCCCAAGTCGTCGTCGGTGGCGTCCCCCTCGGCATCGTCCACCTCGGTCATCCACGCAGCGTCGGACGTCACGTACACGTCGTCGTCATCTGCCGCTGCCACCGCCCCACCGTACCAACGGGTTCCGGACACGGCGGGACACGCTCGCCGCCCGGGTCACGAATCGGGCACGAACCGGACGATGCCGTACCCCGATCCCGACTCGTTCCGTATCATTCACCAGGGCACGACGGAGTGTTCACCACTTGGAAACCTGCTCAGAACCGGTCCCGAGACAGTCTGCCCTGCCGATCCGCCCCGTGCCGATCCGCGCGGGAGCGGCGCGTTCACGGGAAACGCAGACCTGGAGCGAGCAGACTCGACGAGGCCCGCCCGTGCCCCACGGGGCGCGCGGGCGGACACCGGAAGGGACCAGCATGACAACGCAGATCGTCATCCTCGCAGCGGGGATGGGCAGCCGCCTCGGGCGCAGCCTGCCGAAGCCGCTGACCGAACTCAGCGACGGCCGCACCATCATGCAGCAGCAGTTCGACAACATCCGCGCCGCGTTCGGCTCGAGCGCCCGCGTGACGATCGTCGTCGGTTACAAGTCCGAGTACATCGTCGAGGCCTTCCCCGAGGCGAACTTCGTCTACAACGAGTCCTACGACTCCACGAACACCTCGAAGTCCCTGCTCCGTGCGCTCAAGGCCACGGGCAAGGGCGGCGTCCTCTGGATGAACGGCGACGTCGTCTTCGACCCGCGCGCGCTCGTCCGCGCCGCGGACATGATGGACCAGGACCGGTCCTTCGTCAGCGTGAACACCGAGAAGGTCTCCGACGAAGAGGTCAAGTACACGGTGGACGCGCAGGGCTGCATCCACAAGCTGTCGAAGCAGGTCGTCGGCGGTCTCGGCGAAGCGGTCGGCATCAACTACGTCTCGTCGGCCGACAAGCCGGCGCTCATCCGTCAGCTCGGGCGCGTCGACGACCAGGAGTACTTCGAGGGCGGCATCGAGGCTGCCATCGCCGAGGACGGGCTACGCTGGTCGCCGGTCGACATCTCCGACCTGTACGCCGTCGAGATCGACTTCGCGGAAGACCTCGAGCGCGCGAACGACCTGTTCGCCTGAACCGTCATGACCCCCTGGGCGGTTCCGCCCGAAGGGACACCGTGACCACAGCGAGTGCGCAGACCGCGTCCCGGACCACCGGCCCCCTGGTGAACCGGGGCGCGGTACGCCGTTACCGGCATGCGCTGTGGTTGCTGACCTCCCGCGACCTGCGGGTCCGCTACTCGACGTCCGCGCTCGGCTACCTCTGGTCGATCCTCGACCCGCTCGTCATGTCGGCGATCTACTGGTTCGTCTTCACGCAGGTGTTCCACCGCGGCAAGGTCGGCGAAGAGCCGTACATCGTCTTCCTGCTGTCGGCGCTCCTGCCGTGGATGTGGTTCACCGGTGCCGTCTCGGACTCCACCCGGGCCTTCACGAGCGAGGCCAAGCTGATCCGATCGACGACCATCCCCCGGAGCATCTGGGTCGCGCGGGTCAACGCGTCGAAGGGCATCGAGTTCCTGCTGAGCCTGCCGGTGCTCGCGGTCTTCGCGATCGCCACGGGGGCGCACGTGCACTGGGGTCTGGCCCTGTACCCGCTTGCGATCCTGCTGCAGGCCGGCCTGGTCTACGGCATCGGCCTGATCGTGGCGCCGCTCGTGGTGTTCTTCCGCGACCTCGAGCGCGCGGTGAAGCTCGTGCTGCGGTTCTTCTTCTACGCGTCGCCGATCATCTACGGCACGACCGCGCTCCCCGAGAAGCTGCGCGACCTCGCGGCGCTCAACCCGCTGAGCGGCATCTTCGGCATCTACCGCTCGGCGTTCTTCCCGAACCAGCTGAACTGGTTCGAGGTGCTCGTGTCCGTCCTCGTCACGATCGTCGTCCTCGCGGTCGGCCTGGTCGTGTTCCGCCGCAGCGAGCACCGCGTCCTGAAGGAGCTGTGATGACCTCGACCGAGCCCCGCGAGCGCGCGGCGACCACCGCCCCCGTGATCTCCGTGCGCGACGCCGGCATCCGGTTCAAGCGGAACCGTCGGGCGAGCCGCAGCTTCAAGGACCTGTTCGCCGGGAGCTCCCGCCGCAAGCGCGCGGACGAGTTCTGGGCGCTCCGGGGCGTGTCGTTCGACGTCCGCCCGGGCGAGGCGATCGGTGTCGTCGGACGGAACGGCCAGGGCAAGTCCACCCTGCTCAAGCTCGTCGCGCAGGTCATGCTCCCCGACGAGGGGCGGGTGCGGGTGGGTGCCGGTGTCGCCCCGCTCATCGAGATCACCGGCGGGTTCGTCGGCGACCTCACGGTCCGCGACAACGTCTTCCTGACGGCCGGGCTGCACGGGATGAGCCGGGCCGAGATCCGCGACGCCTTCGACGAGATCATCGCGTTCGCCGAGATCGCGGACTTCGTCGACACCCCGTACAAGCACCTGTCGAGCGGCATGAAGGTGCGCATCGCGTTCGCCGTGATCTCCCGCCTGGACGAGCCGGTGATCCTCGTCGACGAGGTCCTGGCCGTCGGCGACAAGGCCTTCCGCGAGAAGTGCTACAAGCGCATCGAGGAGCTCCTGGCGGGCGGGCGCACGCTGTTCTTCGTCTCGCACAGCGACAAGGACCTGCGCCGCTTCTGCGACCGCGGGCTGTACCTCGACAAGGGTCGACTCCAGCTCGACGACACCATCGAGAAGGCCCTCGCCGCGTACGCCGCCGACTACGGCGTCTGACCCGCTCCCTCCTCCACACCCGGTCCCCCGACCGACCCCCTGCACAGGCGCCAGCCCCACCGCGGCCCGAGCGGCCCCGACGTCGGACCCTCCCCCTAGCGTGACCGGCATGCACCACCCGACCACGGCCTACGCAGTCCCGTTCACCGTCGATCGTTCCCGGGCACCTCGTCGCTACGACCTGGTGAACACCGGATCCGAACCCCTCCACGCCATCTCGCTGACGCACCTCGGCAACGGGTACTGCCCGCCGCTCGCGGTGAACCAGCTCGACCCGGGACGGTCCCTGTCCATCGCGGTCTTCGGCGCCGACCCCGAGGACACCGGTGTCGTCGTCGTCCGCTGGCGACGCCCGGACCGCTCCGAGTACCTGTGGCGCATGTCGCTGGTCGGGGACCGCCGTGCGGCCTGACGTACCGGGGCGCCGCGCCGTGACCCGACAGCACTCGGTCGGCTGCGCCTCCGGCCGCCGGGCGGACCGCTCCCCCAGACCCGCGGCGGAGCGCTCAGCCGGCCCGGTGCTCCGCGGCCACCTCGTGCCACCGCGCAACGAGCCGGTCGACGGCCTCGTGCAGGCGTCGGGTCGCGACGCCCGGCGCGGTGTCCCCGAAGTACCGCTCGACCCAGTGCCGCAGCTTCGCGAGCTCTTCGGCGTCGTTCGCGGCGGCGTCGACCCGGGCGACGACGTCCCCGGCCTGGTCTGCGAGCAACCAGTTCGCGTCCGACAGGTACCCGCGCTCGTCGACGTCCGCACCGCTCGCCACCGGGCGCGTGACGATCAGCGGCTTCCCGACCGCGAGCCGGTCGTAGATCATGGCGCTGATGTCGGTGATCGCGACGTCCGCCGCGGCGAGCTGCCATCCGAGCTCCGGGCCGTCGTCGTACACGTGGTGTGCGGTGGCGTCGGCGACGTTGGCGGCGCTGATCGCGGCGACGATCCGCTCGTGGGCGGCGCGGTAGTCCGCGTCCAGCACGCCGCTCCGCGGGTGTGGACGGTAGACGAGCCGGTGCCGGGGGGACGCCAGGAGCCGCTCGGCGAGCTCCACGCCGTGGCTCGCGATCGACCCGTACGCAGCCGCGGCACGGTCGCCCTCCCACGTGGGGGCGTAGAGCACGACGGTCCGGTCGTCCTCCGGGTACGGCACGTCGCCCGCGAAGTGGTCGGCCTGCGGGCGTCCGATGGCGATCGTCCGGCGGTCCAGGTCGTAGTCCCAGAGCGCGTCCGCGAGCCGGTCCCGGGCGGCGTCCCCGGCGATCAGGGCGTAGTCGTACGCCTTGAACTGGTTCGTGGTCATGTACATCTTGTCGCTCTCGCCGTGGTTGACGAAGACGTGCCACATCCGCCCGTACCGCATCATCTGGAAGTTGCGGGCGTTCTGGTTGACGTACAGGACGATCTTCGGTGCCTGCTCGTCGACGAAGCGCTCGAGGTCGACGACCTGGCGGGCGTAGACCACCGGCACCGGCGACTCGTCGAGCAGGGCGAGCATCGTGCCGGGGCTCCGGGACAGGATCGCGACCGGGTGCTCGGCCGCGAGCTCGGCGAGCGGGGCGTACCACTGCCGCACCTGGTACATGTTGACCGGTCCGTCCGCGAAGTACACGGCGATCTCGACGGACCCCGGCGCGAGTCGCGACTGCGTCCGCAGGCGGCGCGCGAGCTGCTGGCGACTCCGACGGGACCGCAGGAGACGCTGCACGAGCCGCACGGCGGTCGTGGCGTCACGGATGATCGGCATGGTGCTCCTCGGGCGATCGGATCGGACTCAGACGACGGGCGGGCGCCCGGCGAGCGTCATGCGGGCGACGGTCAGCCACCCCATCGTGCGGGTCGGCCCGCAGTCCGACGTCCAGCCTTCTCGGGCGCCGGCGAACCAGGTGCGCAGGCGGGCCGGGTGTCGCCACCACCGCGCGACCTGGATCGCTGCCCACGAACCCACGTACAGCGGACGCAGGGGTGCCGGCAGGTTGCGTCGAGCGAGCCAGACCCGGTTCCGGGCGTTCAGGCGGTAGTACTCCGTGTGGCGAGCGGGGTCGATCGCGGGGTGGTTCGCGACGAGGTCCCCGGCGTACCAGGCCCGGCGTCCGGCGTCCCACACACGCCAGGCGAGCTCGATGCCCTCGTGCGCGTAGAAGTACTCGGCGCCCCATCCCCCGACGGCCCGGTAGACGTCCATCGGCAGGACGACCGCGCCCTCCCACACCGAGAACACCGGGGACGAGTCGGCGGCGTCGCCCTTCCGGATGCGCGGCACCCAGCGCCGCGGGTTGGCCGCACCGGTCGGGTCGACGACCCGCGGCTGGACCAGGCCGAGCGACGGGTCGCGGTCGAGCAGCTCGACGGCGTCGCGCAGGAAGGTGTCCGACGGCACCCAGGCATCGTCGTCCAGGAAGAACACGTGGTCGCCGTCGACGACCTCGGCCCCCGCGTTCCGTCCGGCCGGGATCCCGAGGTTCTCCGGCAGCGCGAGCGCACGGACCCCTTCGGGCAGGTCGGTCGGCTCCCAGCCGTTGCCGACGCACACGACGTCCAGGTCGACGTCCCGCTGGGCGAGCACGCTGTCGATCCCACGTCGCAGGTCCGCGGGCCGGGTGCCCTGGGTCAGGACCACCACGGCGATGCGCGGGCGTCCACGATGCGGGGCGGCGTGCCGACGGACGGTGCCCTGGCTCACGCGCGGACACGCTTCGACGACATGATCGCCAGGAAGTGCCCGGCGGTGGCGAGCACGGCGAGCGGGAGCAGCGCGCCGACGAGCACACGGTCGGCGAGCGGGTGACCGACCACGAGCGCGATGAGCGCGAACACGAAGGCCAGGATCGTCAGTTCGACGGAGTGGTACAGGCGGTGGAACGGCAGGAACCGAGCGGCCCGGCGGAGCGTTGCCAGTCGACGGCCGGACGGCGCGGTGCCCGCGTCCCGGCGGTCCACGAGCTTCGCGAGTCCGGCGTTCGCGCGGGCGACGTGCACCATGTCGTTGAGCGCCTTGTTCAGCACGATGACCAGGCCGAGCGCGCAGCCGATCGTGGTCCACATCCAGTCAGCGCCCTGCACCGGCCAGGTCGCCGCCCGGACACCGAGCGCGATCGGGATCAGTCCCTCGGTCGTGTAGTGCCCGACCTTGTCGAGGAACACCCCGGCGGGCGACCGGGTCCCCCGCCAGCGCGCGACCTCGCCGTCGCAGCAGTCGACGAGCATCTGCAGCTGCCCGAGCACGAGTGCCAGCAGCGCGCCCCAGATCCCCGGGACGAGCAGCGCCGCGGCGGTGCTCCACCCCACGAGGATCATCAGCCCGGTGACCTGGTTGGCACTGACGCGGGTCTTCAGCAGGATCCAGGTCAGGTACGGCGAGACGTCACGCAGGTACAGCGAGGCGGTCCAGTGCTCGGCGTTGGCCCGCGAACGGACCTCGTCCGGCTGCGCGACCGCGCGGAGCTCGGCGATGGAGGTCGGACGGGCGGAGCCGCGTGCGGTGGAGTCGTCGGTCAAGGTTCCAGGTCACCGTCCCGTGTGGGTGGTCAGTTCGGAGGTCCGGGTCAGGAAGCCGACCACGAAGCCGACACCCCACCCCACGTGGATGCACGGCAGCACCACGATCAGCCAGAGCAGGGTCGCGAGCCCTGACCGCCGTGCGACGACGACCGAGCCGACGACGACGAAGAGCAGGTACACGGCGGGGACGGCGAACCCGGTCATCGCCCACGCCAGCGGGCTGCGGAGCAGGGCGCCCACGACGCCGACGACCCCGGCGACGAGCCCGAGCGCGACCGCCGTGACCATCGCGGGGGGTACGAAGTAGCGCACGCCGTTGTTCGCCGGGAAGCGGCGGGCGAGCTCGCCGCGCCACAGCCCCGTGGCGACGAACTGCCGGACGAGTCGGCGCAGGCTCGGGCGCGGGCGGTAGGTCACGACCAGCTCCGGCGTGAACCACACGGTGCCGCCGGTCTGCCGCAGACGACGGTTGAGCTCCCAGTCCTGTCCGCGCTTGATGCCCTCGTCGAAGAGCCCGACCTCGAACAGCCGGTCCCGCCGGAAGACACCGAGGTACGCGGTCTCGGCCGGTCCGGCCTTGCCACCGACGTGGTGGGGCGTGCCCCCGAGACCGACGCGGCTGCCGTAGGCGTGGGCGACGGCGCGTTCGAAGGGCGTCCGCCCCTCGGCGTGCATGATCCCACCGACGTTGTCCGCGCCCGACTCGGTCAGCACGCGGACGGCGACGCGTGTGTAGTCGGTCGGGAGCACCGAGTGCGCGTCGACCCGGATGACCACGGGGTGCACGGACGCCCGGATCGCCACGTTGAGCCCGGCGGGCGTCGACCCGACCGGGTTCTCGATCGCCCGGATCCGGGGGTCTGCGGCGCTCATCTCGGCGACGAGCTCGTTCGTGCCGTCGATCGACGGACCGAGGGCCAGGATGACCTCGAACGGACCGGCGTAGTCCTGCTCGAGCAGGCTGCCGACGGCGGCACGCACCTCGGTCACTTCGTTCAGCACCGGCATCACGTACGAGACCCCCGGCAGGGGCTGTCCGTCTGTCTGCATGCGTACCTCGGGGTCCTGACTGGTGCGCGGGGCGCACCGCGGACGGCGCCCGCCCCGCAGAGCGACCCCGAGCCTATCAAGCGGCCAGGCCGCCCACGTGCCGGGCCGCCCACGTGCCGGGCCGCTCACCTGAGCCTGCGGGCGCGGCACCGTCACGGGTCGACACCGATACGGACGGGAGGCACGGTGCCAGCTGGCACCGTGCCTCCCGTCCGTCCTGGACCTGCGTCAGCCCTTGTAGGTGCCGAGCGTCACGTCCGTCTCACGCGTCTGGCCGTCGCGGATGTAGGTGATCGTCGTCTTCGCGCCACCGGCGAAGAAGCGCACCTGCGCCGTGAGGTCGGTCGCGTCGGAGACCGTGGCGGACCCGATCTTGGTGACCACGTCGCCCTTCTGCAGGCCGGCGTTCGCCGCCGCGCCGCCGGACGAGACCGACTTGATGAGGGCGCCCATCTGCTTGGCGCTGGCGTCCTCCGCCGCGTCACCGACCGTCGCACCGAGGAGACCGTGCGTGGCGGAGCCGTTGTCCTTGATCTCGTTCGCGACGCGCTGCACCAGGTTCGACGGGATCGAGAAGCCGACGCCGATGCTGCCGGACTGTCCCTCGGACGACGAGGAGCTGCCGGCGCTGGCGATCGCGACGTTGATGCCGATGAGCTTGCCCTTCGAGTCGAGCAGCGCACCGCCCGAGTTGCCCGGGTTGATCGACGCGTCGGTCTGGATGACCGGGAGCGAGACGGTGGTGTTCGACGACGAACTGCTGCCGTTGTCGCCGTTGCCCCAGAAGTCGAACGGGCCGCCGTTGCCGTTGCCGCCCTCGTTCGAGTCGCCGCCCTGGCTCGGTGCGCTCGACGTGACCTGGATGCTGCGGTTCAGCGTCGAGACGATGCCGTCGGTGACCGTGTTCGACAGGCCGAGCGGTGCGCCGATCGCGACCGCGGTGTCGCCGACGTTCAGGTCGGACGAGTTCGCGAACGTGATCGGCTTCATGTCGGTCGCGTCGATCTTGATCACCGCGAGGTCGACGGTCGGGTCGGTGCCGACGAGCTTCGCCGGGTAGATCTTGCCGTCGGAGGTCGTCACCGTGATGGTGCCGTTGCCGCTGTCGCCGTCCAGCGTCACCACGTGGGTGTTCGTGACGATGTACCCGTCCTTCGAGAAGACGACGCCGGAACCGGTGCCGCCCTCGGAGCCCGCGGAGACGTTGATCGTGACGACCGACGGCGTGGCCTGGGCGGCGACGGCCGTCACGACCGTGGCGTTGTTGTAGTCGTTGACCGTGAGGTTGCCGCCGTTCTGCGACGAGCTCGACCCGACGACCGTGCCACCACTGGCCTGCGAGGCCCCGGCGGCCCATCCCGCACCGCCGCCGACGAGCCCGGCGAGCACCAGGCCAGCGACGATCGGGAGCACGAGCTTGTTGCGCCCGTCCTTCGTCTTCGTAGCCGACGCGGTTCCGTCGCCGGCTGTCGGGGCCGCGCCGAAGTAGTGGCCGTTGCGCTGGTTCGAGCCGTCGACGTCGCCGAAGGCGCTCGTCGCCGAGGACGGGGCCTGCGCGGAGCCGGGCTGAGCGGCGGAGGCGTACTGCGATGAGCCGTAGGCGCTGGTACCGGCGGTGTTCGTGCTGTCCTGGGCGTACTCGCCGTAGCGCGGCTGCTGCCCGTACTGGCTCTGCTGGCCGTACTGGCTCGTCGGGGCCTGGCCGTACTGGTCCTGCTGGCCGTACTGGCTCTGCTGGCCGTACTGGCTCGTGGGAGCCTGACCGTACCGGTCCTGCTGGCCGTACTGGCTCTGCTGGCCGTACTGGCTCGTGGGAGCCTGACCGTACCGGTCCTGCTGGCCGTACTGGTCCTGCTGGCCGTACTGGCTCTGCTGGCTCTGCTCGCCGTACTGGCTCTGCTGGCCGTACTGGCTCGTGGGGGCCTGGCCGTACTGGTCCTGCTGGCCGTACGGCGTCGTGTGCGACCCGTACCCACCGGACGTGGGGGCGGCGTCGCCGGCGATCGTCGGGTACGGCGCGGTGTACCGGTCCGTCGGGTGGTCGCCGGAGGTCGACAGGACGTCGGTCTCGTTCGCACCACCGGGTTCGATGACGTCGGTGTGGTCGTGGTCGGGCGAGCTCGTGGCTGCGCTCGGCTGTCCGGAGTCGTCCCGCGTCGGCTCGCCGTGGTCGGCGGTCCCGTGGGTGGCGTCCTCTGCTGAGCCCTGACGGTGGAGGTCCTCGGGACGGTCGTCGTCGCCGCGGCCGTGTGGCGTGGTGTCGGTCATGCTGGACGTGCTCCTTTCAAGCTCGTGCAGTCTTCCGGACCCACCTGAGCGGTGCTCCTGCTGGGGCTGCGAGCGGCCTATGGCGATCCTATGCGTGGGCTGGGCAGCCGTTCCCGGGATCCGGTCCGCACGCGCACTAGGTTGGGTGCACCCGGCGCACCGAGGGCGTCCGGCGCATCGGGAGGACGCACATGCACCGCACCGGACCGTGGCTCCGCGCCGCCGAGGGAGCCATGCTCCTGGGGCCCGACGGGTCGCCCGCCCCGACGGTCTTCGCCGAGATGAGCGCCCTCGCCGCGGCGACGGGTGCGATCAACCTCGGGCAGGGCTTCCCGGACGAGGACGGACCCGCCGAGGTGCTCGACGCCGCCGTCGCCGCCGTCCGTGCCGGCGTCAACCAGTACCCGCCGGGACGCGGCACCGCCGAACTGCGTGCGGCGATCGCGGAGCACCAGGCGCACTGGTACGGCCTGTCGGTCGACCCTGATCGCGAGGTGCTCGTCACCGCCGGCGCCACCGAGGCCCTCGCGGCGACGCTGCTCGCGTTCGTCGAGCCCGGCGACGAGGTGATCACCTTCGAGCCCTTCTACGACGCCTACGGCGCCCTGGTCCGGCTCGCGGGCGGCACGCACGTCACCGTCCCGCTCACGACCCCCGACTTCCTGCCGGACGAGGACGTCCTACGCGCCGCGTTCTCGGACCGCACCCGCGTCGTCCTCGTGAACACCCCGCACAACCTCACCGGACGGGTGCTGCCGCGCGCGGTGCTCGAGACCGTGGTCGAGCTCGCCGAGCGGTACGACGCCCTGGTCGTCACGGACGAGGTCTACGAGCACCTGACCTTCGACGTCCCGCACGTGCCGATCGCGGCGCTGCCCGGGGCGGTGGACCGGACGATCTCGATCTCGAGCGCTGGCAAGACCTTCAGCACCACGGGGTGGAAGATCGGCTGGCTCACCGCTCCCGCGCCGCTGGTGGACGCGGTCCTGGCGGTGAAGCAGTTCCTGACGTTCGTGAACGGCGCCCCGTTCCAGCCCGCCGTCGCCGCGGGACTCCGCCTGCCGGACACCGTGTTCCACGGGATCGCCGCCGAGCTCGGTGCGAAGCACGCGCTCCTGGCCGAGGGGCTGCTGGAGGCGGGGTTCGACGTCCTGCACCCGGACGGCGGGTACTTCGTCATCGCGGACGCCGCCCCGCTCGGGTACGACGATGCCCGGGCGCTCTGCCTCGAGCTCCCCAGGCTCGCGGGTGTGGTCGGCGTGCCGGTGTCGGCGTTCGTGCGGCCCGAGCACGCGCCGGGCTACCGCTCGCTCGTGCGCTTCGCGTTCTGCAAGCGCCGGAGCGTGCTCGAGGACGCCGTGGGCCGGCTCGGGGCGCTCCGCGCGCGGTCCTGAGCGGGAGCTGCCGTCGCTCGGTGACGTCAGCCGCGCGGCACGACGTCGTACCGCCGCAGGCCCAGGGACGGGTTCACCGTGCGCACCGAGTCGGTCACGGCGGTGTCGACGGTCGCCACGAGCAGCCCGGGTGTCGCCCCTGCCGCCGCGACCGCGACGCCCGAGGGGTCGAGCACGACGGACGAACCGATGCCCACCGGCGGCGTCTGCCCGACACCGACGACCCACACGGTGTTCTCGATCGCGCGGGCGGTGAGGAGCGTCCGCCAGTGGTGTTCCTTGCCCGGACCCCGCACCCACTCCGCCGGGACGAGGACGACGTCCGCCGCACCGCCCTCGGCCGCGGCGAGGCGACGCGTGACCTCGGGGAAGCGCAGGTCGTAGCAGGTCTCGAGGCCGACCCGGACTCCCTGGACGGTGACGACCGGCAGCTGGTCGGTCGCACCGGACTCGATGCGGTCGGACTCCCGGGAGCCGAACGCGTCGTACAGGTGGACCTTGCGGTACGTCGCGCCGATCGACCCGTCGGGCAGCACGGCGACGAGGGTGTTGCGGAACCGCTCCCCCTCGCCCACCTCCGCGACGCCGGCGACGATCGCGATCCCGGTCTCCCGCGCGAGGTCGGCCAGCCCCGTGACGAACGGCCCGTCGAGGGGCTCCGCCGCGGCGACGAACCGGTCGTCGAGGTCCGCGGTAAAGTACGAGGTGTACTCCGGGGTCACGAGCAGGTCCGCTCCGCGCCGAGCGGCGTCGACGGCTGCGCGACGGACGGTCTCGAGGTTGGCGGTCGGGTCGTCGACCGGCGCGAACTGAGCGGCGGCGATCGTCAGGGTGCTCATCCGCCGAGCGTAGCGACGGAAGGCGTCGGCGGACACTGGGAACGGCGAAGGCCCCGGTCCGACTGGACCGGGGCCTTCGTGTGACGCTTGGTTGCGGGGGCAGGATTTGAACCTACGACCTCTGGGTTATGAGCCCAGCGAGCTACCGAACTGCTCCACCCCGCGGCACGTTGAACAGCCTACACACGCCCGTGGCGGGGCACAAATCGAGTGCCCCGCCACGGCGTGTCAGTTCCCGCCCTCGGCCTCGGTCGCCGCCTGGATGGCCTCCTGCAGGCGCTGGTCGGCCTCTGCCGCAGCGACCAGGTCGTTCTTCGCGTAGGCGTCCTGGCGGTCCTGCAGTGCGGACTTCGCGTCGGCGAGGGCCTGCTGCAGCGCGGCGTTGTCGGTCGCACTCCCGGAGCTGGAGCCCCCGGTCGAACCGGACGAGCCCGAACCCGTGTCGGTCGACCCGGAGCCGCTCGACCCGGAGTTCCCGGAGCCGGTGTCGCCCGAACCGCTGTCGCCCGACCCGGATCCGTTCGCGGCGCCCTGGTCGCCGGCCGTGGCACCCGAGTTGCCGCCGAACAGGCTGTTGAGCGCCTCGTCGAGAGTGTCCTCGAAGGCGATCTTGTCGCCGAAGGCCACCAGGACCTTCTGCAGCAGCGGGTACGAACCGCTCGACGTCGACTGGACGTAGACGGGCTGCACGTAGAGGAACCCGCCGCCGACCGGCAGGGTCAGCAGGTTGCCCTGCTTCACCGTCGAGTTGCCCCGCTTCAGGATGTTCAGCTCCTGCGACACGGTGGTGTCACCGTTGAACAGGTTCTGCACCTGCGCCGGACCCGGGATGTTGTCGGTCTTCGGCATCGTCAGGAGCGTGAGCTTGCCGTAGTTCCTGGCCTTCTCGCCCTTGCCGGCACCACCGGCATCCGAGTCCACCGCCAGGTACCCGGTCAGCACGTTGCGGTTGTTCGCTCCGGCCGACTGCTGCGGGATGTACGTCGTGTAGAGCGAGTACGCGGTGTCCTGCCCCGGCACCTTCATGGTCAGGTAGTACGGGTCCTGCAGGTTGGACCGGTTCGCGGTCGTCTGCGTCCCGAGCGCGTTCGTCGTCGTCTGCGCGTCCGCGGTGTCGGCATCGTTCGTGCCCGAGGTCGGTTCCTGCGGGGTGTTCCACGCGTCGTCACCCGAGTAGAACGAGTTCGCGTTCGTCACGTGGTACGTGCCGAGGATCGACCGCTGGACCTTGAACAGGTCCGTCGGGTACCGCACGTGGTCGAGCAGTTCGGCGCTCATCTCCGACACCGGCTGCATCGACGTCGGGAAGATCTTCTGCCAGGTCTTGAGCACCGGGTCCTGCGTGTCCCAGGCGTAGAGCGTGACCTTGCCCGTGTAGGCGTCGACCGTGGCCTTCACCGAGTTCCGGATGTAGTTCACCTGGTCGGTGCGGAACGTCGACGACTCCGTGCCGTTGATGCTGTCCGACAGGCTCTGGCTCTGCGAGTACGGGTAGGCGTTGCTCGTGGTGTACCCGTCGACGACCCACTGGATGCGGTGGTCGACGACCGCCGGGTAGGCGTCACTGTCGAGCGTCAGGTACGGTGCGACCTTCTGGACGCGCTGGATCGGGTCGCGGTCGTACAGGATCTGCGAGTCCTTGTTGACCGCGTTCGACAGCAGGATCTGCTCCGACTGGAACTTCGCCGCGTAGACGAGCCGGTTGAAGAAGTTGCCGAGGCTCGGACCGCCGTTGCCCTGGTAGGTGGTGGTCGCGTTGCCGCCGTTGTCGTCGTCCGAGCCGGACGGGTAGTCGAGCTCGATGTTCTTCGAGCCCTCGGGCCCGCCGACGATCGAGTACGGCGGCGAGGTCTCGCCGAAGTACACGCGCTCCTGGTAGTCGCCGAGCGCGCCGCTCGACGGGATGCCCGACTCGAGGAACACCGGCTTGCCGTCGCTCGCGCGCTGGTTGCCGTAGGCCGCGGTCACGCCGAAGCCGTGCGTGTAGACGAAGGTCCGGTTGTACTGCGTGTTCGCCTGGGCGCTGAGGCCGTCGAGGTCGATGTCGCGCACCGCGATCACGGTGTCCTCGGTCTGGCCCTTGACGTCGTACCGGTCGACGTCCAGCTCCTTCGGGAACTGGTAGTACTGCCGGTACTGCTGCAGCTGGCTGAAGGTGTCCGACACGATCTTCGGGTCGATGAGACGGATGTTCGCCGTCGTCTGGGCGTCCTGCGCGAGGGCGCCCGAGCTCGCCTCGGTCGTCGCGTCGTAGTTCTGCTCCTGCACGTCGGCGACGTCGTAGGCGTCCCGCGTGGCCTTGATGTTCCGCTCGATGTACGCCGACTCGTAGGTGCGCTCCGAGGGCTTCACCTGCAGCCGCTGGACCACCCACGGGTAGATGCCGCCGATGACGATCGCCGCGACGAGCAGCAGCCCGGTGCCGACGATCGAGATGCGCCAGCGGCCGATGACGGCCGTGACGACGAACAGGACCGCGACGATCGCGGCGATGCCCGCCATGATCTCGCGACCGGGGATGACGGCGTTGACGTCGGTGTACTGCGCACCCGTGATGAGCGGGTTGTCCTTGGTCAGGGCCGCGTACTGGTCGAGCCACAGGCTGACGCCCTGCAGCGCCACGTAGACGGCCGCGGTCACCGCGAGCTGGATGCGCGCGGCGCGGGAGATGCGGACCTCGCGCCCGCCGAACCGGAGGGCTCCGTACAGGTAGCACGCGGCGAGCGCCGCGATCCCGGCGATGAGCACGACCGCCGACGAGTACGCCACGATCGCGCGCCAGAACGGCAGCTCGAACACGTAGAAGCCGATGTCCAGGCCGAACTGGGGATCGGTCTTGCCGAACGACGTCCGGTTGAAGTACTCGAGCACCATGCTCCAGCGGCCGGCCGTGGAGAGCCCGGCGAAGACGCCGAGGACCGCCGGGATGCCGATCATGACCGCACGGCGCAGCGGCTCGATGACCTGCTGGTAGCGGTCGAGCTGCGAGTTGAGCTTGGCGTAGACCGGCCGGAACCGGAACGCGAGCGCGATGCTCACGTACACCGGCGCGGCCATCCCCAGGAAGCCGGCGACGAACATCGAGGTGCCTGCGATCCACCGGGTGGTGAGGACCTGCTGGAACCCGAGCTGCGAGAACCACGCGTAGTCGGTGTACAGGCTGGCGAAGATGAAGAAGCCGATCACCAGTGCGGCCAGCACGATGATCGTGACCACGATCGGGACCCGCGGCGAACGCCGCCCGGAGGAAGAGGGTCCCGAGGTGGACGAGGTTGTCGTCACTTGATGTGCTCCTGACGTGTCGGACCGGCGGGCCCGGCGCGGCGGGCCGTCAGTGCGTCGATCCTATTGGTCGCCACCGACAGTGAAACTGTACGGGAACTCAGGAAGGTGGTCCGTGCCTCCCGGCAGACGGCCTGGAGGCACGGATCGCGACGTGCGCGCACGTCGCGGCGTGCGCGGCCAGGTCGGGACCGTGCCGTCAGGAACCGCAGCGTGCGAGGCCGTCGGTGCTCTTCCCGGAGGCGATGGTCTGCAGGTCCGTGACGGCCTGGTCGAGCGTCGCGACCATGTAGACGTCGAGCCCGGCCGGGACGTGACCGACGACCTCGTCGCAGTTGTCGGCGGGTGCGAGGAAGACCGTCGCCCCCGCGTCCTTCGCGCCGTAGAGCTTCTGGCGGATGCCGCCGATCGCGCCGACCTCGCCGTCCGCGGTGATCGTGCCGGTGCCGGCGACGTGCTTCCCGCCGTTGAGCTTGCCGGGGGTGAGCTCGTCGATGATCCCGAGCGCGAACATCATGCCGGCCGAGGGCCCGCCGACGTCCTGCAGCGCGATCTTCACCTGGAACGGGAAGTCGTAGCGCTCGGTCACGCCGACGCCGAGGAGCGCCGTGCCCTGCTCGTCGCGCGGGGTGACCTCGACCTGGCGGCTCGCGCCGTCCCGCTCGATCGTCACGGTGGCGGGCGACGACGTGCCGTGCTTCGCCACGGCGGCGCGCAGCGTGCCGGCGTCGACGTTCGTGGTGAGCTGCTCGCCGTCGAACGCCGTGATGACGTCGCCCTTCCGGATGGTGCCGTCCGCAGCGGACCCGGGCTGCACGGAGCCGACCTCGAGCCGCGTGGGCAGCTCCTCGCCCTGGTGGATGAGCGCCGCGGCGACCGCCGACTGCTGCGAAGACTGCATGTCCGCGGCGTCCTGCTCGTTCACCTGCTGGGTGGTCGTGCCCTCCGGGTAGATCGCGCTGGCCGGGATGACCGCCTCGGACCGCGAGAACAGTGCGCGGACGACGCTCGTCCAGGACGGACGGTTCGTGGCGTCGCCCTGGATGCCGACGGTGAGCATGTCGAGCGCACCGGATGTCGGGTACGTCTCCGCGCCGTCGATCTGGATGAGCTCGACGTCCTTCGCGTCCTTGCCGCTCCCCTGCCGCTGGGTGCCGATGGTGTTGTACACCGGGCCGGGCACCTCGATGAGGTACGGGCTCGGCAGGAAGCTCGCGAGGAGCCCGAGCACCACGGCCCCGATGACGAACGCCCACCCGACGGTCCGGGCGCGCGAGCGACGGCGGGGAGCGGGGGCGAAGAGGGTCACGGACGTCCTTCCACAGGGTGCGGCCGCCTGCTGACGGGCCGTGTGCCCGTCGTCTGGCGGGCTGTTCGCCGTGGGCGCAGCGGTCCGGGCGTCCCCACGGGAGCATCCCAGGCGCGGGCCCGTGAGCAGCGGTTAGCGTAGTCGGCATGCCTGATCAACCGCAGCCGGGGCCGGACGACGACTTCCAGGAGATGCTGCGCAAGCTGCTCTCCGGAGAGGGACAGATCGACCCGTCGCAGCTCGCGGGCGCCGCGGGGCTGCCGAACGACCCGGCGTTCGTCGCGAACCTGATGGGCCAGCTGCAGCGCGCGGCGCAGTCCGGCGGCGACGGCATCGACTTCACGGTCGCGGCGGAGCGGGCGACCGCCATCGCCCGCGACGGCCAGCACCCCGTCGACCCCGCCACCGCGCAGGCGACGGACCAGGCGTTCCAGGTCGCGGCCCTGTGGCTGGACGAGGCGACCTCGGTCCCCGAGCTCACCGCGACGCCGAGCACGTTCACGCGCGAGCAGTGGGCGACCGCGACGACCCCGGTGTGGGCGCAGATCGCCGAGCCGGTCGCGCTGAGCATTGCGAACGCCCTGACCGAGGCCATCGAGCAGCGCGCACCCGAGCAGCTCAAGGCGATGCTCGGGGACGTCTCGAAGGCCATGCGCGGCGTGGGCGGGGCCCTGTTCGCGATCCAGCTCGGGCAGGTCGTCGGGCAGCTCTCGAAGGAGGTCGTGTCCGGTGGCGACGTCGGCGTGCCGCTCCTCGACGAGCAGGTCGCCGCGCTCCTGCCGCAGAACGTGGCCGAGTTCGCCGAGGGCCTGGACGTCCCCGAGGAGGAGGTCCGGATCTACCTCGCGGTGCGGGAGCTCGCCCACGCGCGGCTGTTCCGGTCGGCCCGCTGGCTCCGGCTGCACATCATCACGTCGATCACCGACTACGCGCGGGGCATCCACATCCCGTTCGACCGCGTCGAGGAACTCGCGTCCGAGATCGACCCCACGAACCAGGAGCAGCTCCGCGACGCGCTCGCGTCCGGCGCCCTCATCCCGCCGCGCACTCCCGAGCAGGAGGCGGCGCTCGCCCGGCTCGAGACCATGCTCGCGCTCGTCGAGGGCTGGGTCGACACCGTCACCGCGGCCGCGACCTTCCGGCTGCCGCGCGCCGGCGCGATCGCCGAGATGGTCCGCCGCCGTCGTGCTTCGGGTGGCCCGGCGGAGTCCGCGTTCGCCACGCTCGTCGGCCTGGAGCTCCGGCCCCGCCGACTGCGCGAGGCCGCGGCGCTGTGGCAGCGCGTGACCGAGGAACTCGGCGCCGAGGACCGCGACGCGCTCTGGGCGCACTTCGACGCCGTCCCGACCTCCGAGGACGTGGACGACCCGGAGGCGTTCGTGCTCCGGCTCCGGAACCCGGGTCGCTCGGCCGAGGACGACGCGTTCGACAAGGCCCTCGCCGACCTGCTGGCGGACTCGACGGGCGACCGCCCGCACGAGGACGAGCAGGGCGGGGTCGACGAGCCCCCGACGTCCGACGGGGACACCCCGTCCCGCTGACCCCGACTTCTCCACAGATCGGACCCGTCGCCCCCACCGGGGTGGCGGGTCCGTCATCGTCGGGGCATGGGCATCCGCATCGACCCGACCCTCGAGTTCGTCTGGCGTGACCCGGCGACCGTCCAGCTCGGGGTCGACCCGCCGCGCGCCGTGGTCCCCGTGCCGACCACGGCCGAGGAACGGTTCCTGAGCGCGCTGCGCCGCGAGACCGCGCGTGACGCCCTGGCCGCGCTCGCCCGGACGGTCGGCTGCCGACCCGAGGTCGCGGCGCGGGTGCTCGGGACGGCCTCGCCCGCTGTCGTCGACGTGCTCCCGGAGCCCCTCGCCCGGGTCGAGGTGCACGGCGCCGGTCCGCTCGCCGACACCGTCGCGGAGATGCTCCTCGGCGAGGGCGTGACCGTCGTCCGGACCACGGCGCCGCTCGGCGGGCCGGTGTCCTTCCCCGAGCCGGAGCCCCGGCTGGCCCTGGTCGTGGCCGACCACGTCGTCGACCCGGCACTCCGCGCGGCGTGGACCCGACGGGGCACGCCGCACCTCGCGCTCGTGGTCGGCGACGGACGGGTCCGGCTCGGGCCGTTCGTGGTGCCCGGCACCGGGCCGTGTCTGCAGTGCGTCGAGTACGCCCGCGTCGACGCCGACCCGGCCTGGGCAGCCGTGGCCGCACAGGTCTGGGGGCGTCCGGCAGCGCCGCTCTCCCCCTGGCGCACGGCGGCGGTGGCCGCGGCGGCGACGCGGATGCTCGTGCAGCGCCTACCGTCGACGACGCAGCACCCCCGGGCGGACCAGGTGGTGTTCGACCGGGACGACCTGTCGGTCAGCGTGCAGCCGGTGGCGCCGCACCCTCGCTGCGCGTGTCGAGCGCTGCCAGGAACCGACTCGGCGCCCGGGCTCCGGCACGCGTGGAGCCCTGCCGGGACCACGTCACCGTGACGGACCGGCGCGCACGGGTCAGACCGACGTAGAACAGCCGACGTTCTTCCTCGACCTCGTCGTCGGTCGTGGCGTGCGAGATCGGCAGCAGCCCCTCGGCGGCGCCGACCACGACGACGTGGGGCCACTCCAAGCCCTTCGACGAGTGCAGGGTCGCCAGGGTGACGGCGTCGAGCTCGGGCTCGTGGTGGGTCGCGGCACGGTCGACCAGGTCCTGGGTGAACTGCTGCATGGTCGTGCCGGCCGGCGCTTCCTCGGCCAGGGTCATGATCGCCTGCAGCGCCTCCCACTGGTCGCGCACGGCTCCGGAGCCCTCCGGTGCGGTCGGCGTCCATCCGCTCAGCTGCAGGACGAGCCCCACGCGACGGGTCAGCTCGTCGTCGGTCCGGCGGACGGCCTCGCCGCGCATGTGGTGCACGGCGAGCTTGACCTCAGGCCGGTCGAAGAACCGTGTGCCGCCCTGCACGCGGTACGGGATGCCGGCGCGGCCGAGCGCCGACTCGAGTGCGGCGGCCTGCGCCCCGACGCGGTAGAGCACGGCGCAGTCCCCGAAGGACGCGCCGGCGGCGACCGTCTCGGCGATGCGGCGGGCCACGGTCTGCGCCTCGTCGCCGTCGTGCACGCACGCGAGCACCCCCGGTGCCGGTCCGGACTCGGTGGTCTGCGCGACGAGGTCCAGGGCACCCGGTTGCCCGCGCATCAGGGTGTTGGCCGCCTGCACGACCTCGGGCGTGGAGCGGTAGTTCCGCTCGAGGCGCACGATCGAGCCCCGTGGGAACTCGGAGCCGAAGCCGAGCAGGTAGCGGCTCGACGCGCCCGCGAACGAGTAGATCGTCTGGCTGGCGTCACCGACCACGCAGACGTCGTCCCGACCGCCGAGCCACGCCCGGAGCAGGTCATGCTGCACGGGCGAGACGTCCTGGTACTCGTCGACGACGAAGAACCGGTACTGCTGCCGCACGTACGACGCCACCCGCGGCTCGGACTCGACCATGCCGAGCGTCGCGAGCAGGACGTCCTCGAAGTCCAGCTGGCGGCGGTCGTCCTTGAGCTGCTCGTAGGCGCGCATCAGGTCGACGACCCGGCGCGGAGTCGTGTCACGGGGCATCACACGGTCCGCGGCGGCGGCCTCGTACTCGTCGTAGGACAGCATCTGGACCTTGCGCCACTCGACCTCGGCGGCCAGGTCGCGGAGCACCGGGGTGTCCACGTGCAGGCCGACGGTGTCGGCGGCGTGCGCGATCACCCGCCCCTTGGACTCGACGATCCGGGGGGCGTGCCCGCCGATGGTGTCCGGCCAGAAGTAGCTGAGCTGCGCCATCGCGGCGGCGTGGAACGTCCGCGCCTGCACCGCCCCGGCGCCGAGGGCCCGGAGCCGCGACCGCAGCTCGCCGGCGGCACGCGTGGTGAAGGTCAGCGCGAGGACGTGGCTCGGCGAGTACGTCCCGGTGGCGACGCCGTAGGCGATCCGGTGGGTGATGGCGCGGGTCTTCCCGGTGCCGGCACCCGCGAGGACGGCGACCGGGCCGAGGAGCGTCCGGGCGACGGTCCGCTGCTCGGTGTCGAGGGCGGCGAGGAGCTCGTCCGGTGACGGCGGTCGGACCCCGTCCACGGCGACGCGCGGGTCGGCGCTCACGACGGAGCCCCGCTCACGGAAGAGCCGCCCCGCACCGACGGGACCCGCTCACGGCAGGTCGAGCGGCTCGCCGTACCACTCCTCGATGATGGCGCGGGCGATCGACGTCCGCCCCGGCAGCAGCAGGGTGTCCCCGGCGCGCTCGCGGACATCGTCGCGCGAGAACCACCGCACGTCCAGGATCTCGACACCGTCGGGACGCGCGGTCGACGGGTCACCGTCCACGGCCCGGGCACGGAACCCGACCATCAGGGAAGCCGGGAACGGCCAGGGCTGCGAACCGAGGTACTCGGGCTCCTCGACCCGGACACCGGACTCCTCCCAGACCTCGCGGCGGACGGCGTCCTCGAGCGACTCCCCCGGCTCCACGAACCCGGCGAGCAGCGAGTAGCGGTCGGCGTCCCACGCGGCGTTCGAGCCGAGCAGGATCCGGTCGTCGGCGTCCGTGACCCCGACGATGATCGCGGCGTCGGTGCGCGGGAAGTGCTCGTGCCCCTCGGGGTCGCGGCGGACCCAGCCCCCCGTGACGACCTCGGTCACGGAGCCGGTGCGCGGCGAGAACCCGTGCACCGCGTGCCAGTTCGCCATCGCCACCGCCTCGACCGCGAGACCCTGGTCGCGGGCGGACAGCTCGGTGCCGAACATGCGCAGGCTGACCCAGGCGTCGTCGTCCGGCTCGATCGCGGTCGCGGTCCGGTCGTCGACGAGCACGGCGACGAAGCGTGTGCCCGCGGGAGCGTCGGGAGCGTCCACGACGGCCCGCCCCAGGTACAGCGTCACCGCGTCCTCGGGCACCGCCTCGGCCCGCACGAACCGCAGCGCACCGTCGGTCTCGCGCAGGAGCTCGCCCCGGTGCACGGGCAGCCAGCGGGTCGCCGGGTCGTCGCGCAGGACGCGGTCGAGGTCGGGCGTGGTCCGGAACTCCGCATCGCGGTCGAGTTCGTTGCGGGACAGCGGCAGTCTGGCGGCGAACTCGACGGTCACGGCGGAGGGCTCCTCGGGTCGGCGTGGTCTTCTCGGCGGGAGCCTGTGGAGCGTCCCCGGGGTTCCACAGGCCAGCGTGGCGCACGCTCGCACGTCGACCGCGGACCTACCCTGAGGGGCATGGCGGGATCCCAGTTCACTCTAGCCGCGTTGGCGACGACGGCCGTGTCCGGCCTGCTCGTGACGGGCACACGTCCGCTCGGTTCCGCCGCGTCCGGTGACTTCGAGTCCGCCGTGCTGCGCGAGGCGGACGGCACCCTGTCCGCGATCCGGCGTCCGCGCAACCAGCGGGCCGAAGCGCGTCAGTCCGCCGACCTCGTCGCGATCCGCGCGCTCAGCGCCGGCATCCGGACGCGACTGCCCTTCGCCGTCGCCGAGTACCGCGGCCAGGCTCCGATCGGCTCGACCCGCGCGATCGTCACGTCGTACGTGCCCGGGACCCACCCCGCGCTCCGTGACCTCGGCGAACGCCCGGAGCTCGCCGCGTCGGTCGGTCGCGCCGTCGCCGCGGTGCACCTGCTGCCCACGAGCTTCGTCACCGACGCGGGTCTTCCGTCGCTCACCCCGTTCGAGGTCCTGCGCTCGGCCGTCTCCGTGATGGACCGCGCGGTCGCGACCAAGCTCGTCCCGGCGGCGCTCAAGGAGCGTTGGGAGGGCGCGGCCCGCGACCAGCAGCTGTGGCAGTTCACGCCGACCGTGGTGCACGGCGCCCTCGGCACCGGTGTCCTGCTCGTCGACGGCGACACCGTCACGGGCATGCTCGACTGGGGCGAGCTCCGGCTGGGCGACCCGGCGAAGGACCTCGCGTGGGTGCTCGCCGGTCGGGCGGACACGTTCGACACCGTGCTCGCCGCCTACCAGGCAGCGGGTGGCGGGCGGGACCGCCAGCTCGCACAGCGCGCTCGGGTGTACCACGAGCTCGAGACCGCGCAGTGGCTGCTGCACGGGGTCCAGGCCAAGAGCACCGAGGTCGTCGACGACGCCGTCGCGATGATGCACCGCCTGGTCGACGCGGTGCAGACGCCGAGCGCGGCACCGCTCCAGTCGGTCTCGCCGGACACGATGGAGATCGGCGAGGTCGAGCAGCTGCTCTCCTCCACCGAACGCCGACACGGCTGACGGCCCGACCGGCTGCGGACTGCGGGCTGACGGACTGACGGACTGGAGGCGCGTGGCGGCGCCGCCACGATCCTCCAGTCCGTCATCCGGTCGCGCCCGGATCAGCCGAGTGCCGCGCGCCAGGCGCGCTCGAGCCCGTCCCGGTCCAGCAGGTCGGTCGGCCGCACCTCGAGGTCGTCCGCGACGAAGTAGAAGACGGCATCGACCTCGTCGACCGGCCGCCCGGTGAACTCGGCGTAGGCGACGCGGTACAGCGCGAGCTGCAGCTGCCGTGCCGCGAGGTCCTCGGCGCCGGACGGCGCCTTCCCCGTCTTCCAGTCGACGACCTCGGCGCGCCCGTCGATCTCGTAGACCGCGTCGAGCTTGCAGACGACGCTGTGCCCGAGGAACGGGATGTGGATCTCGCGCTCGACCTCGACGGGCACGCGGTCCGCCCAGCGGGACCGGGAGAACGTCTCCTGGAACGCGGCGAGTCGGCGGGCGTCGTCGTCGGTCACCGCCGCGTCCGCGTCGGCCGCACCGAGCTCGTCGGGATCGAGGTCGAGCTCGCCGTCCCAGGCGTCGAGCGTCTCGAGCGATCCGCCACGGGCCACGCGCTGCTCCACCCACTGGTGGAAGAGCGTCCCCAGGCGGGTCGCCCGGTACGGCCGCTCGGGCATCGGCCGTCGCAGCCGCTCCGCGACGCGCTCCGGCTGCGCGAGGTAGTCCTTGAAGCCCGAGGCCGGCACGCGGTGCGGGATCGCGACCGCGTGCCGGGCGGACCGCTGGGCCTGGCGTTCGGCCAGCAGCAGGTCGATGTCCGCGGCGAAGCGGCCGGCCGCTCCCGGGTTGGCGTTCCGGACCCGTTCGGCCGCCGCGACGACCCGCGTCCCCCGGGAACCGAACGGGGCGTGCGGCCAGGACTGGACAGCGCCGTCGGTGCCGAGCGGGTCCTCCGCGTGCACGGTGCCGTCCGGGACCGCGTCGGCACCGACGACCCCGGCGTCGACCAGGTCGCGCAGGTACCGGCTCGGCTCCGTCGGCCGGACGCCACCGGCCCAGAACGAGCCGGACACGAGCAGGTCGTGCCGCGCCCGCGTGAGAGCGACGTATGTGAGCCGGCGTTCCTCGTCCTCGTTGCGTGCGGCGACCTGCTCGCGGTAGGCGTCGATCGCGTCGACGACCTCCTTCTGGGACGCGCGTCCCCGCCAGTCGAGCCGCGGGAGTTCCTCGGCATCGCCGCGGAACTCGTACGGCAGGCGTCCGAAGCCGAGCCAGCCGGACGAACCCTCCTGCGGCCGGGCCGGCAGCGCGCCCTCGACGAGCCGGGGCACGGCCACGGCGTCCCACTCCAGACCCTTCGAGCCGTGGATCGTCAGGATCTGGACCGTGCCGGCCTCGGGCTCCTCGGACCGCGGCCCCATGTCGTCGCGCCGCGCGGCCGCGTCGATCCACCCGAGGAACGCCCCGAGGTCGGCGCGGTCGTCGGTCGTCACGAAGCCGGCGAGCTCGTCGACGAAGGCGTCCAGGAACGCGCCGCTCCCCTGCTCGTGCGCCGCGACCTCGACGTCGAGCTGCATCTCCTGCACGACGAGCGTGACGAAGTCGACCAGGTCGCCGGCGGCCCGGGCGCGCAGTGCGGCGAGCTGCTGCCCGAGCGCGCGCATCCGGGCCCGGCCCGCCGGACTGATCGCGGCGAGCGCGCCGTGCTCGTCCGGGGCGGTGGCGACGAAGTCCAGGGCGTCGACGATCGACCCGTGCTCGCCCACCGCGACCGACGCCCGGAAGGCCGCCGTCACGTCGTCGTCGAGTCGCTGGTGGGTGTGGTCGCGGCTGAACAGCCAGCGCGCGAGACCGTGCAGCTCCTTGACGTCCGCGGCACCGACACGCCACCGGGCGCCGGCGAGCAGGCGGATGAGGTCGTTCCCTGCGGCCGGGTCGTGCAGCACCCGCAGGCAGGCGACCAGGTCGACGATCTCCGGCCGCTGGAGGAGTCCGCCGGTGCCGAGCACGTGGAACGGGACGCGGTGGTCGGCCAGGGCGCCGGTGAACGCGGCCAGGTCCTTCCGTGAGCGCAGGAGGAGCGCCATCGAGGCGGCGGGGTCGGCCGCGCGGCGCGCGGCGAACCACCGGGCGACGGCGTCGGCTTCCTCCGGCAGGGTCTCCGGGAAGGCCACGTCGACGGTGCCGGCGTCCGCACCGGGTCGCGGGGCGAGGCGCTCGACCGCGACCTCCGACGCGTCGGACAGCGGCCCGACGACGGCGTTCGCCCCGGCCAGCACGTCCACCGGGTTCCGCCAGCTCGTCGACAGCGCGAAGGTGACGGGGACGGTGTCACCGTCGCCGAAGTCCCGCGGGAAGCGCGCGAGGTTCGCCGCGCTCGCACCGCGGAAGCCGTAGATCGACTGGTGGGGGTCGCCGACCGCCATCACCGGGTGCCCGCGGAACAGCCGGGCGAGGAAGCGCGTCTGCACCACCGAGGTGTCCTGGTACTCGTCGAGCAGGACGACGCGGAACCGGGTGCGCAGGTCCTCGACCACGCGGGGGGCGGACTCGGCGGCCGCGAGGGCGAGCGCGATCTGGTCGGAGAACTCGACGAAGCCGCGGTCGACCTTCTGCCGCCGGAACTCCTCGACGAGCTCGACGAGCGGCTCGAGGGCCCCGACGGCGCGCACCGCGTCGGTGACCGCCTTGTACGGGTTGCCGCGGTTGTTGCCCGGCAGCTCGAGCAGGGCGCCGAAGTCGACGGCGAAGCGACGGAGCCGGTCCGGGTCGACCAGGTGCTCGGACACGGCACCGGCGAGGGCGACGACGGCGGCCGTGACGGTGTCGACGTCGCGGTCGAGCCCGGCCAGCCGGTCGTCCCGGGCGGCCACGACGACCCGGCGCGCGAGCTGCCAGGCGGACGGCTCCGTGAGCACCTGTGACTCGCCGTCCCGCCCCACGAGCAGGGCGTTCTCGCGGAACACCGCGTTGGCGAAGGCGTTGTAGGTCGACACGGTCGGCGCCTCGAACGCGTCGCCGGCGTCCAGCAGTCCGATGTCCTCGAGCGCACGGATCCGGTCGTTGATCCGGACCGAGAGCTCGCCGGCGGCCTTGCGGGTGAAGGTCAGTCCGAGGATCTCGCCCGGTCGGACGTACCCGTTCGCGAGGAGCCACACGACGCGCGACGCCATCGTCTCGGTCTTGCCGCTGCCGGCACCGGCCACGACGAGCGCCGGTGCGAGCGGGGACTCGATGACGGCGCGCTGCTGGGCGGTCGGACGGGGGCGTCCGAGGGCGTCGGCGACGGCGTCCGCGTCGCGCTGGGGCGTCAGGGGCGCGTCGACGGTGGGACGCGCCCCAGCGCCGCTCGTGTCCGTCGTCCCGCTCGTGTCCGTCGTCACCAGGTGACCTCCCCCACCACGTGGATCCGGCACTCGACCCCGGTCCGGGCCTTGGCGCAGTGGTCGTCGACGCGCGCCAGGAACGTCCGGCCGGCCATGCCCCGGGCGACCTCGTGCAGCCGCTCCCGGTACGCCGCACGCGCCTCGTCGTCGAACGCGTGCTGCGTGCGCTCCGAGTAGGCCGAGCCGCTCCGCGGGTTCTGCACGAACACGAGCCGTGCATCGGCCATCGAGGACCCGGCCGGGACACCCTCGACCGCACCGTCCTCGACCGCGAGCTGGTACGCGCCGAGCTGCGGGTGCGCGGGCATGTCGTTCTTCTCGCTCGGCATCGAGCGGCCGGTCTTCAGGTCCACGACGCTGACGCGCCCGTCCGGGTCGACCTCGATCCGGTCGATGCTCCCCCGCAGCCGCGCCGGGCCGGTCTCGAGCGCGAAGGACGTCTCCGCGCCGAGCAGTCGACGCCCCGCCCCGGCGAAGGTCCGGAGGTAGTCGCTGAGGCCCTCGATCATCCGACGGGTCCGGGCCCGCTCGCGGTCGGCGACCCACGGCGACTCGAAGGTCAGCTCGCCCCACCGCGCCTCGACCCGTGCCCACAGGGACTCGACGTCGACGTCGGTCGCGTGCTCCATCGTCTCGTGCACGATCGTGCCGATGCCCATCGCCGGACTCGGAGCGCCACCGCCGAAGGTCTGCACGAACCAGTGCACCGGGCACTCCTCGAACGTGCCGATCCGCGACGGCGACACGGAGACCGCCGGTGCGACCGGCTCGCCGCCCTCGTGCAGGGGTGCCGGCGGGGCGTCGAGGTCGACGAGGGGGTCGTCGGTCGTGGGCTCGGCGAGTCCGTACCAGTCGTCCGGCGAGGCGCCCGGCACCTCGGCCTCGGCGAGCCGGGCGAGGGCCGACGCCGCTTCGGGATCGCCGGTCGTCACGACCCGGCGCCGCAGCGACCCGGCGAGCCCGCGGAGCGAGAGCGGGTGCGCGGCGGGCTGGCGGTCGGGCGGCACCGGGACGAGCCGGACGAAGGGCGACGGCGCCTCGTCGTCGTTCGCGACCGTGCCGACGACGACCTGGGTGGTGGCGCGGGACACCGCACGGGCGAAGAGCCGCAGCTCGTCGGCGACCACGGCGGCACGGTCGTCGACGGGACCGTGCGCGATCCCGTTCGCGGCGCGCACGAGCCCGTCCGGGTCGAGCAGGCTGCCCCGGACGCGGGTGTTCGGCCAGACGCCGTCCTGCAGCCCGAGGACCACCACGACGTCGCACTCGAGCCCGATCGTCGCGGACGGGGTCAGCACGCGGACCCGCCCAGCGGTCCGGTCGGGTCCGATCGAGTCCTCGGGCAGGTCCGCCCCGAGCAGGTCGTCGACGAAGACGCGTGCCGGAGCGTCCGGCGTCCGCTCGACGAAGCGTTTCGCGGCGGTGAAGAGCCCGACCACGGCATCCAGGTGCCGGTCGGCCTCGGCCGCACCGACACCGCCCGCCGCCGACTGTCCTCCCCAGACCCCGGCCAGCCCGCTGCGCTCCCACAGTCCCCAGAGGATCTCCTCGATGCTCGCCCCGCCGTCCGCGTCGGCACGCGCCTGCACCAGGCTGCGGGCCAGACGGGTGGCGCGACGGGCGAACCCGGCGTCGACGGTCGCGAGCCGTTCCGGCGCCCCGAGCGCCTCGACGAGGAGCTCGTCCGCCGTCCGGGTCCCGCCACCGGCGAGTTCCTCGCGGCGCAGGGCGAGTCGGAGTCGGCGCATCGCGAGGGTGTCGAGTCCGCCGAGCGGTCCCGTGGCGAACGCGGTGGCCAGGTCGGCGTCGAGCGGCAGGACGTCGAGCGACACCGCGGCAGCGTCGAGGAGCGCACGTGCGGCGGAGTCGTCGCGGGGTCGGACCGGAGCGGCACCGGCGGTGGCGGGGACCTCGGCGACGGAGAGCGCACGGACGAGCTCGGGGATCGCCGCACCGCTGCGGGTGACGACGGCCATCCGGTGCCACGGCACCCCGTCGAGCAGGCGGTGTTCACGGAGGCGTCGGGCCACGGCGACGACGAGCGCCGACCGGCTGCCCGCCTCGAGGTGCAGCACCGCGTCGGAGCGGGCGTCGGTGGTCGACGCGGCGGCCGTCCGCTGGCGACCGGCCGCCGCGGCGCCGATGCGGCCCGTCACGGCGCCGACGAGCTCGCGGATCGGAGCCGGGTGCCGGTGCACGGTCCCGAGGACGATCTCCTCGACCCGCGGCACGCCGAGGCGCACCGCGAGCCGACCGAGCACGTCCGGTTCGGCTCCGCGGAACGCCGAGGACGCGATGTCCGGGTCGCCGAACGCGACGACCTGCGTGCCGGACCGGGCGAGCGCGCCGAGCAGTGCGACCTCGCCCTCGACCAGCTCCTGGGTGTCGTCCACCACCACGAGCCGCAGTGCCGCGACGCTCGGTGGGGCCTGCCCGCGGAGCACCGCGGCGGTGGCGTACGCGACGAGCTCCGCCGCGTCGAGCGAGGTCGAGCGGAACGCGGTGAGCGCCGCGCGGTACTCGTCGACGAAGTCCCCGACCGCACGCCACTCGGGTCGTCCTGCCTCGTCCCCGAGCTCCCGCATGTCCTCGGGCTCGATGCCGGCCGCCACCGCACGCATCATGACGTCCCGGAGCGCCGTCCGGAACCCGGCGCGCTCGCGGACGACCGCGGTGATCGGCTCCGGCCACGCGGGCCCGGTGCCGTCAGCGTCGTGCCCGGCGAGCAGGTCACCGATGATCCGGTCCTGCTCGCCACCGGTCAGGAGCGTCGGCGCGTCCTGACCCTGGGCGGCGGCCGCGTGCGCGACGACCTGGAAGGCGAGCGAGTTCACCGTGCGCGCGAGGGCACCGGGGACCACCCGGTCGACCGTGGCGGCCAGTCGGTCCCGCAGGGCCGTGGCGGCGGTGCGCGCCGACGTCAGTGCGACGACCGTGGCGTGGCCGTCCGACGAGACCGCGTCCGACCGGTTCATGCGCCGGGCGACGAGTCGGGCGAGCGTCGTGGTCTTCCCGGTCCCCGGCGCACCGAGGACCGCGGCGTGGGCCCCGTCCGGCAGCGCGAGGACGGCGTCCTGCGCCGGGTCCGCCCCGAGCGGCCGGACGACGTCGGTGTCGTCGGGCGTGGTCGTCAGCAGGGTCCGGGGCACGGCCACACGCTACCGAGCACGGCCGACAGCCACGGTCCCGCGCCAACGCGTGCGCCCGCGGCGAACGGTCGATCCGGCCGGGGGACGCATGGGTACGCTGAGCACGTGGACATCAAGATCGGCATCATCAACAGCCCGCGCGAGATCGCGTTCGAGACCGCCCAGACCGCCGAGGAGATCGAGCAGGCCGTCGCACAGGCCCTGGAGTCGCAGTCGACCCACCTGTCGCTGAAGGACGAGAAGGGCCGTCGCTTCATCGTGCCGGTCGCCTCGCTGGCCTACGTCGAGGTCGGCGCCGAGGAGTCGCGCCGCATCGGCTTCGTCGCCTGACGTGGAGCTGCTCTTCGCCGTGCTCGGCGGCCTCATCCTCGGGGCCGTCGCGCACGTCGTGGTGCCGTGGCGGTCGACGCGCGGCGTGCTGCTCGGCCCGGTCGTCGGCGGCGTCGTGGCCGCGGTCGTCTGGGAAGCCCTGACCTGGGCCGGCTGGCGCTACGACGGCACCTGGATCTGGGTCGTCGCGCTCGTCGGTGCGCTGCTCGTGGCCGTCGTGGCCGAGTGGGTGCTCGGCCGGCGCCGCTCCGCAGCCGACGACACGTACTTCGAGCACGCCAAGGCCTGAATGCGCCGACGCAGCGGCCGACCAGGCCGGCGGTGGCCGACGACTAGGCCGTCAGCCCGAGCGCGTCCATCCGACGTGTGTGCGCCGCGATGAGCTCGGTCCACACCGGCTCGAGCCGGGCCTGGTCCTGCCGGGCGTGCGACGCGAGTGCCGACCGAGCCACGAGCAGCGTGTCGCCGACCAGACGACGCCCCCACATCGCGAGCCGCGAGCCGACGCGCGGGTCCTGCTCGATGTGCGCCGCGAGCTCGTCGACGACCGCGCGCTCCTCACGCCCGTCGTACACGGAGCGCAGGCGCTGCCGCACGTCCAGGGGCAGGGAGCGGAGCAGGCTGCTGAACAGGTCGTTGAGGATGCCCGCGGTCACGTACCCGGTGAGCATCGACTCGTACCAGTCCGCGCCGCTCGTGCGGAGCAGGAAGCGGTCGATCGCGGCGCGGTGCGGCTCCATCAGGGCAGCCGGGTCACCGCCGGACCGCTCGATCTCGGCGACGAGGGTACGGTGCCGGTCCAGGGCGGCCGTGGCGAGCACGCCGGTCACCAGGCGACCGGACATCGTCGGCGCAGCGGCACCGGCACGGCCCATCGTCTCGTACAGCGAGAGCTGCAGGTACGCGGCCTGCCCGAGGAAGACGTCGAGCTCGGGGCTGACGTCGTCGAGCTGCAGCCGCTCGACTGGCGAGGCGCCGCGCGGGTTGCGCGACGCGAGCCACGCGGCGGCGAGCTGCGCAGCGCGCTTCCGGTTCCACCACGACACCACGGACACAGCATACGGGCCGGCCCGGCCTGCTCCGGACGCCCGTGGACCGGGGCGGGCCGACCTCGCCGGTAGACTGGCCGGGACTCCCACCAGGACCAAGGTGATCCATTGACTTTCGCAGACCTCTCCATCGAGCAGGACATCGTCGACGCGCTCGCGACGAAGGGCATCAGCGAGCCCTTCCCGATCCAGCAGCAGACGATCCCGCTCGCCCTCACCGGCCAGGACATCATCGGCCAGGCCAAGACCGGTACCGGCAAGACCTTCGGCTTCGGCCTCCCCCTCATCCAGCGCCTCGGGGCCGACCCCGAGCCCGGCGTCAAGGCGCTCGTCGTCGTCCCCACGCGTGAACTCGCGGTGCAGGTGACCGAGGACCTCGAGCTCGCCACCTCGAACCGCCCGACCACGATCGTCTCGATCTACGGCGGCAAGGCGTACGAGGGCCAGATCGAGCAGCTCAAGGCCGGCGCCCAGATCGTCGTCGGCACCCCGGGGCGCCTGATCGACCTGCAGCGCCAACGCCTGCTCGACCTCTCCCACGTGCAGGAGGTCGTCCTCGACGAAGCCGACCGCATGCTCGACCTCGGCTTCCTGTCGGACATCGAGCGGATCTTCCAGGCCGTCCCCGCCGTGCGTCACACGATGCTGTTCTCGGCGACCATGCCGGCGCCGATCGTCGCGCTCGCCCGCCGCTTCATGTCCCGCCCGGTGCACATCCGCGCGACGGACCCGGACGAGGGCCTGACGCAGGCGAACATCAAGCACGTCATCTACCGCGCGCACTCGCTCGACAAGGACGAGGTCATCGCCCGCATCCTGCAGGCCGAGGGTCGCGGCAAGACCGTCATCTTCACGCGCACGAAGCGCGCCGCGGCGAAGCTCGTCGAGGAACTGAAGGACCGCGGCTTCAACGCCGCCGCCGTGCACGGTGACCTCAACCAGGAACAGCGCGAGCGCGCGATGGCCGCCTTCAAGGCCGGCAAGCGCGACGTGCTCATCGCGACGGACGTCGCCGCCCGCGGCATCGACGTCGACGACGTCACGCACGTCATCAACCACACGATCCCGGACGACCCGGACACGTACCTGCACCGCGCCGGGCGCACCGGCCGTGCCGGCAAGACCGGCATCGCGGTCACGTTCGTCGACTGGGACGACCTGCACAAGTGGACGCTCATCGACAAGGCGCTCGAGTTCGGCATCCCCGAGCCGGTCGAGACCTACTCGTCGTCCCCGCACCTGTTCACCGACCTGGACATCCCGGCCGGCACGAAGGGTCGCCTCCCCGGTGCGTCGTCGCACGCCGCCGCTGCCGGTTCCGGTGAGCAGCGCCGCTCCGACAAGCCCGCAGGTGAGCGCAGCGGCTCGCGTTCGCGGTCCCGCACCCGGACTGGAGGCACGCAGCAGTCCGCCCCGCGCGCCACGTCCTCGGATGCACGGTCCTCGGCCGCACCGGCACCGACCACCGAGGCGTCGCAGTCCGCCGGCGATGGCACCTCGACCGACGGCGCCGCGAAGCGTCGTCGCCGTCGCCGTCGCCGCAGTGGCGGCGCCGGGTCCGAGGCGACCGCCTCGGCACCGCAGGCAGCCGGCGAGGGCGAGTAGCGCCTCCCGTCCGCAAGGCCCCGTCGCTGACGCGACGGGGCCTTCGTCGTCCCCGCCCACCTTCCGGCCCACGATGGAGCAGGAACGGTCGGGCGGCGCGCGCGGACCCGACGACGACTGCTCCATCGACGGGGCGGGTGCCACCCCGCGAGGCAGGGCGGCAGGCGAGCGGACTCAGGCCAGGCGGGAGCCCGGCCCGTGCACCGGCGCGCTGCCGGTCGCCTGGGACACGATCGCGTCGAACGCGACGCGGGCCGTGCGGTGCTCGCCGAGGCGGTTCGGCTTGCCGGTGCCGTGGTAGTCGCTCGACCCGGTGACGAACAGGTCGTGGCGGGCTGCCCAGTCGAGCAGGGTGCGCTTGCCGTGGGACTGGTTCTCGCGGTGGTCGACCTCGAGGCCGCCGAGCCCGGCGTCGACGAGCTCCCGGAGCATCGGCTCGTCGATCACGATCCCGCGGGAGGACGCCGCCGGGTGTGCGATCACGGGCACACCGCCGGCGGCGCGGATGAGCGCGACCCCGTGCAACGGCGACGGTGCGTCGTGCGGTTCGTAGTACCCGGACGCCGGGTGCAGGATGCCGCGGAAGGCCGCGCTCCGGTCGGACTCGAGCCCCGCGGCGACGAGCGCGTCCGCGATGTGCGGGCGGCCGATCGTTGCGCCGTCGGTGGACTGCGCGATCACGTCGTCCCAGGTGATCGGGTGGTCCTGGCCGATCCGGTCGACCATGCGGCGGGCGCGGGCGAACCGTCCGTCGCGGATGCGGGTCGTCTCCGCGACGAGCCCGGGATCGGTCGGGTCGACGAGGTACCCGAGCACGTGGACGCTGCGGTACCCGACCCGGGTGCTCAGCTCGAGCCCGGGCAGCAGGGTCATCGGCAGCGCGGCGACGGCGGCGATCGCCTCGTCCCAGCCGGCCGTGGTGTCGTGGTCCGTCAGGGCGACGCCGTCGAGCCCGGCCGCGGCGGCTGCGGCGACGAGCTCCGCCGGCCGCTCGGTGCCGTCGGACACGCTCGAGTGGGCGTGCAGGTCGATGAACGGATCGGGCACCCGTTCATCGTACCGACACGTGAACGGCCGTTCAGGCCGCGGACCCAGGTCGTCGGCGGACCGGGTCGGTGCGGCCGCGGGGTCGGTGCGATGATGGGACGCATGGCCGACACGACTCCCCGCGCGACGAGCAACCGTTCCACGACCCCCGGGTCCTCGACGTTCAAGGACCACATCGCGTCGCAGTGGGCCGACCGGGAGCGCCCGCTCCCGGAGCCGCGCGAGCAGGCCGCGTTCGCCGCCGAGCGTCGAGCCCGGATCTCCGAGCTGCACCCCGGCCGCACGATCGTGGTCCCCGCAGGCCAGGCGAAGGTGCGGTCGAACGACTGCGACTACCCGTTCCGCCCGCACTCGACCTTCGCGCACCTGACCGGTTGGGGCACCGACACCGTCGTCGGCTCCGTCCTCGTGCTGACGCCGAACGGCCCCGGGCACGACGCCACGCTGTACTTCCGCGCGACGGCCGGCCGCGACTCCGAGGAGTTCTACGCGAACCCGGAGATCGGCGAGTTCTGGGTCGGCCCGCGTCCGTCCCTCGACGAGGTCGCGGCGGACCTCGGCATCGCGACGGCCGACCTCGGTGCGTTCGACGCCGTCGCGCAGGACCTCGACGCCTCGGTCCTCGTCGTGCGCGACGCGGACGACGAACTCACCCGGTCGCTCGACGCCCGGCTCGGCACCGCGGTCGGCGGCGCCCCGGAGACCGACGCCGCCCCCGCCACCGACGATGTGCTGTCCCGCGACCTGTCCGAGCTCCGCCTCGTGAAGGACGCGTACGAGGTCCGGGAGCTCCGGAAGGCCGTGCAGGCCACGAAGTCCGGCTTCGACGACGTCATCGGTGACTTCGACGCCGTGCTCGAGCACCCCCGCGGCGAGCGCATCGTCGAGGGCACGTTCAACCGCCGCGCCCGCGCCGACGGCAACACGGTCGGCTACGACACGATCGCCGCGTCCGGGCACCACGCCTGCATCCTGCACTGGACGCGCAACGACGGCGCCGTGCAGCCGGGCGACCTGATCCTCATCGACGCCGGGGTCGAGGTCGACTCGTTCTACACGGCCGACATCACCCGCACCCTCCCGGTCTCCGGGACGTTCACCGAAGTGCAGCGGATGGTCTACGAGGCCGTGCTCGAAGCCGCCGACGCCGCGTTCGCGATCGTCAAACCCGGCATCACCTTCCGCGAGGTGCACGCCACGGCGATGGAGGTCATCGCGCGGAAGACCGCCGAGTGGGGCTTCCTGCCGGGCACCGCGGAGGAGTCGCTGCAGCCCGACAACCAGTTCCACCGCCGCTACATGGTGCACGGCACGAGCCACCACCTCGGTCTCGACGTGCACGACTGCGCGAAGGCCCGCCGCGAGATGTACCTGGACGGCATCGTCCAGGCCGGCATGGTCTTCACGATCGAGCCCGGCCTGTACTTCCAGCAGGACGACCTGACCGTCCCGGAGGAGTTCCGCGGCATCGGCGTCCGCATCGAGGACGACGTCCTGGTGACCGAGGACGGTGCCGAGAACCTGTCCGTCGGCATCCCCCGGACCCCCTCGGAAGTGGAGGGGTGGATCGCCCGCTCCGGCCGCTAGCCTGAGCGGGTGACCACGCCCCCGACCACGCCGTCGCAGACCACGTCGACGCCGTCGCAGACCACGCCGTCGCAGACCACGCCGGCGCAGCAGACCGTCCCGACGACGGACCAGCTCGCGATCGACGTCGAGCACTTCGACTCCCCCGACGCCCAGCGCCTCCGGGCAGCGCAGCGTCTGGAGATCGACCGGGCGTACGGCGGCGACACCGAGCCGGGCGAGAAGCCGACGGCGGACTCGATCGCGGTGTTCTTCCTCGCGCGGGACGCCGACGGCACCCCGCTCGGCTGCGGCGGCCTGCGGATCGTGCAGGACGGCATCACCGAGATCAAGCGCATGTACGTGCGTCCGGAGTCCCGGGGCGCGGGCGTCTCGTCGGCGATCCTCCGCCGGCTCGAAGAGGCCGCGATCGACCTCGGGTCCCCGGCGCTCGTGCTCGAGACCGGCGACGAGCAGAAGCGCGCGATCGGGTTCTACGAGCGCGAGGGCTTCACCCGGATCGCGAACTTCGGCCCCTACGTCGGCGCCGCGCGGTCGATCTGCTACTCGAAGATCCTGTAGGACCCCCGGCCGGGCAGCGGCTCAGGCCCGGTCGTCGCGCCGATCTGCGTCGCGCTGATGTGCGTCGTCCTGCCCGGGAGCGGAACGCGGCGCGTCCGGCTGGGCCGGGACGGTCGGCGTCTGGCCGGACACCCGCTCGCCGTACTGCGGCGGCTCGTCCGGACGCGCGTTCGGCACCCGCGGGTCGACGGCCGGCGGGCGCTGCTGCGCGGTCTCCGGCGTCTCGCCGTAGCGGGGACCGTCGTTCGTGCCGTAGCGCGGCGCGCCCGTCTGCGGAGCGGGAGTCGACGCACCCGGCTGCTGCGCGCCTCCAGGCTGGTGCGGTGTGGCGTGGCCGCCGTAGGGCGACCCCTGGGACGGACCCGGACGCCACGGCTGCTGGCCTTGGAAGGGCCGCGCCTGCGTGCCGGGCGCCCCCGGCTGCGGAGCGTCGTTCCAGTGCGTCGACGGGGCCTGCCCGTGCTGGCCGAGGATCCGCTGTGCCTGACCGGTCAGCTGCGGGTCGACGACGATCTGGTAGTTCGTGGCGAGCACCTGGTGCACGCTCGTGAAGTCGCGCTGCCGCTTCGTGATCGCGAACGACACGATGCCGTAGAGCATGCCGAACGCCGCACCGATGATCGCGGCGGCGATGATCAGGCCACCGGCGCTCGGCGAGAACAGCGTCAGGACGATGCCGAAGAAGATGCCGAGCCAGAGACCGGACAGCGCACCGGCGACGGCGGCGCGGCCGTACGTCATCTTGCCGGTGACGCGTTCGACGGTCTTGAGGTCGTTGCCCACGATCGCGATCTTCGCGACCGGGAAGTCGGCCTCGGCGAGCTTCGCCACGACGCGCTGTGCGTCGGGGTAGCTGTCGTAGGTCCCGAGGACGTCGCCACGCGGGAGCGTGGGGAAGGCCTGGGCGGTGCGTCCGGCGAACGGGCTCTGGTTGCTCACCCAGCCATCATCCACCGGACACCTTGCGATCGCACGTACGCCTCCCGGGAGATCCCCGGCCGCCAGCGCGCGACGGGGCACCGCTCGGGCGGCCCGCACATCTGCACCCGCTCAGGCGTGGCCGACCCGCCGCCCGGTCGGCGGGGATCCGAGCGACTACGATGGACGGGTGAGCGCCACGAAGGTCTTCGTCGCCCGCCTCGCCGGGTGCTCCGTCTTCGACCCCGCGGGCGACCGCGTGGGCCGCGTCCGGGACGTCCTGGTCGTCTACCGTCGCGTCGACCCTCCCCATGTGGTCGGGCTCATCGTCGAGGTCCCGGGCAAGCGCCGCATCTTCGTGAGCATCGGCCGGATCACCTCGATCGGCGCGGGGCAGGTCATCACGACCGGGCTCGTCAACATGCGTCGCTTCGAGCAGCGCGGCGGCGAGGTGCGGGTGATCGCCGAGATGCTCGGCCGCAAGGTCCTCATCAAGAAGGAGCGCACCCGCGCCACGATCGAGGACGTCGCGATCGAGGACCGCGGGCAGGGCGACTGGGAGGTGTCGCAGCTCTTCCTGCGCAAGCCGAAGACCACGCCGTCGCCGTTCGGCAAGGGCCCGACCACGTTCGCCACCTGGAACGAGGTCACCGAGGACGAGCTCCCCGGCGAGGCCCAGTCCGCCGAGCACGTCATCGCCGCGTACTCCGACCTGCTGCCGGCCGACCTCGCGTCGACGCTGCTCGACCTGCCCGAGGAGCGGCGGTTCGAGGTCGCCGAGGAGCTCCCCGACGACCGACTGGCCGACGTGCTCGAGGAGATGCCCGACCAGGAGCGCATCGACATCCTGACCCGGCTCGAGGACGCCCGCGCCGCGGACGTCCTCGACCAGATGCAGCCCGACGACGCCGCCGACGTGCTCGCGCAGTTCCCCGACGACCGGAGCGAGGCCCTGCTGCAGCTCATGGAGCCGGAGGAGGCGCAGGACGTCCGGATGCTCCTGGAGTACGAGCCGGACACCGCCGGTGGCCTCATGACCACCGAGCCGGTGATCGTCTCCGCCGACGCGACCGTGGCCGAGGGCCTCGCGCTCATCCGTCGGCACGAGCTCGCCCCGGCCCTCGGTGCGAGCGTCTGCGTGACCCTCCCCCCGTACGAGCCGCCGACCGGCCGGTTCCTCGGGCTCGTGCACTTCCAGCGCATGCTCCGCTACCCGCCGAACGAGCGTCTCGGCACGCTCATCGACCAGCAGACCGAACCGGTGCGCGTCGACGCGAGCGCCGCCGAGGTCACGCGGGTGATGGCGACCTACAACCTCGTGTCCGTCCCCGTGGTCGACGACGCCCACCGCCTGGTCGGGGTGGTGACGATCGACGACGTCCTCGACCACGTCCTGCCGGACGACTGGCGAAGTCAGGGCGAGGGTGACTCCCCCTCGCGACTCCGCCAACGCCCGCGCAAGACGCCCGTGACCACGGGAAGGAGGACCACTCGTGGCCCGAACGGATGACTCCCGCCAGGAGCGCCTGGACTCGCCGAAGGGCATGCGCACGCGCGTGCTCCCGACCCGCCGCCGTGGCCGCGGCGACACCTTCGGTCGTGCGACCGAGGGCATCGCCCGCGCGATGGGCACGCCCTGGTTCCTCGTCGGCCTGACGCTGTTCTGTGCCGTCTGGATGATCTACAACTCGGTCGCCCCGGCGAACTGGCAGTTCGACTCGGCCTCGATCGGATTCACGGCCCTGACGCTCGTGCTGTCCCTGCAGGCGTCGTACGCGGCGCCGCTCATCCTGCTCGCGCAGAACCGGCAGGACGACCGCGACCGGGTGCAGTTCGAGCAGGACCGGCAGCGCGCCGAGCGGAACCTGGCGGACACCGAGTACCTCGCCCGCGAGGTCGTCGCCCTCCGCCTGGCGATGCGGGAGATGGCGTCGAAGGACTTCATCCGCGCCGAGATCCGGTCGCTGCTCGAGGAGCTCGACCGACGGGACGCCGCAGAGGCCTTCGACGACGAGGCGGGGAGCGCCCGGACCCGTGGCTGACCCCCAGCAGCCGGACGAGCGTCTGGGTGCAGCGGTCCTCGCTGCGCTCGGCCGCGTGCTCGACCCGGAGATCCGTCGGCCCGTCACGGAGCTCGACATGATCCGCGGGATCGACGTGCAGCCGGAGGGCTCGGTGCGCGTCGACCTGCAACTCACGGTCGTCGGGTGCCCGGCCGCCGACACGATCGAGCGCGACGTGCGTGCCGCCGCCGGATCCGTGGACGGCGTGCGGCACGTCGACGTCGACGTCTCCGTGATGAGTCCGGCGACCCGGGCCGCGCTCACCGAACGGCTCCGCGGCGACCGCCCGCGCGGCGTGCAGTTCACCCCGGACTCGCTGACCCGGGTGATCGCCGTGACGAGCGGCAAGGGCGGCGTCGGCAAGTCCACCGTGACCGTCAACCTCGCCGCGGCCCTCGCCGCCGCCGGACAGCGGGTCGGGATCGTCGACGTCGACGTGCACGGGTTCAGCGTCCCCGGGCTGATGGGCCTGACGGACGCGAACGGCGTCGCGCCCCGGCCGACCCGGGTGGACAGCATGATCCTGCCGCCGGTCGCGCACGACGTGAAGGTCGTCTCGATCGGGATGTTCGTCGACGACGTCTCCACCGCGGTGTCGTGGCGCGGCCCGATGCTGCACCGCACGGTCGCGCAGTTCCTGACCGACGTGTGGTTCGGCGACCTCGATGTGCTCCTGCTCGACCTGCCGCCGGGCACCGGGGACGTCGCGATCTCGGTCGGGCAGCTGCTCCCCCACGCCGAGGTGCTCGTCGTGACCACACCCCAGGCGGCCGCGGCCGACGTCGCCGAGCGCAGCGGGGTCGTGGCGCGCCAGACCGGGCAGCGGGTGATCGGCGTCGTCGAGAACATGGCCGGGCTCGTCCAGCCGGACGGCAGCGTGCTGCACCTGTTCGGCGAGGGCGGGGGCGACGAGACCGCCGCACGGCTGTCGCGCGGTCAGGACGTCCCCGTACCGGTGCTCGGTCGCGTGCCGCTGTCGGTGCCCCTCCGCGAGGGCGGGGACACCGGCTTGCCGGTCGTCCTCGGCGCCCCGGAGGACCCCGCGGCGGTCGCCCTGCAGGAGATCGCGGCGACGATCACGACGATGGGCCGCGGGCTGGCCGGCCGGAAGCTCGGGCTCTCGCTGTCCTGACCGACGGCGGACGACCGGCGGGGGACGGCGGACAGCCGACGGCGGACGACCGACGGCGGACGGCGGACGGCGGACGGCGGACGGCGGACGGTTCGCTAGCGTGGCGGGCATGAGCAACACCGACCACGTCACCGTCGACTGGGACGCCGCCCGCGACACCAACCGCGCGAACTGGGACGACCGGGTGCCCATCCACGAGGGCGCGTACGACGTCGCCGCCCTCGACGACCCCGCGCACCGCTCCGACGTCGTGCGCGACGACCTGCCGGTCCTCAGCAGGTGGCTGCCGTCCGGCTCGCTCGACGGGCTGGACGTCTGCCACCTGCAGTGCCACATCGGCACCGACACCGTCTCGCTCGCACGCGAGGGCGCCCGCGTCACCGGCGTGGACTTCTCGGCCCCGGCACTCGCCTCCGGCGCCGCGCTCGCGGAGCGGCTCGGCCTCGACGTCACGTGGGTGGAGACCGACGTGCTCGACGCGCGCGCCGCCGTGGTCGGCGACTTCGACGTCGTCTACACGAGCATCGGGACGATCTGCTGGCTCGCCGACCTGGACCGCTGGGCCGCGCAGGTCGCGGCGCTCCTGCGGCCGGGCGGGGTGTTCTTCATCCGTGACGGGCACCCGGCGCTGTACGCGCTCGACGAGGGCGCCCCGGAGCTCGTGACGCGGTACCGGTACTTCCCGGACGGCACGGCCCAGCAGTGGGAGGACGCGGGGACCTACGCCGGCGAGGGCACCGTCGCGAACACTCGCACGTACGAGTGGCCGCACCCGCTGTCCGAGGTCGTGAACGCCCTGCTCGGCGCCGGGCTCCGCCTGCGGCTGCTCGACGAGGGACGCACCCTGCCCTGGCGCTTCAGCCCCCGGATGGAGGAGGACGGGCACGGCTCGTGGGTCTGGCCCGCGGAGGACCGCGACCGCCTGCCCACCACGTTCACGGTCGTCGCCACGAAGGACTGACCGCGTCGGAGACCGTTCCGCGCATCAGAGGCCGATCTGCGCGTCGGGGGCCGATCCGCGCGTGGGGTGCCGTTCCTTCCGCCCTCCAATGCGCGGACCGGCATCCCAGGACGGTTGCGATGGGCTCAAAGGACCGGCCCGGCGCGACCCGCCGACGGACAGGAGGCACGGTGCCAGCCGGCACCGTGCCTCCTGTCCGTCACCGGGTCACGGAACGGGCGTCAGGTCGCCTCGGCGTCGAAGGGTGCCGCCTCGCCCGCGGCGAGCGGCACCACCGGTGCCGTCGCGCGCACCTTCGACGCGGTGACCTGCGCGGTCTCGACCGCGGCCATGCCGCTCGCGGTGCTGGACGGGGAGTCGAGGAGGGCGTCGCGGATGATGCGACGCGGGTCGTACTGCCGGGGGTCGAGCTTCTGCCAGTCGACGTCGTCGAACTCGGGGCCCATCTCCTCGCGCATGCGGTCCTTCGCGGTGTCCGCGAAGCGGCGTACCGCCTTGACGAACTCGGCGAGCTTCTGCGCGTACATCGGCAGGCGCTGCGGACCGAGGAGCAGCACCGCGATGATCCCGATGATCAGGATCTTGTTGAAGTCGATGGACACGCAAACGAGCGTAACCCGTCCCCACTGCGCCACACCCGTAGAGTTGTCCTCCGAACGGAGTGTGCGTGTCAGAGAAAGAGTCGAACTGGAAGTTCGCCGAGGACATCGTCTCGGAACCCGAGGTGATCGCCCGAGCGCGTGAGCACTCCCTGGAGCTCGGGGTCGAGGCGATCTCGCCCGCCATCGGCGCACAGATCGCCGTGGTCGCCGCCGCCTCGCGCGCCACGAGCATCATCGAGATCGGCACCGGGCTCGGGGTGTCCGGTCTCTGGCTGCTGAGCGGTGCGCCCGAGGCCACGCTCACGACGATCGACGTCGAGGTCGACCACCAGCAGTACGCCCGCGACGCCTACATCGCCGCCGGTACCGCCCCCGCCCGCGTCCGGCTCATCCCCGGTCGGGCGAACCAGGTCCTGCCCCGCATGAACGAGGCGTCGTACGACCTCGTGCTCGTGGACGCCGACCCGGAGCACGTCATCGAGTACGTCGAGCACGGCCTGCGGCTCGCCCGGGTCGGGGGCACGGTGCTCGTGCCGCACGCCCTGTGGCGCGGTCGGGTGGCTGACCCGGTGCGTCGGGACCGCGCGACCACGGACTTCCGACTGCTCCTGACCGAGGTGTCGACGTCCGGGGCGGTGCGGAGCGCGCTCTCGCCCGCCGGCGACGGCCTGCTGCAGATGACGAAGGTCAGCGCCTAGGACCGTCCCGACCGCCCGCGTCCAGGTGGCGCAGGTACCGCTCCGGCGCCGCGAGGAACGCCCGCTGGTCGCGGACCAGGTCGAGGTCCTGCCACGCCGTCCGCCGGATCCCCCACGGGCCGACCTCGTGCACGGCGGCTCCCGGGAACGCCGCGAGCACCGGCGAGTGCGTGGACAGGAGCACCTGCCCGCGACCGGTCTCGACGATGGACTGCAGCAGCCCGATGAGCGCGAGGCACCCGGAGAACGACAGCGCGGACTCCGGCTCGTCGAGGATCCACAGCCCGGGCCACTGCGACCGGTCGATCACGAAGTCGAGGAACGACTCCCCGTGGCTCCGCTCGTGGAACACCGGTTCGGGTCGACCACCGCCGTGCTGTTCGAGGTACGTGAACACCCCGTGCATGGTCTCCGCGCGCAGGAAGAAGCCGCTCTTGGCCGCACCGGGCTCCCGCACGAGGACGAGGTGCTCCCACAGCTGCGACTCGCTGGGGCGGGTGCTGTGACCGGACATCGTCGAGCCGCCCTCCGGTCCCATCCCGAACGCGATGGCGATCGCCTCGACCAGGGTGGACTTGCCGACGGCGTTGTCGCCGACGAACACGGTCACCGGGTCCAGGTCGAACCCGTCGTCGAGCAGCTGCCGGACGGGCGCGAGCGTGGCGGGCCAGGCGCCGCGCGGGAGCGGGTCGGGCGCGTACTCCTCGACGCGGCGGATCGGCAGGCGGGTGCGGGGCACGGCACCATCCTGGCGGGCAGCACCGACAGGCGCAGGGGCGCACGGGCCCGGCCGGCCGCGCGCGCAGGAGGCCCGGAGCGTACGCTCCGGGCCTCCTGTCGGTGGTGCTTCGACGGAACTACGCCGAGACGACCTCGGCGAGTGCGTCGTGGAGTTCCTTGGCCTCGGCGTCGTTGACCGAGACCACCAGGCGGCCTCCACCTTCGAGCGGAACCCGCACGATGATGAGTCGACCCTCCTTGACAGCCTCCATCGGCCCGTCACCGGTCCTCGGCTTCATCGCTGCCATCAGATGTCCCCTTTCGTGCAGAAGATGCTCGCCCATTATCCCGTACCGAGGGGGCAACTGCGAAACCGCCCAGGTTGGGGGTGTCGGAATGCGACGTTCTCGCGGCTGCGAGTGGTGACCTTGGTGAATGCCGAACATCCGCTCCATGCTCCGTCCACAGGCCGAACCGGTCGCCGAGGCGGTGCCCACGGGCATGCGCATCGCCGGTGCCTTCTCGTGGCGCTTCCTCGTCACGGTGGCAGCCCTGGCCGTCGTCGTCGCGCTGGTGGTCCTGCTGCAGGACATCGTGGTGCCGTTCCTGGTCGGGCTGCTCGTCTGCGCGCTGCTCGCCCCGTTCTCGGCGTTCCTGCAACGACACCGGTGGCCGAAGTGGCTCGCGGTGCTGACGGCCTGCATCTCGGTCGTGGTGGTGCTCGGGATCCTGGCGCTCGTCGTCACGGCGCAGGTCCGCTACGACCTGCCGACGCTCGAGCGACGCCTGACGAGCAACGTGCAGACCTTCCAGACCCTCCTCGCGTCCGAGCCGTTCGGCATCACCTCGGCGCAGGTCACGAAGTACCTGGCGGAGGCGACGAAGTTCCTGCAGACGCACGCCTCGTCGATCCTCTCCGGTGCGGCCGAGGCGGGCAGCGGACTCGTGCACGCGCTCGAGGGGCTGTTCATCGTGGTCTTCACGACGATCTTCGTGCTGATCGACGGGCACCGGATCTGGTCGTGGGTCGTCCGGATCTTCCCGCGGCGCTCCCGCGGCCGCATCGACGCGGCCGGTCAGGCGGGGTGGAAGACCCTCACCAGCTTCATCCGCGTGCAGCTGATCGTCGCGGTGACCGACGCGCTCGGCATCGTCATCGGCGCGCTCGCACTGGGGCTGCCGCTCGCCGTGCCGATCGGCGTCATCGTGTTCTTCGGGGCGTTCGTCCCGGTGGTCGGCGCGATCGTCGCCGGCGTCGTCGCCGTGCTCATCGCGCTGGTGTTCAACGGGCTGGTGCCGGCGCTCATCATGCTCGCCGTGGTGGTCGTCGTGCAACAGCTGGAGAGCCACGTCCTGCACCCGTTCCTGACCGGCAGCGCCGTCAAGGTGCACCCGCTCGGCGTCGTGCTCGGCGTCACCGCGGGCACCACCATCGCTGGCGTCGTCGGCGCCTTCTTCGCGGTGCCGTTCATCGCGACGGTGAACGCGATGGTGCACGCAGCGGCCGACTGGCGCCCGGGCGAGGACCCCTCCGCCACGGCCCCCGCCGAGGACTCAGACGACCGCGAGGTCGATCACGGCGGCGTCCAGTCGTAGCCGTCGACCAACCAGCACGCGTCGAGCCACATCCACTGCAGCACGAGGCACGCGGCGACGAGGAGCACCTGGTAGACCGATGACCGGGGCAGCGCCACGATGCCCAGGAGCGGCGCGATCGGCAGCAGGATGCGCCAGGTGCTCGACTGCGGGAAGAAGACCGCGAGCAGGTACACGACGTACGCCACCGCCCACAGCCGCAGCTCGAGCCCGACCCGACGGGCAGCGGGCTGGAACACGAAGACGGCGAACCCGACGACCGCCACGGCGAGCAGGATGCCGCCGGCCGGCTGCCGGAACCACCAGCCGAAGCCCTGCACCCACGGGGTGAACGGCACGAGCTCCTGCCAGCCGATGTACGACGACCGCCAGGCGAGCTCGGTGTCGGTGTACGCCTTCGGCACCCCGGTCACGGCCCAGGCGATCGCCGGCCACGCGAGCCCGACGAGACCGGACACCGCGCCGACCACGAGCGGCGGCAGGGCGGTGCGGACGGTCGGGCGGGCGTACTCGCGCACCCAGGCGGGGCGGACGGCCCACACGACCAGGAACAGCGCCACGAGCAGCCCGAACGCGAGTCCGGTGGGCCGGGTCATGCCGAGCAGCAGGACCACCGGCAGCATCGTCCACCAGCGGCGGTCCACGAGCAGCAGCAGGGCGACGAGGAGCAGGAACATCCCCATCGACTCTGCGTAGGCGACCTGGAACATCGCGGACACCGGCGCGACGCAGAACAGCACCGTGGCGAACGTCGCCCGGCCGTCGTCGAGGAACCGTCCGAGCAGCCGTCGGAACACGAGCGCGGCACCCCACCCGGCGACCAGCGACACGGTCACGGCGACGGCCTCGAACGACGCCCCGGTGAGGAGCATCAGCCCGCGGACCAGGAACGGGTACGCCGGCATGAACGCCCACGCGTTCTCGGTGACGTGCCCGGCGGCGTCCACCGGGAGCGTCGACGGGTACCCGCCGGTGGCGATCACCCGGTACCAGGCACCGTCCCAGATCGCGGCGAACGACAGGTACGAGGGGTGCTGGACCGTGAACGAGTTCGCAGCCTGCTGCCCCGCGTAGGCCAGGAGCATCGCCCCGGTGACGATCCGTGCGACGACGTACACGACGGTGATCCGCACCCACCAGGGCACGGCACGGTACCGGGCGCGCCACCGCACCCCCGGCCGACGCCCCGCGACGACCGGCGCGGAGCCCGTCGTCACGCCGTCAGCCACCGCCGCAGACCGTCCTCGACCGCAGAGATCTGGTCGACGGGGACCTGCTCGTCGTCGTGGTGCGCGAAGACCGGCTCGCCGGGGCCGTAGTTCACGGCGGGGACGCCGAGCGCTGAGAACCGGGCGACGTCCGTCCAGCCGTACTTCGGGCGCGGGGCCGGCCCGCCGACCGCGGCGACGAAGTCCTGCGCGAGCGGGGCGTCGAGCCCGGGACGCGCGCCGGCGGCGAGGTCGACGATCTGCACGTCGTACCCGTCGAAGAGCTCGCGGATGTGGGCCACGGCCTCGTCCGCGCTGCGCGAGGGCGCGAAGCGGTAGTTCACGTGGACCATCGCCTCGTCCGGGATGACGTTGCCGGCGATGCCGCCGGAGATCCCGACGGCGTTCAGGCCCTCGCGGTAGTCGAGGCCGTCGACGGTCACCGTGCGCGGCTCGTAGGCGGCGAGGATGGCCAGGATCGGTGCGGTCTTGTGGATGGCGTTGTCGCCGATCCAGCTGCGGGCACTGTGCGAGCGCTTGCCGAACGTGCGGACCTCGGCCCGCAGGTTGCCGTTGCAGCCGCCCTCGATCTGCGCCCCGGAGGGCTCACCGAGGATCGCGAAGTCGCCGGCGAGCAGTCCGGGCCGGGTGCGGGCGAGTCGACCGAGGCCGTTCAGCGAGTCGCTGACCTCCTCGTGGTCGTAGAACACCCAGGTGACGTCGACGTTCGGTGCGACGAGGTCGTACGCCAGTTTGAGCTGCACCCCGACGCCGGCCTTCATGTCCACGGTGCCGCGGCCCCAGAGGATCTCGGTGCCGTCCTCCGTGGTCCGGAACTCGGTCGGCAGGTTGTGGTTCAGCGGCACGGTGTCGATGTGCCCGGCGATGACGACGCGGCGGTCCCGACCGAGGTCCGTCCGCGCCACGACGGCGTCGCCGTCGCGGACCACCTCGAGGTGGTCGAGGGGCGCGAGCGTCGCCTCGATCGCGTCGGCGAGGCTGCCCTCGTTCCCGGACACCGACTCGATGTCGCAGATCACGCGGGTGATGTCGATGGACGAGGCGGTGAGGTCGAGCAGCTCCGGCATGCGGTCAGCGTACCGGCCGCGTCCTGCGGTCGGCTGGTCCACGGCACCGGCCGGGAGGCACGGATCGCCTCCCCCACGACCGTCCCGCTGGACGGGTGGCCGGGCCCGGCAGGTCGGTACCCTGGTCGCGTGACCGACGCGCCCGCAGCCACCGACCGCCCCACACACGCCTGGGGCCACGGCCTCGCCACGATCGCCGCCGACGGCACCACCCTCGACACCTGGTACCCGGAGACGCACCTGGGCGAGCTCCCCGCAGACGCCGCGTTCCCGGAGGACCTGCGCGCCCACGTCGGCGACGACCCGCGGCGTGACGTCCGGGTCGAGGCGGTGACGACGGCGATCGTGCTCGACGACGCCCCGGCGAGCACGCCCGACGCCTACCTCCGCCTGCACCTGCTCAGCCACCTGCACGTGCAGCCGAACACCATCAGCCTGGACGGTGTCTTCGGACACCTGCCGATCGTCGCGTGGACGAACGCCGGCCCGGTGCACCCCGATGCCCTCACCCGGCTCCGTCCGGTCCTGCAGCGCGCCGGGATCGCCGTGCACGCGGTCGACAAGTTCCCGCGCCTGCTCGACTACGTCGTCCCGGACCGCGTCCGCATCGGCGACGCGAACCGGGTCCGGCTCGGGGCGCACCTCGCGCCGGGCACCACCGTCATGCACGAGGGCTTCGTGAACTTCAACGCCGGCACCCTCGGCGACGCGATGATCGAGGGCCGCGTCTCGCAGGGCGTCGTCGTCGGGAACGGCACGGACATCGGTGGCGGCGCGTCGATCATGGGCACGCTGTCCGGCGGCGGGACCCACCGGGTGTCGCTCGGCGAGCGCGCCCTGCTCGGGGCGAACGCCGGGCTCGGGATCTCGCTCGGCGACGACTCCGTGGTCGAGGCTGGGCTGTACGTCACGGCCGGCACGAAGGTCGTCCTGGTCGGGGCCGCCCCGGGCCCGGACGGCACGCCCAGGACCGTGAAGGCCGCCGAGCTCTCCGGGACGCCGAACGTGCTGTTCCGCCGGAACTCCGTCACGGGCGCCGTCGAGGCACTCCAGCGCAGGGGCGAGGGCATCCAGCTCAACACCGCGCTGCACGCGTAGCCGGGGACCGGCCCAGCGCACGAGGCGACGGACGGGAGGCACGTGGCGGACCCGCCACGAGCCTCCCGTCCGTCGCATCCCGGCCGCCTGCCCAGCGTGCGCGGGCAGGACGCACCGGTCAGCGCGTCGGCAGGTCCCGTTCCGGGTGCCCCACGTAGAGCTGCTGCGGGCGGCCGATCTTGTTGAGCGGGTCGTTGTTGAGCTCACGCCACTGGGCGATCCAGCCCGGCAGGCGACCGATCGCGAACAGGACCGTGAACATCCGCGGCGGGAAGCCCATCGCCCGGTAGATGATGCCGGTGTAGAAGTCGACGTTCGGGTAGAGCCGACGGCTGACGAAGTACTCGTCCTCGAGCGCGATCTGCTCGAGCTCCATCGCGATGTCGAGGAGATCGTCCTGCACGCCGAGGGACTCGAGGACCTCGTGCGCGGACTCCTTGACGAGCTTCGCGCGCGGGTCGTAGTTCTTGTAGACGCGGTGTCCGAAGCCCATGAGCTTCACCCCGCGCTCCTTGTTCTTCACCCGCTCGACGAAGCGCGACACCGGCTCGCCGGAGTCCTTGATCTGCTGGAGCATCTCGAGCACGGCTTCGTTCGCGCCCCCGTGCAGCGGGCCGTACAGGGCGTTGATGCCCGCCGAGATCGACGCGAACATGTTCGCCTTCGTCGAGCCGACCAGGCGCACGGTCGAGGTCGACGCGTTCTGCTCGTGGTCCTCGTGCAGGATGAGCAGCCGCTCGAGCGCCTTCGACAGCACCGGGTTCGGCACGTAGGTCTCGGCCATGGTGCCGAAGTTCAGCCGCAGGAAGTTGTCGACGAAGGACAGCGAGTTGTCCGGGTACAGGAAGGCCTGCCCGATCGCCTTCTTGTGCGCGTAGGCGGCGATGACGGGGAGCTTGGCGAGCAGCCGGACGGTCTGCAGCTCGACCTTCTCCGGGTCGTCGACGCTCATGTCGTCCTCGTAGTACGTCGACAGGGCGCTCACCGCGCTGGACAGCACCGACATCGGGTGCGCCGAGTGCGGCAGGGCGTCGAACAGGCGACGGAGGTCCTCGTGCAGGAGCGTGTGGCGACGGATGCGGGCGTCGAACCCGGCGAGCTCGTCCGCGGTGGGGAGCTCGCCGTAGATCAGGAGCCAGGCGACCTCGAGGTAGGTGCAGCCCGACGCGACCTGGTCGATCGGGTACCCGCGGTAGCGCAGGATCCCTTCGTCGCCGTCGATGTAGGTGATGGCGCTCTTCGTGGCGCCGGTGTTCACGAAGCCGTAGTCGAGCGTGTTCAGCCCGGTCTGCTTCTTGAGCGTCGAGATGTCGATCGCCGACGCGCCGTCGACGCTCGGCAGGATCGGGAACTCCGCCGTGCCGCCCGGGAACGTGAGCGTCGCGGTCTCCGTGGACTCGGCGGCGGCGGGGCTCACGGGGACGGGCGTGGTGGGCGGTGTGGCCGTCTTCTGAGCGTCGTTGGCAGTGTCAGTCACGACCACAGCCTAATCGCGGGGACTGTCGGTCGTGCACCACGGGAGCCCTCGGAATTGGTGGGAACCGCGGATTGTGCACGGAGACGGACCGGCTCCGACCGCGTCCCGTGGACGTTCCGGCCGCGTCGCCGGGATGTCCCAGCTGCGGCACCCCGGCCCGGCTGGGTCAGGAACCGGCGAGTCGTCGGGCGCTCGCCAGACGCTGCGCCGCCGCCGCGATCCGGTCGTCGGTGGCGGTGAGCGCGACCCGCACGTGCTCGGCCCCCGCCGGGCCGTAGAACGTGCCGGGGGCGACGAGGATGCCGCGGTCCGCGAGCCACGACACGGTGTCGAGTGCGGGCTCGCCGCGGGTCGCCCAGAGGTACAGGCCCGCCTCGCTGTGGTCGATCCGGAAGCCCGCGTCCTCGAGTGCCCGTCGGAGCATGTTCCTCCGGGCGCGGTAGCGGGCCTTCTGCTGCTGCACGTGGGTGTCGTCGGCCAGCGCCTCGACCATCGCCTGCTGCACGGGCAGCGGCGGCATCATGCCGGTGTGCTTCCGGACGGCGAGCACGTCGGCGAGGACCGCGGCGTCACCGGCGACGAACGCCGCGCGGTACCCGGCCAGGTTCGACTGCTTCGACAGCGAGTACACGCTGAGGACGCCGTCCACCGAGTCCCCGACCACGCGCGGGTCGAGGATCGACGGCGTGGGGGCGGTGTCGTACGGCGGTTCCCAGCCGAGCTCGGCGTAGCACTCGTCCCCGACGACGACCGCGCCGAGTTCGCGGGCGCGGGCGACGGCGGCGCGGAGCCGCTCCACCGACAGCACGCGGCCGTCCGGGTTGCCCGGGGAGTTCAACCAGACGAGCCGGGTCGTGGCCGGCCAGGTCGCCGGGTCGTCCGCGGCGAGGGCCTCGGCGCGCACGAGGGCCGCGCCGAGTTCGTAGGTCGGGTACGCGGCCTCGGGGAACACGACGGTGTCGCCCGGTCCGATGCCGAGCCACAGCGCGAGCCCCGCGATGAACTCCTTCGAGCCGATCGTCGGCAGGACCTGGTCGGGCGTCAGGGTGATCCCCTGCCGGCGGCCGTACCAGTCGGCGATGGCCTCGCGCAGGGCCGGCGTGCCCGCGACCTGCGGGTAGGCGTGCGCGTCGGTGGCGTCGGCGAGGGCCCGTCGGACGACCTCGGGCGTGGGGTCGACGGGCGAGCCGACGCTGAGGTCGACGATGCCGCCCTCGGACGCCGCTGCGCGCTGCTTGAACGGGACGAGCTGGTCCCAGGGGAAGTCGGGGAGGTCGAGCGCCACGGGGGTGTCGCCGGTCAGCCGCGTGGGGGTTCGGCCAGGACGACCGGGTGGTCCTTGTGGATCACACCGACCTTCGCGGCACCGCCGGGCGAGCCGATCTCCTCGAAGAACTCGACGTTCGCCTTGTAGTAGTCGGCCCACTCCTCGGGGAGGTCGTCCTCGTAGTAGATCGCCTCGACCGGGCAGACCGGCTCGCACGCACCGCAGTCGACGCACTCGTCGGGGTGGATGTACAGCGACCGGTCACCCTCGTAGATGCAGTCGACCGGGCATTCGTCGATGCAGGCGCGGTCCTTGACGTCGACACAGGGCTGGGCGATCACGTAGGTCACGGTGCGGGTGCTCCCTTCGGACTGAGCGCTCTCGATCCTACTCGCGGGGCAGGGCCGACCCTGACCGCGCACCGTCCCGCGCCTCGGCGGCGGCCCGGGCGGCCCGGAGTCCGGACAGGTCCGGCCAGGCGAGGGCGAGCAGCGTGATGACCGCGGGGGCGAACGTCCACACGTACCCGGCGGGGTTCGCGAGCACGAGCGGGGACGACTGTCCGCCGACCGACACGAGCACCTGGGTCGCGACGATCACCGCGACGCCGGCGGCTGCGACGAGGACCCGGGAGCGGAACAGCAGGCGGAGGCCGACGACGAGCCCGACGACGACGAGCGTCGTGATGACCATGCCGACCGGGATGCCCCCGATCGTCTGCTGGTGGGTGACGGTGCCGAGCGCGCCAGCGAGCAGTCCGGCGACCACGGACACGACGACGGCCGCGGCCTTGCCCTGGCCGGACAGCTCCGCGAAGGTCTGCGGGGTCTCGGGCACCGGGTCGGCGTCGTGTCGGAAGGCCTCGACGTCGCGGGCGTGCTGCCGCTCCCCGTGCGGCATCACCCACGACAGCGCCCGCGGGTCGTCGGTCGCGGCCGGGTCCACCGTCAGCTGGGAGCGGTACTGCTCGAGCGCCGCGCGGACCTTCGCCCGGACCGGCACGACGTCCACGGTCAGGTCGGGCTCCGTCGTCGCGGGGTCGACGATCATCGAGAACGGGACCTCCTCAGCACGGGCGGCGTACCGGGCGGCGTGGTGCACGCGCACGTGGTCCGGGTGGCCGTAGCCACCGTCGTCCGCGTAGCTGACCACCGCGTCCGCCCCGGTCGACCGGATCGCGGCCCGGACGTCGTCGACGACCTCGCCGAGGTCCGCCGCGGTGAGCGAGTCCGCCGGGGCGTCGTCGGCGGCGATCGCCCGCCCGTCGGGGCCCCACTGCATCCCGGAGTCGGTGTACCGCCGCGGCGCCAGGTCGGTCGGGCGCGCGCCGGGTCCGCCGAGCCACAGGTGCGCCGGACCGCCGAGGGCGGCGAGCGCGGCGGCGATCTCGGTCTCGCGGTGCTCGGCGACGCGGGGGCCGTCCCCGGCGATCCCGGCGAGCTCCGGCACGAGCACCTCGCCCTGCTCCCCCCGCGTGGCGGTGAGCACGGTGACCTCGGCCCCGAGCTCGAGCAGCGTGGCGATGGTGCCGCCGGAGGCGAGGGTCTCGTCGTCGGGGTGGGCGTGCACGAACAGGACGCGCTCGGGGCGCGTGGCGGGGACCTTGGACATCAGGGCCAAGGCTACTTCGCTACCGCGGGGTGACGATGTACGTCGCGGTGACGCCGTCCCCGCTCTTCGAGAACGTCAGCACCACGCGGTGCGCGTCGCTCCGGAACAGCCCGAACGCGCTCGAGGCGTCCGCCCGCTTCGCGGACTCGGTGTACCCGGCGTCCGCCAGGCGCTGGGCGGCCGCGGCGAAGTCGTCGACCGACCCCGCACGGACCTGCACCACCCAGCCGGAGCCGTTCGGCCCCGTGCCGCCGCCGAGGACCGTGCCGTCGACGAGCGGGACCTCGGCGGTCGGGAACCCGTCCGGGACCTTGCCGTCGGAGGTCACCCCCGTGCCCTTGAGGGCCGCGTCGAGGGCGCCGTCGATGCCGCCCGCGACCGAGGACATCCCGTCCTGGATCGCCTTGCCGTCGATGCCCTGCACCGTCTCGGAGACGTTCGAGGCCACCGAGGATCCGAGGGCGGTCGCCTGCTGGACGTCGGCGGCCGAGCAGCCGGTCAGACCGGCGAGGGTGATGCCCGCCGCCACGGCGGCGAGCAGGGTCCGGGTCGTACGCATGCGGTCACCATAGGGCGACAGCCGGGAGGCGCGGCGTGCGTTCCCTGGGAACCTGCCTGCCCGCCACCGGGTCACGCCCGGCGGGGCACGCCCGGCGGGTGGGGCGCGTCAGGACAGCCAGGCGCGGGTCGCGGCCGTCAGCGCGTCGACCCCGACGGGGATTGCAGTCTCGGCCTGCGGCGCGTAGAACGGCGAGTGGTTGCTCGGGACGTCGTCGCCGCGACGGAAGAGCTCCGGGTCGGTGATCCCGGTGAACCAGTACACGAGCGGCACGCCGGCCGCGGTGGCGAGCTGCCCGACGTCCTCGGACGCCATCGCGAGGCCGATCTCCAGGTCGCGGGCGTCCGGCACCGCGCCCTGCAGCGCCTCGAGCACGCGCCGAGCGGCCTCGGCGTCGTTCACGGTGACCTCGGCCCCCGGCGCCCGCTGGATGGTCGGGGCAGGGAGGCCGCCCGCGTCGCTCTCCGCACGCACGATGCGCTCGATCGACGCGATGATGCGCTCCCGGGTCTCCTCGTTGCGGGCCCGCGTCGAGATCTCGATGACGGCCTGGTCCGGGATGATGTTCGGCCGGGTGCCGGCGTGGAAGCTGCCGACGGTGACGACACCGGCGTCGGACGGCGAGACCTCGCGCGAGACGACGGTCTGCAGCCGCACGACGGCGCTCGCGGCGGTGACGATCGGGTCGAGCGAGGCCTGCGGCGCCGAGCCGTGCGCGCCGCGGCCGTTGAACGTGACGGTCAGTCGGTCGCTCGACGCCATCACGGGGCCGGAGCCGACCGCGACGACGCCGACCGGTGCCGGCGCGGAGTGCTGGCCGAGGACGACGTCGGGCTTCGGGAACCGCTCGACCAGGCCGTCCTCGAGCATGGCCCGGGCGCCGGAGATCACCTCTTCCGCCGGCTGGAACACGGCGACGACGGTGCCCGACCAGGCATCGCGGGTGTCGACGAGCCGTCCGAGCGTGCCGAGCAGCCACGTCACGTGGATGTCGTGCCCGCAGGCGTGCATCGTCGGGACCTCGGCGCCCTCGTCGTCCCGCCCGGTGTGGGTGCTCGCGTACGGCAGTCCGGTGCGCTCCTGGACGGGCAGGCCGTCCATGTCGGCGCGGAGCCAGACGACCGGGCCGTCCCCGTTCGCCAGCACGCCGACGACCCCTGTACCGCCCACGCCCGTGGTGACGTCGAGCCCTCCGAGCTCGGCGAGCCGGTCGGCGACGACGCCGGCCGTGCGATGCTCCTGGAAGCCGAGCTCCGGGTGGGCGTGCAGGTCCTGGTACAGGGAGAGGAGGTCGAGGGTCACGCCCTCCACCGTAACCCTCGGGACGGACGGCACGGACGCCGACGGCCCGGCCACCTGCTGCGGTGACCGGGCCGTCGGACGGAGGCAGTGCCTCCAGGCCGGACCTGCTTACGCGTCCTGGCGCTTCAGGCGGGCGTACGCGCGCTGGCGCGCCTGCGCGTCCAGCTCGACCTTGCGGATGCGGACGTGGTCGGGGGTGACCTCGACGCACTCGTCCTCGCGCGCGAACTCCAGGCACTCCTCGAGGGAGAGCTGGCGCGACGGCGTCATCGACTCGAAGGAGTCGGCGTTCGCCGAACGCATGTTCGTGAGCTTCTTCTCCTTCGTGATGTTCACGTCCATGTCGTCGGCGCGCGAGTTCTCGCCGATGACCATGCCCTCGTAGACCTCCTCCGTCGGGTTGACGAAGAACGTCATGCGCTCCTGCAGGTTCGTGATGGCGAACGGCGTGACGACACCGGCGCGGTCGGAGACGATCGAGCCGTTGATGCGGGTCTGGATCGGGCCGGCCCACTCGTCGTAGCCGTGCGAGATCGCGTTCGCGATGCCGGTGCCGCGGGTCTCGGTGAGGAACGACGTGCGGAAGCCGATGAGGCCACGCGACGGCACAATGAACTCCATGCGGATCCAGCCGGTGCCGTGGTTCGTCATGTTCTCCATGCGACCCTTGCGCGCGGCCATGAGCTGCGTGATCGCGCCGAGGTGCTCCTCCGGCGTGTCGATCGTCATGTGCTCGTAGGGCTCGAGGAGCTTGCCGTTCTCGTCACGCTTCGTGACGACCTGCGGCTTGCCGACGGTGAGCTCGAAGCCCTCGCGGCGCATCTGCTCGACGAGGATGGCGAGCGCCAGCTCACCGCGGCCCTGGACCTCCCAGGTGTCCGGGCGGCCGATGTCCTGCACCTTGAGCGAGACGTTGCCGATGAGCTCGCGGTCCAGACGGTCCTTGACCATGCGGGCGGTGAGTTTGTGGCCCTTGACCTTGCCGACGAGCGGGCTCGTGTTCGTCCCGATGGTCATCGAGATGGCCGGGTCGTCGACCGTGATGGTCGGGAGCGGACGGACGTCCTCGGGGTCGGACAGCGTCTCGCCGATGGTGATCGTGTCGAAACCGGCGACGGCGACGATGTCACCGGGGCCGGCGGACTCGGCCGGGTAGCGGTCGAGCGCCTTCGTGATGAGGAGCTCCGTGATGCGGGCATTCGCGACGGTGCCGTCGTGCTTGACCCACGCGACCGTCTGCCCCTTCTTCATGGTGCCGTGGAAGATGCGGAGCAGCGCGAGGCGCCCGAGGAACGGCGACGCGTCGAGGTTCGTGACGTGCGCCTGCAGGGGGTGCTCGTCGTCGTACTTCGGGGCCGGGACGTGCTGCAGGATCGCCTCGAACAGCGGCTCGAGGTCGTCGTTGTCGGGCAGCGAGCCGTCCTCGGGCTTGTTGCGGCTCGCGGCGCCCGCGCGACCCGAGGCGTAGACCACCGGGACGTCGAGGATCGCGTCGAGGTCGAGGTCGTCGACCTCGTCCGCCAGGTCGGAGGCCAGGCCGAGGAGCAGGTCCTGCGACTCGGAGACGACCTCGTCGATGCGGGAGTCCGGGCGGTCCGTCTTGTTGACGAGCAGGATCACCGGGAGCTTCGCGGCGAGCGCCTTGCGGAGCACGAAGCGGGTCTGGGGCAGCGGGCCCTCGGACGCGTCGACGAGCAGCACGACACCGTCGACCATGGAGAGGCCGCGCTCGACCTCACCACCGAAGTCGGCGTGGCCGGGGGTGTCGATCACGTTGATCGTGATGCGACCGCCCGGGTTGAACTCCTCGGCGTGCTTCCCGTTGTAGAGCACCGAGGTGTTCTTCGCGAGGATGGTGATGCCCTTCTCGCGCTCGAGGTCGTTCGAGTCCATCATGCGGTCTTCGCCCTCGAAGTGGGCGTCGAACGAGTTGGTCTGCGTGAGCATCGCGTCGACGAGGGTGGTCTTGCCGTGGTCGACGTGTGCCACGATGGCGACGTTGCGCAGGTCGGACCGGGTGGCGAGCGCCATACAGGACATCCTTCAAGTGTTCGGAGAAGATCGGGCGGCCGGTCGTCGTGGACACATGGCACCCGCGGGCAGAACGCCCGACACGCCAGTCTACCGGTAGTTCGCAACCACGAGGAGTACAGCGTATGAGCCGACGGCGAACGTGGGTCGAGATCACGATCGTCCTCATGCTGTCGCTCGGCGGGAGCGCGCTCTACTCGATCCTGCAGATCATCGACGACCTGTCGCAGACGACCCCGCTCGGCGAGCAGTCCACGGCGCTCAACCAGTCGACGACGACCGTGCAGTACGTCGACCTGGCGCGGCAGCTCCTGGGCATCGCGGTCGACCTGGCCCCGGTCGCGCTCGTCTGCTCCCTGCTCTGGAGCACGACCCGCCCGCACCTGTCCCGGCTCGGCATCGACCGGTTCCGCGTGCGCCCGGACCTCGGCGGCGCGGCGCTCATCGCCCTGGGCATCGGGATCCCGGGGCTCGCGCTGTACTTCACGGGCCGGGCGCTCGGCTTCACGGTGGACGTGGACCCGGCGGCACTGAACACGTACTGGTGGACGATCCCCGTCCTGCTGCTCTCGGCGATCCGGTCCGGGCTGCAGGAGGAGGTCATCGTGGTCGGCTACCTGTACGAGCGGCTCGGCGGGCTGGGGTGGGGGCGGTGGCAGGTGATCCTGTCCACCGCGGTCCTGCGCGGGAGCTACCACCTGTACCAGGGCTTCGGGGCCTTCGTGGGGAACGCCGTGATGGGGATCGTGTTCGGCTGGATGTACACCCGGTGGGGGCGGCTGCTCCCCCTCGTGATCACGCACTGCCTGCTCGACGCGGCGGTGTTCGTCGGGTACCCGTACGTCGCCGCGGCGTTCCCGCACCTGTTCCGCTGACCCGGCGGGATCGGGGCACCGGCGCCGGCGTCGGTGCTGGCGCCGGTGCTGGTGCTGGTGCTGGTGCTGGTGCCGGTGCTGGTGCCGGTGTTGATGCCGGTGTTGGTGGAGCAGAAGACGTCGGGTCCGCGGGCGCGACCCGACGTGTTCTGCTCCACCGACGCGCCGGACGCGACCGACCGCCGGGCGGGAGGCGCGTGGCGGGGCGGCACCGTGCCTCCAGGCCGTCAGCCCGCCGCCTGCCGGGCCGCCCGCCCGCCTGCCCGCCCGGCCAACCAGCGGGCCGCGACACGCAGGTTGCGGCTGGCTCCCGGGCACCTGGCCCTACCGTGAGCGCATGAGCATCCCCGAGGTCGGCGAACCGGCTCCCGACTTCACCCTGCCGGGCACGATCGTCCGCGCCGGTCACCGCACCGACGGCGAGTACGCGCTGTCCGCCGAGATCGGCCGACCGGTCGTCCTGGCCTTCTACCCCGGGGACGCCAGCCTGGTCTGCACGGCACAGCTCTGCAGCTACCAGGAGGAGCTCGACGGGTTCCAGGACCTCGGTGTCGTCGTGTGGGGCATCAGTCCGCAGGCGCTGGACTCGCACGAGGCGTTCGCGCGCGGGGCGTCGCTGACGTTCCCGCTGCTGAGCGACCCCGCCGGACGGATCGTCCGCGCCTACGGCCTGCAGGCTCCGGGGATCGGACTGCGCCGGTCGGTGTTCCTGGTGGGACCGGACGGTGTGCTGCGGTGGCGGCACGTCGGGTTGGTCGGGCTGCGGTTCCCCAAGGCCGCGACGATCCGCGAACAGGTCGAGCGGCTGGTCGAGTAGCGGGCGCACCGCCGGGGCAGCGAGTTCTGTGCCGGAACGGCGTGGCGACTTCCTGAAGGTTCCGGGGTCGGGTATTGACACCCGAACTGGGGCGCGGTGACCATGGATGCACGAGAGGTCCACAGGACTTGCCTCCCCGGGGAATCGGGTCGTCCGGAGATACGCGCCGGTGTGTCACACCCGCTCCCCGGACGTTCCCGGGGAGGCACTCTCGGTACGCGCGTCCGCCTCGTCGGCGCGGGTCCCACTGCCCGCTCGCCTACCATGCTCGGGTGACCCGCACCGTGATCGTTGCCCCCGGCATGCGTCTGTCCGCCGTCGTCCTCTGGGCGGTCGCCGTGCTCCTCGTGCCGCTCGCCCTGGTCGGCGGCGGGGCCCCGTGGCTCGCCCCGGTGCCCAGCCTGTTCATCGCGCTCGTCGCGTACGCGGTCCTGTGGCGGCCGCGCTTCGTCTGCACCGACGGCAACCTGCAGGTCGTCGACGTCCGACGGACCAGCACCTACGACTGGCGCCGCGTCACCGAGATCCGGACGAAGTACGGGATCGAGATCGTCTCGAGCGAGGGCGTGCGCCGCACCTGGCTCGCCACACGCAGGACGGCTCGGCTGGGCGTGCTGCCGACGGACCGGACGGGAGGCACGACCCGCCTCGACGTGGAGGCTGCGGCCGCTCGGATGCGTGCGTTCCTGCCCGAGCCGGTGGTGCAGGACGGCCCGCCTCCGGCGACCGTCGTGCCGGCGGTGATCACGCACCGAGCGCACGGCTGGTCGGTGGTCGGGATGATCGTGCTCGGGGTGGCCGCGTCGATGGCGGGCGCGCGGCTCTGAGGGGGTCGGCGGCCGCCAGGCGACGGCCGGCTGCGGCCGACGGCTGCCGGCTGCCAGCTGCCAGCTGCCAGCTGCCGTACACGGGAGAACCCCCGGCGCCCGGAGGCGTCGGGGGTTCTCGGTGCGGTCGTGACTACTTCGTGTAGCCGACGTCCTGCCACTTGACGGAGCTCTGCTGGAACTGCGCCGGACCGTAGTTGACCAGGTCCTTCCGCACACCCCAGGCGTAGGGCTCCGGGAACAGCGGGATGGTGCCGGCGACGCCGACGATCACCTTGTCGATCTTCTGCGCGTCCTTGATCCGGTCGTTCGCGTTGAGCTCGGCGTTCGCGGTGTCCCAGAGCTTGCCGAGCGACTCGTCGGTCACGCCGGTGTAGTTCTGGCCTGCGTCGGCCGGGTAGTAGATCGACTTCGTGGACGACACCGGGAAGGGCGTGCCCTGCCAGGCGAAGTAGGTCGCGTCGAAGTCACGCGTGGTCGTCGTGACGTACTTCGTGAAGAAGTCGTCGGTCGGGACCGTGTCGATCGTGACCTTGAAGCCGGCGAGCTTCGTCTGCTGCTGCACGAGCTGCGCGATGTTGGCCGAGTTCTGGTTGTCCGACGGGATCACGAAGCGGACGTCGAGCTCCTTGCCGCCCTTCGACGCGTATCCGTTCGAGCCGATCTTCCAGCCGGCGTCCTCGAGCTTCTTCTTCGCGGAGTCGGTGCTGTAGCCGTAGACCTTCGACGCGTCGTCCTGGTACCCCTTCTGCCCCGGGAGGTAGATGAGGTTGTTCAGGACGGTCACCGGGCTCTTCACCGGCGAGAGGATCGCCTGCGCGAGGACCTGACGGTTCATGGCCTGCGCGAACGCCTGGCGGACCGACTTGTCCTTGAACACCTCGGACGTGCCGTTCAGCGTGATCTGCCGCTGGGTCGTGCCGAGCGAGCGCTCGATCTTCGAGTCGGACCGGCTGTTCGCGGTCTTGAAGTTGTCGGCGCTGCCGTTCAGGTTGAACGCGTCGAACTCCTTGTTGGCGTACGCCTGGGCCACGCTGTCGCGCGACACCGTCTTGAAGACGATCGTGTCGAGCTTGGGGGTGTCACCCCACCACTTCGGGTTCTTCTCGAAGGTGAGCACGCCGCCGTTCGCGTCGAACGACTTGACGATGTACGGGCCGCCCGAGACGTACGTCGTCCCGTCGGCCGCGTACGGGCCCTTCGCCCACGCCTTGTTGAAGTGGTCCGGGGTGTCGACGGCCCAGTACGGGTAGATCCCGCCGAGCACGCTCGGCCAGTCGGCGTTGACCTTCTTGAAGGTGATGACGACGTCGCGCTCGTCCGAGCCCTGCGTCACGGAGTCGACGTCCTCCCAGACGTTCGTCGCGAGGGGCGCGAACGCCGGGTTGGTCCCGTTCAGGGCCTTCCAGTTCGCCTCGACGTCCTTCTCGGTGATCGGCGTCCCGTCGGACCACACGGCCTTCGGGTTGATCTTGATCTCGACGGTCTGCGGGGAGTCCTTCGTGAGCTTCACGGACTCGGCGTAGTCCGGGTTCGCCTCCCAGTCACCGTTCTCCTTGAACTGGATGAACCCGGGCAGGTACACGCCGGCGATGGTCTGGTCGTCGACCGTGCCGGAGTCGAGGTTGTTGATCTGGAAGTTGGCGGGAGCCGAGTCGATCGGCAGCGTCAGGGAGCCGCCGTCCTTGATCGAACTGCGGTCCGCGGTCGTCCAGCCCGTCGACTTGAGCGACGACTGGGCGACCGCGGAACTGCTCTCCCCCGCCGTCCCGCCGCCCGAGCAGCCGGCCAGCACGAGTGCTGCGGCGGCTGCGGTGGCGAGCACAGCGGTGCTCTTGATCCTCATTCGCATCGCGAGGATCCCCTTTCGGTGTGGTTCGCGCTGAGCGCTGGCGAACGTCGGCGGCCCCTGCCGTCACGTCTTTGGTTGAGAACCCTAGCCACATCAGAAGGCTCCACAAGAGTCCCTGCGAGGAATCGAAACACGGCCGTAACACATGTTGCATAGCGTCACTTCGCATCACCACGACGTCGACGGATGGGGTTACGCTCTCCTCGCCGACAACGCCGTCCGTACCCTGCGAGGTCCATCGTCCATGCTTGCCTTCATCGCGAAGCGCATCGTCAACTACGTCATCCTGACGATCGTCGCGACCACCCTCGGGTACCTGCTCGCCAGTTCCACGCTGAACCCGGCATCCCGGTTCCTGGGCCGCAACCCCGCCGTGCCACAGGGCACGATCGACGCCTCGCTCCGCAAGCTCGGCGCCGACCCGAACACCCCCCTGCTCGTCCGCACGTGGGACTGGTGGGTGGGCCTCGTCACGCACGGCTCGCTCGGCATCAGCGCCCGCGGCACCGAGGTCACGGCCGACATCGTCGCCCGGTCCGGCACGAGCCTGCGGCTGCTGGTGATCGGCACGCTGCTCGGCGCGATCCTCGGCGTGCTGCTCGGCGTCTGGAACGCGGTCCGGCAGTACCGGGCGTCCGACCAGGTGTCCTCGTACCTGTCCTTCGCCGTCCTCGCGACGCCGGTGTTCGTGATCGCCGTCGTGCTCATGATCCTCGCGACCGCGCTGAACAACGCGGCAGGGACGCAGCTCATCAGCTTCACCGGTGAGTACACACCGGGGGTGACCGGGTTCTTCCCCGTCCTCGGCGACCGGCTCGTCCACCTGTTGCTCCCGACGATCTCGCTGACGATCGGCGCCGTGGCCTCGTACTCGCGGTACCAGCGCTCGGCGATGCTCGACGTCCTGTCGAACGACTTCATCCGCACCGCCCGGTCGAAGGGCCGGACGCGCGGATCGGCCATCATGCGCCATGGCGTCCGCGTCGCCCTCATCCCGATGTCGACCTTCTTCGCGTACTCGTTCGGCCTGATCCTGACCGGCGCGAGCATCACCGAACTGGTCTTCAGCTGGCACGGCATGGGCGAGTACTTCGTGCAGAGCATCACCAACAACGACATCAACGCGGCAGCGGGCACGATCCTCTTCACGGCGATCCTCGTGCTCATCGCAGGCACCCTCGCGGACCTGCTCTACGCCGCGCTCGACCCGCGAGTGAGGGTGTGACCCGTGTCCGTACTCGACCCCACCACCACGACCACCGCCGGCGACCCCGGCAGCGGTGACGCCGGGACGCCCGCGCACGTCATCGAGGTCCGGTCCGGCCGCACCCCGCTCTGGCGGAAGGTCCTCGGCACCTGGCGCGCCCGCATCGGCGGTGGCGCCCTGCTGCTCATCATCCTCTGGGCCTTCGTCGGTCCGTACCTGTACCACTGGAACGCGGTCGACTCGGACGGCCTGGCCTTCGGCGCCGCACCGAGCGCCGCCCACTGGTTCGGCACGAACGACATCGGACAGGACATCTACGCGCAGACGCTCGTCGGCCTGCAGAAGTCGCTGCTCATCGGTCTCATCGCCGGACCCGCCTCGACCCTGATCGCTGGGATCGTCGGCGCGGTCGCCGGCTACTTCGGCGGATTCGTCGACCGTGCCCTGGTGTGGGGCATCGACCTGCTGCTCGTGATCCCGTCGTTCTACGCGCTCGTGCTCCTCAGCCCGCTCTTCAAGAACCTCAGCTGGGTGGCCCTGATCGTCGGCCTGGCGATCTTCGGCTGGATGATCATGGCGCGCGTGATCCGCGGGCAGACGATGTCGCTGCGCGAACGCGACTACGTGAAGGCCGCCCGGTTCATGGGCGTGCCGTCGTCGACGATCATCCGCCGGCACATCCTGCCGAACGTGGCCTCGCTGCTCATCATCGACGCGACCCTCGGCGTCGGCGCGATGATCCTGTCGGAGAGCGCCCTGAGCTTCTTCGGCTTCGGCATCCAGGTGCCGGACGTGTCCCTCGGCACGCTGCTCGCCGCCGGGAGCCAGTCCGCCGTCACCCGTCCGTGGCTGTTCGTGCTGCCGGCCGCGACCCTCGTCGCGACCGTCCTGTCGACCAGCCTGCTCGGCGATGCCCTGCGCGACGCCATCGACCCCACCTCTGGAGCCAACCGTGACTGAGCCGCTGCTCACCGTCTCCGACCTGTCCGTCACCTTCAACCCGCGGACGAAGCCGGTCTACGCGGTCCGGGGTGTCGACTACTCGGTGCAGCAGGGCGAGTTCCTCGGCATCGTCGGCGAGTCCGGTTCGGGCAAGTCCGTGTCGTCGATGGCCGTGATGGGCCTGCTGCCGTCGTCCGCCCAGGTGCAGGGCAGCATTCGATTCGACGGCCAGGAGCTCGTCGGCCGCACTGACCGCGAGATGTCACGGCTCCGCGGTGGCGACATCGCGATGGTCTTCCAGGACCCGCTGTCCGCGCTGACGCCCGTGTACACGATCGGGCAGCAGATCGCCGAGGGCCTGAAGCTGCACGACCGGGCCCTCACCACGCAGGCCGCCCGGGTCCGCTCCGAGGAGCTCCTGCGTGCCGTCGGCATCCCGAACCCGGCCCGCCGGCTCGACGCCTTCCCGCACGAGTTCTCCGGCGGCATGCGCCAGCGCGCGATGATCGCCATCGCGATCGCGAACGACCCGAAGCTGATCATCGCCGACGAGCCCACCACGGCGCTCGACGTCACGATCCAGGCGCAGATCCTGGACGTGCTGCAGACCGCGAAGGACATGACGGGCGCCGCGGTCGTGCTCATCACGCACGACCTCGGGGTCGTCGCGGGCAACGCCGACCGGGTCGCGGTGATGTACGCCGGACGGATCGTCGAGACCGCGCCGGTCGACGAGCTCTTCCACGAGCCCGTGATGCCGTACACGATCGGCCTGCTCCGCTCGATGCCGAACATGACCTCGGCACGGACCGAGCGTCTCGTGCCGCTCGACGGCCGCCCGCCGCTCCTGACCGCCCGGCCGACCGGGTGCCCGTTCGCGGACCGCTGCCCGGCCGTCATCGACGCCTGCCGCGACGGTGAGCCCGCACTGCTCGCGCCCACCGTCCCGGCCGCGGCGGGCAACCCCGTGCTCACCGGCACCACGCCGACGATCACGAACGGCACCTTCCTCGACGACCACACCGCCGCGTGCATCCGTCGCGACGAGATCGCCGCGGGCACCCTCGCCCGCTCCGAGATCTTCCCCCGCCCCGAGGACGTCCCCGAGGCCGCCATCGACCACGGCGACGAGGTCGTCCTCGAACTCCAGGACGTCGTCAAGACCTTCCCGCTCACCAAGGGTGCCGTCTTCCGTCGGCGCATCGGCGAGGTGCACGCCGTCGACGGCATCTCCCTGACCCTGAAGCGCGGGCAGGTCCTCGGGCTCGTCGGCGAGTCCGGCTGCGGCAAGACGACCACGATCATGGAGATCCTCGAGCTCGCCGGGGCGCAGCAGGGCACCATCCGGGTGAACGGCGTCGACACCGGCACGCTCTCGAAGCGCGACCGCCGGGCCCTGCGGAGCGACATCCAGGTCGTCTTCCAGGACCCGATGGCGTCCATCGACCCGCGGCTCGACATCGGTTCGGTGATCGGCGAACCCCTCACCGTGCACGGTGTCCCGAAGGACGAGATCCGCCGCCGGGTCCGTGACGCGCTCGAGCTGGTCGGACTCGAGCCGAGCTACATCGACCGATACCCGCACGAGTTCTCCGGCGGCCAGCGGCAGCGCATCGGCATCGCCCGCGCGCTCATCGTCGAGCCGAAGATCCTCGTGCTCGACGAGCCGGTCTCCGCGCTCGACGTCTCCGTCCAGGCCGGTGTCATCAACCTGCTCGAGGACCTCAAGCACCGCCTGGGCCTGTCCTACCTGTTCGTCGCGCACGACCTGTCGGTGGTACGGCACATCGCCGACGACGTGGCCGTGATGTACCTCGGCCGCATCGTCGAGTACGGCGAGGGCGACCGCGTCTTCGACGACCCGCAGCACCCGTACACGCGGGCGCTCCTGTCGGCGGTCCCCGTCCCGGACCCCTCCGCCGAGGCAGCCCGCGGACGCATCCTGCTGCGGGGAGACCTGCCGAGCCCCACCGAGCGCATCGAGGGCTGCCGGTTCCGCACCCGGTGCCCGCTCTACCAGCTGCTCGACGAGGGCCGCCAGCAGCAGTGCCGCGCCGTCGACCCGCACCTGCAGGACGTCGCGGGCCGCGGAGTCGCCTGCGTGCAGACCGACCAGGAGCACCTGCTCACGGAGCACGCGACCGCCGCGGTCTGAGCCACCCACGGACGGGAGGCAGGTGGCGGCCGCGCCACGTGCCTCCCGTCCGGCGTCTGCACGTGCCCGCGCGCGCTCGGCCGTGGACCGCGAGCGGGCGGAAGCCGTCACGCTCGCGACGACCGGGCCACACGTTCCGCCCGCTCGGCGCACCGGCTCCCCGCGCCCCGCGCGAGCGGGCGGAATCCGCGCGTCAGCGGCTCCTCGCGCCGCGCATTCCGCCCGCTCGGCTCGCGCGGTCATCCCACGCACGCGAGCGGGCGGTACACGTCACGTTCGCCCGAACCGCGTGACACCTTCCGCCCGCTCGGCACACGGTTCCGCCCGGCGCGCGCGAGCGGGCGGAATCCGCGGCCGGGACGCCCGTCGCCCCGCAGGAACCGCCCGCTCGGCTCATCGCGGGGCGCGCCGTCGCGACCGGGCGGGATCCGCGCGTCAGCGGCTCCCCTCCCCACGCATCCCGCCCGCTCGACGCACGCGACCGCCCGGGCACGCGAGCGGGCAGTACGCGTCACGTTCGCCGGGACGGGTGACACCTTCCGCCCGCTCGGCCGACGGGTCCGTGCGGCGCCGCGCGAGCGGGCGGCATCCGCGCCGGGCGTGCGCGGCGCGTCGCGGGAACGGCCCGCTCGGCAGGGCGCGCGAGAGACGGGCGGGCTGCGGTGCGCGGGGTGCGTGCGCGACGGACGGGAGGCGCGTGGCGGGGCTGGTGCCGCGCCTCCAGGCCGGTGGGTGGCGGGGTCAGCGCAGCGCAGCGCTCACCAGGGAGACCGCGAGGAGGACGACGGCCGCCGCGCCGACGAGCAACGCGAGTCGGTCCCATCCGCGGACGACCAGGCCACCGGCGGCACCCGCCTCGCGGCGCTCCGCCCAGCGGTCGAGCAGCACCGACATCTCGACCGGCTGCGGCAGCGTCCGCGGCTCGCCTCGGCGCGCGGGCTTCGGGCGAGGCAGCGACGGGCCACCCCAGCAGGAGACCGTGCGGCCCTCGGTGGTCTCGACCACGATCTGCCAGCGGAGGCGGACGTCGGCCACCGCGCCCCACGGCACGCGGGTCTCACGGAGGGGGTTCACGACGGTCAGCGCGTCGTCGTCGAGTCGGATCGACGGACGGAAGGTGAGCACCCAGAGCGCCCAGACGAGCACGGCGAGCGGGCCGAGGGCGGTGAGCACGACGTCCCAGCTCCCCCGGACCGCGGCGTCGCCGAGCAGGAAGAGGCCCAGCAACGCGACGAGGCCGGACGCCACCGCTCCCCCGCGCCCAGCGCGGAGGACGGCGGTGCGTCCGGCCTCGGTACCGCTCAGGATCAGCGCCCGAACTCGAACCCGGCGCCCGGGATCGCAGCGAGCAGGTCCTTGGTGTACTGCTCCTTCGGCGCGGCGAAGACCTCGTCGGTCGTTGCCTTCTCGACGATCTGCCCCTTCCGCATGACGCAGACGTTGTCCGCGACGAGGCGGACGACGGCGAGGTCGTGCGTGATGAAGAGGTAGGTCAGGCCGAGCTCGGTCTGCAGCTCGGTGAGCAGGTCCAGGATCTGGCCCTGGACGAGCACGTCGAGCGCGGAGACCGCCTCGTCGAGCACGATGACCTCGGGCTTGAGCGCGAGGGCACGGGCCACGGCGATGCGCTGGCGCTGACCACCGGAGAGCTCGTTCGGGTAGCGGTTCACCATCGACTTCGGCAGGGCGACCTGGTCGAGCAGCTCGAGCACGCGGGCCCGGCGGCTGGCCTTGTCGCCGACCTTGTGCGTGGCGAGCGGCTCCGCGATCGTGTTCCCGACGTTGTACATCGGGTCCAGCGAGCCGTACGGGTCCTGGAACACCGGCTGCACGCGGCGGCGGAAGTCGAAGAGCTCCTTGCCCTTCAGCGCGCCGATGTCGATGCCGTCGAACTGCACCGTGCCGCTCGTGATCGACTCGAGCTGCAGGACGAGCTTCGCCACGGTGGACTTGCCTGAACCGGACTCGCCGACGAGCGCCGTGGTGGTGCCCTTCGGGATCGCGAAGGACACGTCGTCCACGGCCTTCAGCTCGCGGGTCTGCAGGTTCTTGCCGCGCAGCTTGTAGACCTTCTCGAGGTTCTTCACCACGATGAGGTCCTTCGCCGGCTGGTGCTCGCGCTCCTGGGCGCGGGCGATCAGCTCGTCGTCCTCGCTGCCGGCGTCCGCGATGTCGACGTGCTGGTGCTGCACCTTCGACTGGATGCGGCGGCTCGCGAGCGACGGTGCCGCGGCGACGAGGCGCTGCGTGTACGGGTGCTGCGGGTTGGCGAGGATCTCCTTCGAGGGCCCCGACTCGACGACCTGGCCCTTGTACATGACGACGAGCTTCTCGGCGCGCTCTGCGGCGAGCCCGAGGTCGTGGGTGATGAACAGGACGGAGGTACCGAAGTCCCGCGTCAGCGTCTCGAGGTGGTCGAGGATGACGCGCTGCACGGTGACGTCGAGCGCCGAGGTCGGCTCGTCGGCGATGAGCAGCTTCGGGCGGCTCGACAGGCCGATGCCGATGAGCACGCGCTGGCGCATGCCGCCGGAGAACTCGTGCGGGTACTGCTTCAGGCGGGTCGCGGCGTCACCGAGACCGGCCTCCTGCAGCACCTCGACCGCGCGGGCACGGATCGCGTGCTTGCCGGTCGCCATGCCGTTGGCCTTGATCGCCTCTTCGACCTGGAAGCCGATCGACCACAGCGGGTTGAGGTTCGACATCGGGTCCTGGGGGACGTAGCCGATCTCCTTCCCGCGGATCTCGGACATCTCCTTGTCGGACAGCCCGACGAGCTCACGCCCGTTGAACTTGATCGAGCCACCCGTGACCTCGCCCGTGCCGGCGAGGAGCTTGATGACCGCCTGGGCGCTGGTCGACTTGCCCGAACCGGACTCGCCGACGATCGCCAGGCGCTCGCCCTGCTCGAGGGTGAAGTTGACACCGCGGACGGCCTGGACGAACCCGCTCTGCGTCTTGAACCCGACCTGCAGGTCCGTGATCTCGAGGAGCGGCGTCCCCGGGTTCGTCGGACGGCTGGTCGTGGGGTCGGTGAGCGTCTCGGTCATCGGCGGGCCCTCGCCTTCGGGTCGAGCGCGTCGCGGACCACGTCACCGAGGAGGAGGAACGCGAGCACGGTGATGGACAGGGCGGCGGACGGCCAGAAGATCGTCGACGGGTTGGTGCGGATCGACGTCTGCGCGGTGCCGATGTCGAGACCCCAGCTCAGCGCCGACGGCGGCAGCCCGATGCCGAGGAACGACAGGGTCGCCTCGGCCACGATGAACGAACCGAGGGACACGGTCGCGACGACGATGACCGGAGCGAGCGCGTTCGGGATGACGTGACGGACCAGCGTCGTGAAGCGGCTGACGCCGAGGGCGGCCGAGGCCATCACGTAGTCGGACTGCTTCGCGCTGAGGACCGCACCGCGCATGATGCGGGCGATCTGGGGCCACGCGAAGGCCGCGAGCACGAGGGCCACGGTCAGGGCGTTGCGCGCGGGGATGACGGACATGATCACGATCGCGCCGAGGATGGTCGGGATCGAGAAGAAGATGTCACCGATGCGGGAGACGATCGTGTCGAGCCAGCCGCCGTAGAACCCGGCGAGGGCGCCGATCACGATGCCGACGACGGACACGAGGATCGTGGCGACGAGGCCGACGATGACCGAGTTGCGCGCACCCCAGATGACGCGGGCATACACGTCGTAGCCCTGTCGGGTGTACCCGAGCGGGTGTCCCGGGCGCGGACCCTCGTCACTGAAGTCGAGGTTGGCCGCACGGGGGTCGACGTGCGTGAACAGGCCGGGGAAGATCGCGACGACCAGCACGAGCAGGATGAGGACGGACGAGATCCAGAACGTCGGGCGGGTGCGCATGGAGTCCCATGCGTCCGTCCAGATGGAACGGGTCTTCTCGTCCTCGTTGACCTGGTCGACCGCCTGCAGCGGCGTCTCCTCGATCGGCGCGACGTAGTGCGTCGCGGAACGGGACTCGGCGTTACTTGGCATAGCGGATCCTCGGGTCCAGGACGGCGTAGAGCAGGTCGACCAGGAGGTTGGCGAGCATGAAGATGATGACCATCACGGCGACGAAGGACACGACCGTGGGTCCCTCGCCGAGCTTGACGGCCCGGAACACCGTGCCACCGACACCGCTGATGTTGAAGATGCCCTCGGTCACGACCGCGCCGACCATCAGGTTGCCGATGTCGACACCGAGGTAGGTCACCACGGGGATGAGCGAGTTGCGGAAGATGTGCACGCCCACGACACGACGACGCGGGAGGCCCTTCGCGGTGGCGGTGCGGACGAAGTCGGCGCTCATGTTCTCGGCGACGCTCGCCCGGGTCAGGCGGACGATGTACGCGAACGACACGGAGGCGAGGACGATCGCGGGGAGCACGAGCTCCGACCACGGCGCCTGACCGGACACCGTGACCCGGAACAGGCCGAGCTGGATGCCGAAGACGTACTGCAGCAGGAAGCCCACGACGAAGGTCGGGACCGAGATGAGCAGCAGCGAGACGACGAGCGCGGTGGCGTCGAACCACTTGCCCTTCTTCAGACCAGCGATGACACCGACGACGATGCCGGCGACGGCCTCGAACACGAGGGCGAGGATCGCGAGTCGAGCGGTGATCGGGAACGCGGCCGCGAGCTGCTGCGAGACCGGCAGGCCCGAGTACGTGACGCCGAGGTCGCCCTTGAACACGCCACCGATCCAGAGCAGGTACTGGACGATGAACGGCTTGTCGAGGTTGTACTGCTGCCGGAGCTGCTCGATCACCTGCGGCGACGGCTGGCGGTCGCCGAACAGCGCGGCGATCGGGTCGCCGGGCAGCGAGAAGACCATGAAGTAGATGAGGAACGTGGCCCCGAAGAACACGGGGATGAGTTGCAGGAGGCGCTTGCCGAGGTACCAGAGCATCAGATCGCTCGGTCCTGCGCGGCGCGCATGTCGTTCTGGTTCATGTCGTGAGGGGTGGACGGTCCGCGGGTCGGCACGGGAGTCCGGTGCGGGCGGCGGCGCCCGCGGTGGTGGGGGAAGGTGTTGCCGCCGTGGTACGGGGGCCCAGGGACCGTTCGGTCCCCGGACCCCCGTCCGGTGGTCGCGGAGCAGGATACCTGCTCGCGGTGGGTCTCCGAGGAGACCCGCGTTACTTCTTCTTGACCTCGATGTCGTAGTACAGCGGCACCGAGTCCCAGCCGAACTTGACGTTGGTGACGTTGTCGTTCGACCACACGCCGGTCACGTTGGCGTACCAGAGCGGGATCTCCGGCAGGTCCTGGAACAGCAGCTCCTGGGCCTGGTCGAAGTACTTGTTGCCCTCTTCGACGGAGGAGGCCGAACGGCCCTTCGCGAGGAGGTCGTTGTACTCGGTGGAGTCGTAGCGCGAGTAGTTGCTGGACGAACCTTCACCCATGGTCGGGCCGAGGAAGTTGTACAGCGACGGGTAGTCGGCCTGCCAACCGGTGCGGCTACCGCCCGTGAGCTTGTCGTTCTTCTGCGTGTCCAGGGCCTCCTGGAACGTCGGGATCGCGTTGCCCTGCGCCTTGATGCCCAGCGTGCTGGAGATCGAGTTGGTGACCGCGGTCACCCACGCCTCGTGACCGCCATCGGCGTTGTACGAGATGGTGAGCGTCTCGTTGTAGGGCGAGATCTTGTCGGCCTCGGCCCACAGCTCCTTGGCCTTCGACTTGTTGTAGTCGAGGACGTCCGAACCCTTGAGATCACCGTTCCAGCCGGAGATCACCGGGGAGGTGAAGTCCTTGGCCGGGGTGCGGGTGCCGTCGAAGATCTTGTCGGTGATCTGCTTGCGGTTGATCGCCATCGAGATCGCCTCGCGACGGAGCTTGCCCTCTTCACCCTTCCAGTGGTCGAGGTAGTAGGGCAGGTAGATCGCCTGGAAGATCGCCGCGGCCTGGTTGACGTTCGAGTCGGGGAAGTCCGACTTGTAGGTCTGGAAGGCGCTGTCCGGGATCGCGTCGAGGACGTCGAGGTTGCCGCCCTGCACGTCTGCGTACGCGGTGTCCGGGGTCGTGTAGAACGTGATCGTCAGACCACCGTTCTTCGGCTTGCGCTTGCCCTCGTAGTCCTTGTTGGTGACGAGCTTGATGGACTGGTTGTGCGTCCAGGCCTTGTCACCGTCGAGCTTGTAGGGGCCGTTGCCGATCGGGTTCTCACCGAAGGCCTTGGTGTCCTTGTAGAACTCCGAGGGCAGCGGCATGAAGGCCGAGTAGCCGAGCGACAGCGGGAAGTCCGACTGCGGCGAGTTGAGCGTGACGGTGAACTCGTCGTCGCTCTTGACCTTGAGTCCGGTGAGCTCCGAGTCCTTCTCGGCGTCGTAGCCCTGGATGTTCTCGAAGAAGTAGCTCGCGCCCTGCGCGTTCGAGAACTGGGCAGCCCAGTTCCACGCCTTCGTGAACGACTCAGCCGTGACCTTCTCGCCGTTGGTGAAGGTGTAGTTGGTGTTCAGCTTGATGTCGTAGGTCTTCGAGTCATCGGTGGTGATGCTCTTCGCGACCTCGTTGACCGGCTTGCCCTTCTCGTCGTACGAGACGAGGCCCTCGAAGATCGACGAGACGATCTTGCCGCCACCGGTCTCGGTGGAGTTCGAGGGGATGAGCGGGTTCTGCGGTTCGCTGCCGTTCGTCGTGACGATGCCGGACGCGTTCGTCGAGCCCGAGTCACCACCGTTGCTGCTGCTGCCGTTGGACGAGCAGGCGGTCAGGGCGAGTGCTGTGGCCCCGAGCACGGCGAGGGCGGAGAGCCCAGCGCGCTTCTTGATCAAGGTTCCTCCTGGTGCATGGGACGCGCCAGGCACAGAGGTGCTGCCGGGCGCGCGTGTCATTGCACTGTAGGCAGTGCCGAGACCACCGACCAAACCCTGCGGAGATCGGTTACAAATCGGAAACCAAGTCGCAGGATCGTTGCGGGAGGATGCAAGTTTCGCGCGCTCGCACGAACCCGATGCCGGATTGTTGCTTCTGCAACGAAGTTGTTGCACGAGCGCACAGCGGTGTGCAAGCGAACCGCGACGCCGCGGGACGTGGAGCGCTCCGACCTTTCCGGCCGCCGGGACGGACCCGGACGCACGCGTGCCCCGCCCGGACGGACCGGACGGGGCACACGCTACCTGCTCTGCTGGATCGGGGGAACGGTCAGGCGAACGCCTCGATCGGCGGGCACGCACACACCAGGTTGCGGTCCCCGTACGCCTGGTCGATGCGACGCACCGGCGGCCAGTACTTCCGCGCGCTGATGCCGGGCAGCGGGTAGACCGCCTGCTCCCGGGTGTAGGCGTGCGCCCACTCCCCCGAGATCACCGACGAGGCCGTGTGCGGGGCGTGCACGAGCGGGTTGTCGTCCGCCGGCCACTCCCCTCGTTCGACGGCCGCCGCCTCGGCCCGGATCGCGAGCATGGCGTCCACGAACCGGTCGAGCTCGGCGAGGTCTTCGCTCTCGGTCGGCTCGACCATGAGCGTCCCGGCGACCGGGAACGACATCGTCGGCGCGTGGAACCCGTAGTCGACGAGCCGCTTCGCGACGTCGTCCACCGTGATGCCCGTGCTGTCGCGCAGCGGCCGCAGGTCGAGGATGCACTCGTGCGCCACGAGCCCGTCGGCGCCCGTGTAGAGCACCGGGAACGCGTCCCGCAGCCGTGCCGCGACGTAGTTCGCGCCGAGCACGGCAGCCTCGGTCGCGCGGGTCAGCCCCTCGAGCCCCATCATCCGGACGTAGGTCCACGTGATGGGCAGGATGCTCGGGCTGCCGTACGGCGCCGACGACACCGGACCGCCGGCATGCGCGAGGCGCCCGTCGGCCGCCTCCGCGGTCGTGCCGGTCCGACGGTCGTCCTGCTGGGCCATCGGGTGGCCGGGCAGGAACGGTGCGAGGTGCGCCTTCGCCGCGACCGGGCCGACACCGGGGCCGCCGCCGCCGTGCGGGATGCAGAAGGTCTTGTGCAGGTTCAGGTGCGACACGTCGCCGCCGAAGTCGCCGAAGCGCGCGTGCCCGAGCAGGGCGTTGAGGTTCGCGCCGTCGACGTAGACCTGACCGCCGGCGTCGTGCACGGCGTCGCAGACCTCGCGGATGTCGTGCTCGTAGACGCCGTGGGTGGACGGGTAGGTGATCATCAGCGCCGCGAGCGTGTCCGCGTGCTGCGCCGTCTTGGCGCGGAGGTCGTCGAGGTCGACGTTGCCGTCGTCGTCGCACGCCACCACGACCACGCGCATCCCGGCGAGCACCGCCGACGCCGCGTTGGTGCCGTGGGCGCTCGACGGGATCAGGCAGACGGTCCGCTCGGTGTCGCCGTTCGACCGGTGGTACCCGCGGATCGCCAGCAGGCCCGCGAGTTCGCCCTGGCTGCCCGCGTTGGGCTGCAGCGAGACGGTGTCGTAGCCGGTGACCTCGGCGAGCCAGGTCTCGAGGTCGCCGATCATGTCGAGGTACCCCGCGACGTCCTCGCGCGGGGCGAACGGGTGCACGTTCGCGAACTCCGGCCAGGTCACCGCCGCCATCTCGGTCGCCGCGTTGAGCTTCATCGTGCAGCTGCCGAGCGGGATCATGCCGCGGTCGAGCGCGTAGTCCTTGTCGGACAGGTGCTTCAGGTACCGCATCATCCGGGTCTCGCTGCGGTGCGCGCTGAAGACGGGGTGCGTCAGGTACTCGCTGCTGCGCAGCAGGGCGGACGGGAGGCCCGTGGCTGCGTCCCGGACGGCGGTCTCCGTCCCGGGGACGGTCGCGTCCACGGCACCGAACACGACGGCGAGGGCCGTCACGTCGTCCGGGGTGGTCGTCTCGTCGACGGACACCTGGAGGGTGTCGGCGTCGACGCGGTGCAGCAGGTACGAGGCGCTCCGGGCGGCGTCGACGATCGCACCGGCCCGACCCGGCGCGCGGAGGGTGAGGGTGTCGAAGAACGCCTCGTGCACCACCTGGAGTCCGGCACCACGTGCCGCGTCGGCGAGCGCCGTCGTCGTCCGGGCGACCCGGTCGGCGATGAAGCGCAGCCCCTCGGGCCCGTGGTAGACGGCGTACATCGAGGCCATCACGGCGAGCAGCACCTGCGCGGTGCAGATGTTGCTCGTCGCCTTCTCGCGGCGGATGTGCTGCTCGCGGGTCTGCAGGCTGAGGCGGTAGGCCATCTGTCCGTCGGCGTCGAAGGACACCCCGACGAGTCGGCCCGGCAGCTGGCGCTCGAGACCGGCACGGACGGCGAGGTAGCCGGCGTGCGGGCCGCCGAAGCCGAGCGGGACGCCGAAGCGCTGGCTCGTGCCCACGGCGACGTCGGCGCCGAGGTCCCCCGGGCTGGCGAGCAGCGTCATGGCGAGCAGGTCCGCGGCGACGACCGCGATGCCGCCGCCCGCGTGGACGCGCTCGATGGTGGCGGTCGGGTCGACGATGCGTCCGGAGGCTCCGGGGTACTGCAGGACGACCCCGAACGCGCCGTCGAGCTGCTCGTCGGTGGGGCCGTCGACCGCGTCGAAGGTGCGCAGGGCGATCCCCACGGCGTCCGCACGGTGGTCGAGGAGCGCACGGGTCTGCGGCAGCAGGTCGGCGTCCACGAGGAACGCGTCCCCCTTGACCTTCGACGCGCGGCGGGCGAGGAGCATGCCCTCGACCACGGCGGTGCCCTCGTCGAGCATCGACGCGCCCGCGGTCGCCATACCGGTCAGGTCGGACACCATCGTCTGGAAGTTGATGAGCGCCTCGAGCCGGCCCTGCGAGATCTCCGGCTGGTACGGCGTGTAGGCCGTGTACCAGCTCGGGTTCTCGAGCACGTTCCGCTGGATCACCGCGGGTGTGTGCGTGCCGTGGTAGCCGAGGCCGATCATCGCGCGGCGGACGGTGTTGCGCCCGGCCTTGGCACGGAGTTCCGCGAGGGCCTCGGTCTCGCCGACCGCAGCGGGGATCGCGGAGTGCGTGACCGGGACGGCGTGGATCGACTCAGGGATCGCGGTGCGGACGAGCGCGTCGAGCGACGGCTGCCCGACGGTCTCGAGCATGGTGCGCTGGTCGGCGGCCGTCGTGCCGATGTGACGGTCGGCGAAGGACGTCTGCAGGTTCTGGTCGGCGGTCGTCATGCGATGGAGGCCCGGTACGCGTCGTGGTCCATGAGGTCCTCGGGGAAGGAGGTCCCGTCGACCTTGAGCTTGACGAGCCAGCCCGCGCCGAAGGGGTCCTGGTTCACGGTGTCGGGGGCGTCGACGACGGCGTCGTTCACCGCGATGACCTGCCCCTCGATCGGCGCGAAGAGCTCGCCGACGCTCTTGGTGGACTCGATCTCGCCGATCTGCTCACCCGCGGTCGTGGTGGTGCCCACGGCGGGGAGCTCGACGTAGACGACGTCCCCGAGTTGCTCGGCGGCGTGGTCGGTGATGCCCACGGTGACGGTGTCGCCCTCGACGAGGATCCACTCGTGGTCGGCGGTGTACTGGAGTGCGGTCTGGTCGGTCACGGGCTCAGCCTCTCGGAGTGCGGCGGTAGAAGGGGAACGGGGTGACGGTGCTGGGGACGGCGGTCCCGCGGACGTCGATGTGGAGGACGGTGCCCTCGGTGGCGAGGGCCGGGTCGACGAAGGCCATCGCGACCGGGTGCCCGAGCGTCGGGGAGAGCGCCCCGGAGGTGACGGTCCCGACGACGGTGCCGTCGTGCAGCACGTCGTAGCCGGCGCGGGGAGCGCGACGACCCTCGGTCACGAGTCCGACGAGCACCGGGGCGTCGTCGGCGGGCTGCACACCGGCGTCCCCGACGAACGAGCCCGAGGTCGCGACGACCCGGCCGAGTCCGGCCTGGGCGGGACGCACGGTGGTGTCGAGCTCGTGCCCGTACAGCGGCATGCCGGCCTCGAGCCGGAGCGTGTCGCGCGCGGCGAGCCCCGCCGGGACGACACCGCGGTCGGCGCCGGCGTCCAGGAGTGCGTCCCAGATCGCCGTCGCGACGTCGGTGTCGCTGTAGATCTCGAAGCCGTCCTCGCCCGTGTAGCCCGTGCGGGCGACGAGGACCTCGGCGCCGTCGAACAGCGCGTGGAGCACCCGGTAGTACCGGAGCTCGTCGAGCGGCGTCTCCGGCTGCAGGCGGTCGGCGACGACGAGCGCGTCGAGCGTCCCGGCGGCGGCGGGCCCCTGGATCGCGACGAGCGCGGTGCTGTCCGAGTCGTCGGAGACCGCGACGTCGAACCCGGCGGCGCGGGCGGTCAGCGCGTCCACGGCGACGGACCGGTTCGCGGCGTTCGCGACGACGAGGAACACGTCCTCGCCGGTGCGGTAGATGACGAGGTCGTCGAGGATGCCGCCGTCCTCGGCGAGCAGGAACGAGTACTTCGCCCGGCCGACCGGCATCGCGCCGAAGGAGCCGGCGAGCGCGTGGTCGAGGAAGGCCACCGCCTGCGGACCGGTGACCCCCACCTCGGCCATGTGCGAGAGGTCGAACACCCCCGCGGCCGTGCGGACGGCGTGGTGCTCGGCGAGGTCGGAGGAGTAGCGCACGGGCATCCGGTACCCGGCGAAGTCGGTGAAGGAGGCGCCCGCGGCTTCGTGGGCGGACTCGAGTGGCGAGGAACGCATGAGGGAGTTCTCCTGGCATCGGCAGGACCCGACGGCCATCGTCGGGCGGAACTCCCCCTCTGTCATGGGCCTGAGAGTTTCACCGCGGCCCGTGAGGTCCGGCGGCTTTCACCGTGGGCGAGACGGCGGACCACCCGGCGGGGGCACGTCGTCTGCTTTTCAGAGTGGCCTGTCCGCTGCGGTGTGGGACCTGAGAGATTGGCGGGGGGGGATTGCTCCTTCGGTGTCGCGCGTGCCCGTGGGCACCGCACGACGTCTCCCGCGACGGATGAGCGGCCGGTGTTCAGTTGTCCGGTGCCGAGTGTACCGACACCGCGTTTCCGGCATGTGTCGCAGCCGGGGCTTCGACGTCTCGTAGAATGCACCGGTGGCAGGACAGCGATCGCGCCCCCGCGGGCAGCTCGAACAGGCGGTGCTCGAGGCGCTGTGGGCCGCTGACGACGACAGGGCCGCCGACGCGGACGCCGGGCTCACCGCCCGCCAGGTCCTCGACGCGTTCCGCGAGCCGCGCCCCGCGCTGACCACGGTCCTCACCGTGCTCGACCGGCTCGGCCGCAAGGGCCAGGTGGACCGACAGGAGCACGACGACGCGCCCCTGACCTTCCGCGCCGCGCACAGCCGCGAGCAGCAGACCGCCTCGCTGATGTCGAACGCGCTCGCCGCCGCCTCCGACCGCGAGGCCGCCCTGCTGCAGTTCACAGGCTCGCTCGCCTCGGACGACCTCGACGTCCTCCGCCGCGCCCTCGACGCCCGAGCCCGCTCCTGATCCCGAGCCGCCCGTGGTCGTCGCCGGAGTCGCCCTCATCGCCCTCGCGCTCGTCGTGGTGGTCGTCGCGCCGCGGGTCCTGACCCGCTCGGCCTGGACCATCGACCACCCCCGGACCGCCCTGGTCTCGTGGTCGGTCGCCGTCCTGCTCGGCGTGGTCGGCTTCGTGGTCGGCATCGCCCTCGTCGTCCTGACCGACCGCCCGCTCACCGATCCGCTGCGCCTCGGCGACTCCCCCACGCACGGCCTGAACCTCGGGGTCGCCCTGCTCGGCGTGCTCGCGTTCGTCGTCGCGGTGCGGGTCCGCCCCGGGGCGGAGCACGAGGCCGTCCGCGACGCCATACGGTCCGGCGCGGCACCGCAGCGCGAGATCGTCGGCACGCGCGTCGCGCTGGTCGAGGCGGACCACGCACTGGCGTGCGCGGTCCCCGGCAGGTCCGGCGGGGTGCTGGTGAGCACCGGGCTCGCGGACCTGCTGCGGACGGACGAACTGGAGGCGGTGGTCGCCCACGAACGCGCCCACCTGACCCAGCACCACGCGTGGGCGGTCGCGGTCGCCGAGTCGATCGAGCGTGCGGTCCCGTGGGTGCCCGGGGCGCGCGCCATGGCGCGCTCGACGCGCGTCCTCGTCGAGTTCGCGGCGGACGACGCGGCGGCACGTCGCGTCGGACGCGACGCGCTGCGCCGGGCGGTGCTCGTGGCGGACGGGACGAGCGCGCTCGGAGCGATCCGTGCCTCCAGGCTGGGGTGACGGCGTCTGTCGGGGGCGAGGCATAGGGTGACAAGCACCGTGAAGCCACTGACCGAAGCAGACATCCGTTCGTCGTTCGTCAACGCCACCCCGGACGAGCTCGAGCAGCTCCCGATCCCGGGGCTGCACGAGATGCTCTGGGACGACCGCGAGTTCCTCGGCTGGCGCGACCCGCAGGCCGCGCGCCGGGGGTACATCGTGTCCTGGATCGACGACCGCCCCGTCGGGATCGTCGTGCGCTCCGCCGGCGGCTCCCTCCGCCCCGGCATCGCGGCCATGTGCTCGTTCTGCCACTCCCCGCAGCCCGCGACCCAGGTCCGCCTGTTCTCCGCGGCGCGCGCCGGCGAGTCCGGCCGCAACGGGAACACCATCGGGTCGTACATCTGCGAGGACCTCGGGTGCTCGATGCTCATCCGCACCGCGCCGCCGCACCTCAACCCGCCGGCGACGATCGCCATGCGCGGCGAAGCGCTGCAGCAGCGCGTGCGGAACTTCACCGAGGACGTCGCGAAGACCGCGTGAGCCGCTTCGACACCGCTCGCTGGGCCGTCGTCGAGGAGCTCGGTGACGGCCGCTGGCGCCTGAGCCTGCGCGACGAGGCCGACGACGAGCTCGGGGCGTTCGGCCTCGGGGTCGAGGGCGCCTGGGACCCGGACGTCGAACCGCACGTGGGGTTCGTGCTCGTGCAGCTCGGGCTCACGCTCCGTGGTGCCCGGCCCTGGCGGGAGGACGAGCTCGGCGACCAGCGGGCGGCGGTGCTGCCACCGGGCTGACCGACTCTGTGTCCCCGGGCACAGTGCGGGGCGACGATCCGCTGGCGGCCGCGCGCTGTTCCTAGGGTCAGCCCGTGACCACCATCCGGCCGACCGTCCTCGCCACCCTGCTCGCCCTGGTGACGGTGCTGCTGCTCGGCGGATGCACCCGGGGGTTCCTCGAGACGCCGTCGCCGAAGGGGTCCGAGGACGCGCTCGCCGCACTGCTCGACGACCTCCGTGCGCTGCCCGGCGTCGCCCGGGCTGAGGGCGACGTCGACCAGGTCGACGCGAAGGACGACCCGACGCACTGGCTCGCCCGTGTCGACGTGCGTGCCCGGACCAGCGACCTCGACGTGGCCGCTGCCGTGCGCGGCGTGGTGTCGGACCGGGGGCCGTCACCCGTGCCCGGCACGACGCTCGTCGTCGGGCTCACCGTCCCCGCCGGTGACGGTCGCGCCGCGGTCGTCGTCGACCCGGTCGACCCGGACCTGGTCGACACGGCGGCACGGCTCCGCGCCGAGTCGTTCGTCCGGATTGTCGACGCGGACCGGTACGGCACCCGGGTCGAGGCGGACGCCCTGCCCTCGTGGACGGAGACCGTCCGCCGGGTCCGGACCGACGCCGGGGACCGCACCGTGACGGTGGTGGCGGGCGACTCCTCGGTCGAGGTCGACGCGCTGCACCCCGGAGCCGCCCTGCTCGCAGCGCTCGACCAGGCCGGAGCCCGCGACGTCCGGTCGGAGGTCGGGACCCGCTACGACCGGACCGACCGCGGTGGACCCGCTCGCCCCTTCCTGCGCGCGGCCGTCCCGGATCCGCGCGGCACCGCGACGGTGCTCGCCGGCACCCGGGACGAGGCGGCCCAGGACGGCGTGACCCCGCGCACCGCGTTCTCGCTGACGGGGCCGGACGGCACCGGTGCGACGATCGTGGGTCTGCTCGGACTCCCCCTCGGCTCCGCCGAGCCGCAGGACCTCGAGGGTCCGGCGCTGCCGTGGGTGTCGGCGGACGTCAGCGCCGAGACGGAGGCCGTGCGGTCCCTCGCGGCGGAGTCCGTGGCGCGGACCGGGGTCGACGCCACGGTGACGACGACCGTCGAGCCCTGCGCGGTGGGTCGGGAGGCACTGGGGAACGAGCAGGGCACGCGGGCCGTGGCGACCGTCCTCGTGCCCGTCTACAGCCGGTACCCGGACGCGCAGGTGCCGTTCGACCGGGTCACGGCGACCTGGACCGCCGCGGGACTGGCGATGAGCGGTCGGGCGATGGGACTCGACGAGTGGACCGCCGACGACCCGGCACCGCACGGCGTCGCGAGCGCGGACATCCGCGGGACCGCCGAGGGGCTGTCGCTGCGCGTCCGGTCCGTCTGCGTGGGCTGACGGCGCGTGGTCGGCGCCGTGCGGGTGCGGTCGGTGACGGTCGGTGTCGGTCGGTGTCGGTCGGTGTCGAACCACCGATCCGACATCGAACCAGCCCCGCGCGCTGGTTCGATGTCGGGTGCCTGGTTCGATCCGGACCCCCGGGCATCGGGCGCCGTGCGGGTTCGGCAGCGCACCGCGCGGGTCAGGGCTCCGTCGCGGCGATGAAGTTGCGGAGGATCTCGCGGTCGTCGTCGGCCCGGACGGCCCACACCAGTTCGCTCCGGTGCGGATCGTCCCGCAGCGGGAGCAGCACGACCGTGTCCGGCGCGGCGAGCGTGGCGCTCTCCGGCGCGACCGTGACCCCGAGCCCCGCGCCGACCAGGTGGAGTACGGTCGCCCAGGTCGTCGCCTCCTGCACGACCCGCGGCCGGCGCCCCTCGACGACGACGGGCGCGAGGTTCCGCTCGGTCGCGACCGAACCGGCGACGGCGGGGAAGAAGACGAACGGGTCGTCCACGAGCTCCGCGCCGCGGATCGCCTTCCGGTCCGCGAGCCGGTGTCCGCGCGGGACCGCGGCCACGAAGGGTTCGGACCGGAAGGGCCGGAAGCGAACGGCGGGCGTCGGGTCGGGATCCCGCAGGACGGCGAGGTCCAGCTCGCCGCGGACGATCCGGGCGAGGAGCGTCGACGAGTAGCCCTCGGACAGCTCGACGCGGACGAGCGGGTACCGCTGCCGGAACGCCTGGACTCGCTCGATCGGCCCGAGGGGCAGCGCCGAGACGACGAACCCGACGTCGAGCCGACCGGCCTCACCCCGACCGACCCGGACGACCTCGTCCAGGTCGCGCTCCACCTGGTCGAGGAGCGACCTCGCCCGACCCTGCAGCACGTGACCCGCCGGCGTCAGCGCCACACTGCGCGAGGTCCGGACGAACAGGTCGACACCGAGGTCGCGTTCGGTGCGCCGGATCTGCTGCGACAGGGCGGGCTGCGCGAGCCGCAGTCGGGACGCTGCCCGACCGAAGTGCAGTTCGTCCGCGACGGCCAGGAAGGCGCGCAGCTGACGGAGGTCGACATCCATGCAGTCAGGTTATCGATGTGCACGAACGAGTATTGGACGTGACTGCATCGCCCGCCGAGGATGGAGGCATGCCCGAAGCGACGCCCACCCTGACCATCGCCGAACTCGACTCCCCCGCCGACGCCACCGCGTTCCGGACCCTCAACGAGGCGTGGATCGAGCGGTACTTCACGCTCGAGGACGAGGACCGGGCGATCCTCGGCGACCCGGTCGGCCGCATCGTCGAACCCGGCGGTGCGGTGTTCGTCGCCCGCCTGGACGACGAGGTGATCGGCTGCGTCGGCCTGATGCCCGTCGGCGAGCGCGTGTACGAGCTCGTCAAGATGGCGGTGTCGCCCGAGCACCAGGGGCACGGCACCGGCCGGAAGCTCATCGCCACAGCCCTGGACCGCGCGCGGGCACTGGGTTCCCAGCGCGTGGCACTCGAGAGCGCCAGCAGCCTGGCGAACGCGGTGCACCTGTACGAGGCGTTCGGCTTCCGGCACCTCGAACACGACGAGGTCACCCCGAGCCCCTACGCCCGCGCCGACGTGCACATGGTGCTCGACCTGGTGTGACCCCCGGCCCGGTAGCGTCGCGGTCGTGCACATCCGACCGCGCCGCGACGACGACCTGGAGCTCCTGGTCGAGCTACTCCGGCGCACGCACCGAGAAGACGGCTACCCGGCGCGCTGGCCCGACGACCCCGCGTCGTGGCTGACGCCGCCCGGGCACCTCGTCGCGTGGACCGCGTGGTCGTCCGGCAGCGTGGTCGGGCACGTCGGGCTGGCCGCTCCGGACCCGGACGCGGCCCCGCTGGTCACCCGGCTCGTCGTGCACCGGGACCACCGCGGGCTCGGGATCGCCGACGCCCTCCTCGCGACCGCCGAAGCGGCCGCCGCAGCCGCAGCCACAGCCGCAGCCAAGGCGACGACCGAAGCCGCCACCGACGTCGACGCCGACGCCGACGTGCCGACCCTCCGGCTCGACGTGACCGAGGAGACCCCAGGCGCGTGGCGGCTGTACGAACGCCGCGGCTGGCGGTTGACCCACCGTTCCCCTGCGGACTGGGCGAAGCCGGACGGGACCGTCCCGACCATGCGCTGGTACGAGAAGCGTCTGCGCTGAGCCGGTACGCTCGCGGCATGGCGACGTACGAGGTGCAGGCCGTCCGCGAGCGCGGCGTGTGGCAGGTGTTCATCGAGGGGACCCCGATCACCGAGGTCCTGCGCTGGTCGTCCGTCGGGCCTGTCGCACGGGAGTTCCTCGCCATGGACCGCACCGACGACCTGCGAATCCGCGTCGTCGGGCGCAACCAGTACGTCGACGACTGATCCCACGGCGTCGGACGCGCGCGGCCCTCACGCCACGTGCCAGACCAACCCCTCCTGCGCACTCGACGGGTACGCCGCCGCGATGCGGAACACCGCCTCGCGCAGGGTCTCCGGTGAGCAGGCCAGGTTGAGCCGCGCGAACCCCCGCCCCTGCGACCCGAACCCGAGTCCCGAGTTCAGCGCCACGTAGGCGTTCTCGCGCAGCGGCACCGCCGGGTCGTCGCCCAGGCCGATCCCGCGGAAGTCCAGCCACGCCAGGTACCCGGCCCGCGGGCGCGTGTAGACGACCCCGGGCAGGTGCTCGGCGAGCAGCGACCCGAGCAGCCGCTCGTTCGCCACGATCCGGGCGACGACGTCGTCGAGCCAGTCCGTCGCGAGCGTGAACGCCGCGAGGTTCGCGTGCAGGCCCAGGATGCTCGTCCGGCAGGCCACTTCCTCCCACAGCGTGTCGAGGAGCGCCTCGGTCCGGTCGTCCCCCGCCACGATCACCGAGCACTTCACCCCCGCGAGGTTCCACCCCTTGCTCGCACTCGTCACGCAGACGCTGCGGGCACCCGCGGCCTCGGCGACCATCGCGAACGGGGTGAAGCGGACTCCGGGGTGCGTCAGCGGCGCGTGGATCTCGTCGCTGATGACGAGCACGTCGTGCCGCGCGGCGAGTTCGGCGAGCGCCACCAGGTCGGCCCGGTCGTGCACCAGACCCATCGGGTTGTGCGGGTTGCAGAGCAGGAAGACGCGGACCCCGTCGGCGAACGCCCGTTCGAGCCCCTCGAGGTCGAGCCGGTAGACGCCCCACTGCTCGGCGAGCGGCACCTCCTCGACCTGACATCGCGCTTCTTCGACGAGCTCGAAGAACGGCGGGTACACCGGCGGCGTGATGGCGACGCGCCCACCGTCGGGCAGCGCGAGACGCAGCGACTCGACGATCCCGACGCTGACGTCCGTCGCCAGGTGCACGCGTGCCGGGTCGACGTCCCAGCCCCACCGCTCGCGGGCGAACTGCGCGAACGCGGGCGCGAGCGGCCCCGGTCCGTCCAGGTACCCGAGGTCGGACTGCTGCACCCGCTCGATCAGCGCCTGCCGGATCGCCGGTGCGACGTCGTGGTCCATCTCCGCGACGAACAGGGGCAGCACGTCGGGCGCGTACCGCGTCCACTTGATGCTCGTGCGGACCCCGCGGAGCGAGCCGACCGGGTCCTGTTCGTCGTCAGCCATGCGTATCAGCATGCATCGGAGAGGAGGCACGGTGCGAGTCCGACCGTCATCCCGCGTCGCAGGGGTGGTCACTTCATCAGGCTGCCCGCACCGGCCACGCCCCGACAGACTGCAGGTATTCGGTCGCCTCTGCGTCCTCCCGGAACTCGAGAAGGGCGCCCACCTTCTGCATGAGCACCTCGCGAACCTCTGCCGGAGTCGCGAAGAAGAACTCCTTGCGCGGGTTCGCCTGGTTGAGCGCGCGAGAGGCGAAGTGTCGGTGCAGCTCGGTCTCGAGGGACACAGCGTCCTCGGAGAAGTAGATGGTGTGCACGTCGAATCGGAACGGGACCGAAGCACCTCCGAGCTCGTTCACTCGATCGGAGGGCTCGAGCCTCCGAGTGAGCCCGATCTTGACGACATCGGATCCGAAGGCGCCGCGATTGGAGATGACGTAGACGTACCCCGCTCGGATGTTCGCCGCACGGAAGTCGTTCTGCTGGATTGCGGCGTCGATCTGACCGAGGCGGGCTTCGAGTACTGCGTCCACCTCGCCGTTCTCACGCAGGCGCTCGATCGTCTGCTCGATCAGTGCGCGTTCCTTGTCGAGGCGCTCGCGTTCTGCCTCGAGTTCCTGCTGGACGCGTTTCTCCTCACGCAGTCGGGCACGCTCGTCTCGCTCGAGTTCCCGCTCCTCTTGCTTCCGCATGAGCCAGTCCGACGTCAACTCGACCTCTTCAACGCGGAGGTCGTGGTACTCGGCCGCGATGCGCATCTCCATCATCGCTCCCAGTCGTGCGATGGCCTCTCGTGACTTCTCAAGCCGTCGTTTGGCGGTTTCGACGTTCCCGGCGCGCAGGGACCGAACCGCGTTGTCTGCTTCGGCGTTGTACGCGCGGAGCATGAGCTTGGAGAGATCGTCACTCATCTTCCGCCCCTTGGCGAGCGAGTTGTCGAACGTGAACATGTTCGACCGCTCGATCGCTCGTCCCTCGCGGACGAGCGCCGCGATCTCCGCTTCGATGACGGTCAGACGATCTTTGTAAGCGACTGCGTTCTCCAGCGGGTGGTGGTACCGGTAGATCCCGACTGACTGCAGGACCTGCTGATCATCGAGGGGAACCGCGCCGTTCGACGGCGCCGTCGTGCTGCTGCGAAGTCGCAGCACCTCAGCTTCGAGCGACGCGATCCGCTGATCCCGAGGATCCACGACGGCACGTTCGGTCGACCGGCTGCCGATCGCACGGTCTTGCACCTCGGACGGCTCGACCGTCGGCCGGTCACCGCTGCCTCCAGTCCAGGACGAACGCGGGATCGTCACGACCGGGGATCCCGCTCCCCTCCCTACCGGAAGGACGACGAACACGACACCGTCGCGTTCGATCTCCGTCACCGTCAGCTGTGAGTCGGCGACGGGTGATGAAGCCGTTGCGTCCGTAGTCGGCGGCGGCACGTCCTCGGAAGCGAACACCGGATCGATCGGCTCGTCCTCGATCCACAACGACCATCCGGCCGGAAGCGCTGGCCAGTCAGAGGGAGGCACCCACGATGTCGGCGGTTCCCATCCCGCCGGCACCGGCGGCCACGACGGAGGCGGGTTGAACCGTCGAGTACTCATGATCGGCGCACCCCGCCAGGATCGACGACACTGAGCGACAACGGGTTCTTCGAGATCGCAGCACCGAGGTGCTGCAGTGTCGAGGACGGCACGACTGCCGAAAGGTCGAATCCGGTGAAGTGCTCCCGCGAGGCTCCGACGGCCACCAGGGGGAAGAACCGGTCGAGCCCGGTCGCCGGATCCTTGGTGGCGGGTCCGACCTCGAGCGAGATCGACTGAACGATACCGCGGCGGTCAGCCTCGAACACCTCGTGGAGCGTGCGGAGGGCGACTTGCGCGAGTGCGTCCCCGTACCGCTCCGTCTGATCCTTCTTGGTGAGCGGAGAGCCGACGATCTCGTCCGACGCCTTCACCCAGCGGTAAGCCTTGACGGTCGGGATCGTCTCAGGTGCCGGCACGACGGCGCGGATGCGCGCCTCGCTCGAAGCGGCGTCGAAGGACGCTTCATGCCGCACCTCGAAGTCTTCCGGGTAGATCGAGTTCGCGAGGACGATGTCGAGGTACTCCTGGACGGCCTCGGGTACGCCGTACCCGAGCCCCGCGATGAGGGCATCGATCTCCGCGTTGTGCTCGTCGACATCGCGCTGGCGGACGTTGCACGCCGCTTCGTAGCGACGTCGCTCCGCAGCGAGCTGGTCACGGCGCCGCTGCTCGAGGCCTTCGTACTGTCGGTCCGCCTCTGCTTGTCGCCCAGGAAGAGAATCGCGGAGACGCTCCCACTCGGCTCCATTCGCTTGGAAGGTAGCCCACGCTTCCTGCTTCAGCTCTTCGTGCTTCTTCCGCTTTCCGAACAGACCCTTCGGAGCGGGCGGCTCTTGCCACATCGGTGCCGGCGGGAGAGCCAGAGGCATCGGGCGAGGAATCGGCGCTTCGAGATCCGGGTGCGGGAACGGCGGATGCTCGGCCGTTCGCTTCAGTTGCTCGAGGTCGACGTAGTCGTCGACCTCGAGCGTTGCCGAGAGGAGATTCGCGATCGATTCGTTCGTCAGCCTGAGCGCTTCGTTCTGGTCATCAGCCTCAGCCTTGCGGGCCTCCGCGTAGGCGGCCTGCGCTTCGCGTTCGGCGCGCTTGCGCTCTGCTTCGGTCGCCCGGGCGGATGCCGCCGCCGATCGGGCGGCCTGTGCACGAGCTCGCTCGACCTGGACGCGAGAACGTTCCACGGCTGCAAGCGCGGCAGCACGTTCCCGCCGGGCGCGAGCTGCGCGCTGATCCGCGAGCCGCTGCTGGTGCTGGATCTCCGCGAAGAAACCGCGTCTACGTGCCAAGGTCATCCCTCTCGTTCAGCGCCGATCAGCCACTGATCGGGCATGAGTCTGGCGAGTGATCCTCGGAGAATCGTAGGGCGTGCCGACGACACCGAGATTCCCCGCCTTCGGGGCTGACGCGCCTCACGGACACGCTCGCCGTCCCGCCCGTAGGTTCGGGGCATGAGCACGAGCACCGCCGACAAGGCGACCACCCTCAAGCAGCTGCACGAAGCCCCCGAGATCCTCCGCGTCGTGAACGTGTGGGACGCGATCAGCGCCAAGGTCGTCAGCGACCTGCCGGAGACGAAGGCGATCGCGACCGCCGGGCACTCGATCGCCGCGAGCCACGGCTACGACGACGGCGGGATGCCCCTCGACGTCGCCCTCGCCGGCGCCGCGACGATCGCGAGCGCGACCGACCTGCCGGTGACCGCAGACCTCGACGACGGCTACGAGGACCCGGCCGAGACGATCCGGCGGGCGATCGGCGCGGGCATCGTCGGCGCGAACGTCGAGGACCGGCTCCGCCCCTTCGACGAGGCCGTGGCCCGCGTCGCCGCGATCACCGCCGCCGCCCAGGCCGAGGGCATCGACTTCCAGCTCAACGCCCGCACGGACGCGATCGCCCGCGGTGGAGACCGCCCGATCGACGAGAGCATCGAGGACGCGATCGCCCGCGGCAAGGCCTTCCTGGACAACGGCGCGGCGCTCGTGTTCGTCCCCGGCGCGATCCAGCGCGACGTGGTCGAGCGACTCGTCGCGGGCCTCGGACGCGGCAAGCTCTCGGTCATCGGCCTGCCGGGCGCCCTGCCCGCCGCCGAGTACCAGGAACTCGGCGTCGCACGCATCTCCTACGGCCCGCTCACGCAGCGCGTCGCGCTGCGCGCGCTCCGCGACCTGGCGACCGACCTCTACGGCGGCGGCGTGGTCCCCGAGGACACCCCCGTCCTCAACTGACGGTCACCACCCGGCCACGTGACGGACGGGAGGCGCGACACCAGCTGGTGCCGCGCCTCCCGTCCGGTGTGGGGTCGCGTCGCGACCGACCGACGGCCGCTCCCGGTCAGCCGACCGGCCCGTAGAGGGCCGGTGTGGTGCGCGCGTGCGTCGCCTGCTCGAAGGCGTAGCCGAGTCCGATGACCGTGGCCTCGTCGAACGAACGGCCGAGGAACTCGAGGTTCACGCCGCCGCCGGTGACGGTGCCGTCCGCTGCCGTGGCCTGGCCCATCGGAACGGTGATCGCCGGCATGCCGGTGTTCGGGCTGAGCCGCATGTTCGTCGACTGGGTGCCGTACGGCGTCCCGGACGGGTACACGAGGGCGTCGAGGTCCTGGTCCTGCAGCATCTGCGTGACGAGCTGCTTGCCGGTCGCGAGCTGCGTCGTGTGCGAACCGCTCGGACCCGCCCACGCCTGGTACTGCGCGTCGGTGACCGCGTTCCGCGACTCGTAGGTCGCCTTCCGGCTCGGGACGTACCTGCCGGAGTCGAGGATGCCCTGCAGCGACCGCGCACTCACGTCGGGGTCGAGGTGCTTCGCCACGTACTCGTCCAGGTCGTGCTTGAACTCGTTCGTGCTGCCGCTCCCCTCGGAGAGTACGCGGTTGAAGCCCGTCGTCGCGGTGATCGGGACGACGGTCGCGCCGGCGGCCTGCAGCTCGGCGACCGACTGGTCGAAGAGTCGCTTCGTCGTCGCGTTCGTGCCGACCATGCTCGTGACGTAGCCGATCCGGGCGCCCTGCAGCGCGGTCGGGTCGAGCGACGCGGTGTACGACGTGGGCACCTTGCCGACTTGCGCGCTCGTCGCCGGGTCGGCGGCGTCCACGCCCGTGACGGCGTCGAGGGCCACCGCGGCGTCGGTCACGGAGCGGGCGATCGGCCCGCCGGTGTCCTGCGACAGCGCGAGCGGGATGATCCCGTCGCGGCTGGTCAGGCCGACGGTCGGGCGGATGCCGACCAGCTGGTTGTAGGTCGACGGGATGCGGATCGATCCGCCGGTGTCGGTGCCGAACCCGATGCCGGCGAGGTTCGCCGCGATCGCCGCGCCGGTGCCGCCGCTCGAGCCACCGGCGCTCTGCGCGGTGACGTACGGGCTCGCGACGAGGAGCGAGGAGCCAGCCGGCTGGCCGGCCGAGAACTCCGACACGAAGCCGTAGGCGAACTCGTCCAGGCTGGCCTTCGCGAGGATCACCGCGCCGGCGTCCCGGAGCCCGGCGACCATGGTCGCGTCGGTGGTGGTCTGGTTGCCGTCCCAGCAGCCGCAGCCACCGGTGGTCGGCATGTCCTTGGTGTCGTAGTTGTCCTTCACGGCGATCGGGACCCCGAGGAGCATGCTCGTCATGCCGTGCGCGGCACGCTCGGCGTCGGCGGCCTTCGCGACGGTCAGCGCGGCGGCGTTCGTCGTGATGATCGAGTTGAGCGGGCGGCCGGTCGACGCCGGGTCGACCTTGGTGCGGTCGTAGGCGGCGATCCGGTCGAGGTACTCCTGCGTGATGGCGGCCGAGGTGGTGACCCCGGCGTTCATCGCGGCCTGCATGTCGATCGTCGACGCCTCGACGAGCTGGAACGGGCCGTCGTCGTAGATCATCCGCTGCGAGAGCGCGGCGACGTCGGCGACGGTGATCGTGCCGTCCTGGTCGGTGTCCGCCGCCGCGACCGTCGACCAGTCGGGGTCGGTGCTGCTCGTCGCACCGAGGTGGGCGGTGAGGAGTGCCACGTCGTCACGGGTGACCTGGTCGTCGCCGGTCAGGTCGAGCTGCGTGTAGTACGGCGCGAGCATCGCGGCGGGGCTCGCATCGACCGTCGGCGCGGCGGTGGCGGTGAGGGCGGGCGCGGCGGCGAGCGCCGTGCCGACGAGGGCGATCAGGGCGACGCCGGACGCGGCGGTGCGCGTCCGGGAGGTCCGTGCTGCCTGCTTGCTGCCGACGGTGGCTGCCCGCTTGCTGTCGGTGGTGGCTGCCTGCTTGCTGTCGGTGGTGGTCATGCGGCGGCTCCCTCGCGCTCGCGGCGTGCACGACGGGCGCGCACGGTGAACAGGGCGGCACCGAGGCCGAGGAGTGCCAGCGACGCGGCCGCCCACGGCAGGACGTCGGCGCCGGTCCAGGCCAGCGCGCCGCCGGTCGGTCGGCCGCCGTCGGTACCGACGGGCGTGACCCCGGCAGGCGTCGTGGCGCTGCCGGACGGCTCGCTGGTCGGGGTGCCGGTGGGGTCGGCACCGGCGGTCGGGCCGCTCGTCGGGGGCGTGCTGGGCGAGGGCCCGGCGACGGCGACCGAGGCGGAGGCCGGGTCGGCGAGGGTCGTGGTCGACCCGTCCGATCCGACGAGCACGAGGCGCGTGACCGTGAGGGTCGTCTCGCCGGCGGCCTCGGGCGTGAGGGACACCCCGGCGTCGAGGTCACCGCTCAGCGCCGGCGAGGTGCCGAGCCGGGTGTGGACGATCGTGATCGCGTCAGCGTCCTGGTCGGCGCGGTCGAAGCCGCCGTCCGGGCCGGTGACGCTGTCGTCGACGAGCGACACCGCGTCGGGGTCGGCGTCGAGGGTGATCTCGTACGCGTAGACGTCCGTGGTGGCCGGGATCGTGACGTCGAGGTCGAACGGCTGACCGACGGTCGCGGCCGTCGGAGCCGCGACGCGGACGGTGGACGCGGTCGGAGCCGCCGACGCCGGTGCGGCGACGAGGAGGCTGAGGCCGATGGCCCCGGCAGCGGCGATCGTCGCGGAGACGACCGTGGCGCGGGGACACCGGAGGGTTCGGTGCTGCATGCAGGCAGGCCCTTCGGGTGCGGGACGACTGAGCGGGTACTCAGTGAGCTGCACGCTAACGACGTGCTGTTTCGCGGACGGGCGCGGGGCGTTTCGTCGGCGTTACGTCGTGCCCACCGAGCGCGGTCGTGGGATCTTGCTGGACGTTCCGCACCACCTGACGTATAGTTTCTTGTTGGTGCACTGCAGCGAACCCATCTGACTCGCGCACACCGAACCGTCTCGACACCGATCCGCCGGATCGCATTCCACCGAGACCACCGCTCGATCCGAACGGACGAGCTGCACGTCGAGACACGACGTGCGCGCCACGCCCCGATGCGTCGGGCCGGACTGGGATGTCCGCGCCGACACCGGGAGCCCCTGGCGCCGAACGACCAGGAAGTACCGCACCACCATGACCAGCACCATCGACCGCATCACCATCTCCGGGACCGCACTCGCGGCGCCCGTGATCACCCCCGACCGCATCGCCGAGTTCCCGGTGCGCGAGGACCGCTCGCAGCGCGAGTACCTCGTCCGCATCCCGGCCGACGACCTCCGGACCTTCGTCACCCGTGACGCCCGCGTGGCCGTCGACGGCGAGGCCGCCTGGACCGTCCCCGGACGCTCCTGGCGGGGCGAGGCGAGCCGGACCATCCTGCTCGCCGGGTCCGTCCACCAGGGCGAACTGGCCCTCGCGGCCTGACCGCACCCGCTCGACACCGAACGCCGCCGGCTCCGTGCCGGCGGCGTTCGTCGTGTCGGGGCTCGGTGCCCTTCTCCGTCAGACTGCCTGCCCGCCTGCCCGCCTGCCCGTCGATGGAGCAGCAACCGTCGAGTCCTGGCGGGACGCCCGACGTCTTCTGCTCCATCGAGTGGGCTGCGCGTGTCTGGCTCCCGGTCAGCGGTCGTCAGCGCCGCGGAAGTGCGCACGGTCGTCGGCGTTCACCGGGACCGCGGGGCCAGCGCGCCGAGCGGCGTCGCGGAGCCGGCGGATGAACGCCGGGTCCTCGGGCTCGAGTTCGTCGTCCGGCGCCACGGTGACCGTGAGCTCACTCGCCGGCCCGATGAGCACGAGCGCGGTGGAGACCGAACCGTCGTCGCCGACGATCGGCACCGTGATCGCGTCCGTCCGGGCGTTCGCGCCGAGCACTGCTGCGTAGTCGACGACCGCGTCGGCGATCAGGTCCCCCGTCAGGATCAGGTTGGCGTCGTAGTGGATGTACTTCACGTGCCCTCCCGCTCTGTCCCTGTCGACGGTAGGTGAACGGTGTGCGAGGCCGTTCGGACTCTGCGTTCCCCGGCCAGCGGGGACCGGTACAGTCCGGGGCTATGGGGACGGCCTGATGCGCACCGACCGCGCCGCTGACCTCCTTCGTGCCGCGCGCGAGGACGTCGGCATGTCGCAGAGCGCGCTCGCCTCGGCTGCCGGGATGCAGCAGCCGACGATCTCCGCCTACGAGAGTGCTCGCCAGCATCCGCGCGACGAGACGCTGCAGCGTCTACTGCGCGCAGCCCGCGTCCGTCCGAGCATCCCGCTCGCGGTGTACGCGGACGACATCCTGCGCGCCGCCGAGCGGCATCACCTGACGAACGTCCGTGTGTTCGGTTCCGCTGTGCGCGGTCAGGACCACGAGGACAGCGACATCGACCTGTTGGTGTCCCTGACTCCTGCAGCCTCGTTGTTCGATCTCGGTGGGTTCGCCCACGAGGTCGAGACCATCACCGGGTTCACGACCGACCTGCTCACCGACGACCTCGACGGTGACGACGCGTTCCGGCACGTGCTCGACGAGGCGGTGCCGTTGTGAGCGACGAACGGTTCCGTCCGCGTCCGAGAGATCCGCACGCGGCGGACCTGGATCGCTGGCCCGCCGTCCGCGACGGCCTGTTGGACCTGCTCGCGGAGTGTTCCATGATCGTCGACCGCGGCCGCTCGGAGTTCGACGAAGCACGCAGCCTGACCTACCGCGCCGCCGAAGCCGTCGTCATCTACTTCGATGATCTGCTGGGACGTCTTCCGGACGACCGGCTCGCGGTGCTCCCGGCGGATCTCTCGTTGGCAGCAGTGCGCCGGACTCGGAACATCTTGTCGCACGACGACCGGCGTGCGAGGAAAGAGATCGTCTGGGACGTCGTGGAGCACCGGATCCCGGCCGTCATCCTGGCAGTCGTCGGCTGACGTCGGGTCAGTACTCGTTCTTGATGACGAAGTACGAGCCGCGGATCGTCCCGGCGAGCTTCGACCGCTGCCGCGCGAACTTGAACGCGCTCAATTCCTCGGGCTCGTCCATGCCGTCGGAGAGCTTGAAGCCGACCGCCCGTTTCCCGCCGGGCTCGAGAGCGTAGAGGACGTTGATCGACAGCCCCGACTCGTGGAACACGTAGGTCCACCGGAGTCCCTCGACCTCGAACTGCGTCGCCTCGAGCACGGGCGACGCGATCTCGATGCCCCGCTCCTCGCGCAGGATCCGGGCGACGTACTCGACGAGCTCGGGCACCTCTGCCGCCGGCTGCGTCGTGAACACGTGGTCGTACTTGTTCCGGAAGTACCGCGCCTCGTTCGCCCGGAGCCCCGCGAGGGCCTCGGCGTGCGGTGAGGACTCCAGGCCCTCGGTGGAGACGGTGACGAAGTCGACGACGTACGACATGGCGACACCGTAGCGGAACGGCGCCCGCCGGGGCAGGTCAGGGGGTGGGCGGCTGCGTGCGGAGCTTCCGCGCCTCGGGCTCGTCGGAGTGCGACGAGGCGGCGTCGGCGAAGCGTCCCCCACCGACCGCGGCCGTGCGACGGACCAGCTCGTTGACCAGGTCCTCGTCCTCCGGCTCGAGCTCGTCGTCGGGTGCGTCCTCGACCATGATCTGCGACGCCGGGCCGAGCAGCACCTCGGCGGTCGTGCTGAACCCCTCGGCGTCGGCACTCGGGATCTCGACGATGTCCGTCGTCCCGTTCTCACCGAGCGCAGCGGCGTAGGCGAGCACCGCTTCGGCGATCGCAGTGCCGGTCATCACCCGGTTGTCTCCGTAGACCACGTACTTCATGCCACCATCCAACGCCTCCGCATCCGGGCTCCCCCAGGTTCGTCCCCCACTCGGGCCCGGCCTGTTCTGGGGGTGGCTCCACGGACGGGCACCGGGTGGACTGGTGACATGCTCTCCGTCGCCCCCGCCGATGCTGCCGCGCGCCTCCGAGTCGAGGTGGTCGGGGCGATGATCCGCGTGCTCCGCGTGCGCGCCCTGCACGAGGTCGCGTTCGAGCACGTCGCGACGGAGGCAGGCCACCCGATCGACGTCGTGACCGAGGTGTTCCCCACCTGGGACGGGCTCCTGCTCGCGACGATCGACCAGTGGAACGAGCAACGGACCCTGCCGCTCATGCCGATCGCGGAGCGCAGCGGCGCCGTCGTGTTCCTGCGCGCGATCGTCGGAGCGAACGTGGCCGATCCGTCGCTCATGCGCTTCCTGACGTCCACGCTCAACATCGCCGCGACGCCGCACCACCCGCTCGCACCGATGCTGTACGTGCGGTGGCGGCGCTTCCACGCGTTCGTGCAGCAGGCGCTGCAGCACGACGTCGAGGTCGGGCGCGAGCCGGACACCATGGAGCCCGCGCGGGGCGCCGAGCAGCTGCTCGCGACCTACGAGGGACTGCAGCTGCAGTCGATGGTCCGGCCGGAGATGGACCTGCTCGAGTCGTTCGACCGGGCGGTCACCCGGCTGCGCGAGGGGTGGTCACGCGCGTACGTGCCGCCGGTGTGGGACCTGGACGCGCTCGAGACGGTCTGACCCCGCGCAACCGCACCCAGGTCGCCCGCTCGATCAGTTGTTGAAGCGGAACTCCACCACGTCGCCGTCCTGCATGACGTAGTCCTTGCCCTCGATCCGGGCCTTGCCCGCAGCGCGCGCCTCGGCGATCGAGCCGGTCGCCATGAGGTCCTCGAACGAGATGACCTCGGCCTTGATGAAGCCCTTCTCGAAGTCGGTGTGGATCACGCCGGCAGCCTGGGGCGCCTTCCACCCCTTGCCGATCGTCCACGCCCGCGACTCCTTCGGCCCGGCCGTCAGGTAGGTCTGCAGCCCGAGGGTGTCGAAGCCGATGCGCGCGAGCTGGTCGAGCCCGGACTCGGTCTGCCCGGTGGACTCCAGCAGCTCGGCGGCGTCGGCGGGGTCGAGGTCGATCAGCTCCGACTCGACCTGGGCGTCGAGGAACACGGCCTGCGCGGGGGCGACGAGCGCGGCGAGCTCGGCCTTCCGGGACTCGTCGGTCAGGATCGCCTCGTCGACGTTGAAGACGAAGATGAACGGCTTGGCCGAGAGCAGCCCGAGTTCGGCGATCGGCGCGAGGTCGATCGTCGCGGCGGACAGCAGCGTGCCCTGCTCGAGGATCTCCTTCGCGGCGCGCGCGGTCTCGAGCACGATCGGCTCGGCCTGCTTGAGCTTGACGATCTTCTCGTACCGGGGCAGCGCCTTCTCGATGGTCTCGAGATCGGCGAGGATCAGCTCGGTGTTGATGACCTCGAGGTCGTCCTTCGGCGAGACCTTGTTCGCCACGTGCACGACGTCGTCGTCGGTGAAGCCGCGGACGACCTGCGCGATGGCGTCGGCCTCGCGGATGTTCGCGAGGAACTTGTTGCCGAGCCCCTCCCCCTCGCTGGCGCCCTTGACGATGCCGGCGATGTCGACGAACGACACCGGCGCGGGCACGGTCTTCTCGGACCCGAAGAGCGTCGCGAGCTGGTCGAGCCGCGGGTCGGGCAGGTTCACCACGCCGACGTTCGGTTCGATCGTCGCGAAGGGGTAGTTCGCGGCGAGGACCTGGTTCTTGGTCAGGGCGTTGAACAGGGTCGACTTGCCGACGTTCGGGAGACCGACGATTCCGATGGTGAGAGCCACGGGAGGACAGCCTACCGGCGGCCGCCCGCCGGAGCCGACCCCGATCCTCCAGGCCGGTCGGTCAGGACGGCCAAGCGGACATGAGGAGCCCCCAGAAGGTGATCCAGAGTCCGTACGCCGTCCCCGAGACGATCACCGCAATGGTGACCCCGCTCGCGACGAGCGCCGTCCCGAGACCCACCGCGCGTCGCGCGGTCCGCGGTTCCGCCTCGACGCGTCGGGCGCGCGCCAGCAGCTCGTCGATGCCGTCAGACTCCCCCATGCGCTGAATCTACGACGGGTCGCCTCCGGACGCCAGGGTGCGGATCCGGCGGTCCACGAGTTCCAGGACGTCGGACTGGAGGCGCTGCGAGCGTCGCCAGTCACCGGTCACCTCGAGCGCGTGGTCGGCCCCGTCGACGGTGTGCAGCCCGGCACGGGTCGTGCCGACCGCGGACGGCACCCAGAGCGGGTCGGCGGAGCCGCCGACCGCGAGGGATCCAGAGCCGCATCCAGCGAGGGCGGCGGCCACCGTGCCGTCGGTGAGGACAGGGGTCAGCCAGACGCCGTCGACGCCGTGGCGGACCACCCACGGGAGCGCGTACGAGCCGAAGGACTTCGCGACGACCAGGTCGGGCATGCGGCCGTCGAGCGCAGTCACGATGGCGCCCTCGACGAACGCGACCGGGTCGGCCTTCGCGGCGGCGTCGACCGCCCAGGTGGGCGCGACGACCTCGGCGCCGTACCCGGCGGCTATCGCGTGCGACCACCACAGCAGCGGCGCCTGACGGCCGTAGCCGGCGCCGGGCAGCAGCAGGACGAGCGGGGGCGTGGTGGTCGCGGTCACGCTCCGGACGCTACCGCCCGGTGGCCGCAACGCCGAGGGCACGACGGGGGGATGTCGGAACCCCGTGCGACGATCGGGCCCGTGCCGTTGAACTTCACCGCGATCGACTTCGAGACCGCGAACAGCTCGCCCGCCAGCGCCTGCTCCGTCGGACTCGTCAAGGTCCGCGGCGGCCGGGTCGTCGATCGGGCGTCGTGGTTCATCCAGCCGCCGGACGGGCACGACGCCTTCCTGGAGTGGAACACGCGCATCCACGGCATCGTCGCGTCGGACGTCGTCGGCGCGAAGGGCTGGGCCGAGCAGTACGCGGACATCGTGGCCTTCGCCGAGGGGGACGTCCTCGTCGCGCACAACGCTCGCTTCGACATGGGCGTGATCGCCGGCGGGTGCTCCGCCACGGGCACCGAACTGGCCGAGCACCACTCGCTGTGCTCCCTGCAGGTGGCCCGCAAGACCTACGCGCTCGAGTCCTACCGCCTGCCGATGGCCGCGCGTGCCGCGGGGTACGTCGGCTTCCAGCACCACGACGCGGCCGCGGACGCCGAGGCCTGCGCCGCCATCGTCGTGCACGCCGCCGGCCAGCACGGGTGCGACACGGTCGAGGCGCTCGGGGCGGCGACGCGCGTGCACATCGCGCCGGTCCGACCGCGTGCCGAGCAGCCCAGGGCGACGACGCAGCCGCGGCAGCCGCGCCTGTCGAACCGCCCGATGATCTTCGCCGACTGACGCCAGCGGGCCGCCGGGGAGCCGCACAGCGCGGTGGTATTGTCACGACAATCCGTCCGGCGCTGTCGCCGACCCCGTCTTCCCGAAGGACCGCGATGACCAACGAGGGCCAGCTGCCGTCCGACCTGTTCCTGGACCTGGACCGGTCGGGTCCGATGCCCCTGTACTTCCAGGTCGCCTCGCGCATCGAGGAGACGATCCGCTCGGGTGTCCTGCCCCCCGGTGCCCGGCTCGAGAACGAGATCGCCCTCGGGGAACGCCTGGGCCTGTCGCGGCCGACGATCCGCCGGGCGATCCAGGACCTCGTCGACAAGGGGCTGCTCGTTCGTCGGCGCGGAATCGGCACGCAGGTCGTGCACGGCCCGGTCACGCGGAAGGTCGAGCTGACCAGCCTGTACGACGACCTGGCGCAGGGGTCGCAGGCGCCGACGACGAAGCTGCTGGAACGGAACGACGTGCCGGCCTCGGACGTCGTGGCCGAGGCCCTCGGCGTCGCCCCCGGCACGGTCGTCGCCCACATCCGCCGGGTGCGGTTCGCCGAGGACGTGCCGATGGCGGTGCTCGAGAACTACCTGCCGCCGGAGTTCACCGACATCACCGACACCGACCTGCAGGCGCACGGCCTGTACCAGCTGCTGCGCGGCCGGGGCGTGACGATGCGGGTCGCGAAGCAGCGGATCGGTGCCCGTGCGGCGACCGGCGACGAGGCCGACCTGCTCGAGATCGAGGACGGCGACCCGGTGCTCACGATGAGCAGGACGGCGTACGACGCGTCGGGCCGGGCGGTGGAGTACGGCGTGCACTGCTACCGCCCGGACCGCTACTCGTTCGAGGTCACCCTCGTCGACAAGTAGGTCGTGCGACGGTCCCGACAGAGCCGGGACGGGTCAGCTCGCGGAGGGGACGTGGAGCTCGCCGGTGACGTACTGGGCGCGGCCGAACCCGAACGACCAGTCCTGCGGGCCGTTCTCGACGTAGCCGATGAAGACGTCCTCGCTCGCGACGCCGGCCTCGGTGAGCCGGTCGTGCACGGCACGGTAGAGGCCCTGCTTCGCCTCGTCGCTGCGGCCGCGCTGCGTGAAGACCTGGATGATGACGACGCCCTCGGTCCGCTCGAAGCCGAGGCCGGCGTCCTGCGCGATGATCTGCTGTGCGGGGTGCTCGGTGATCACCTGGAAGCGGTCGCGCTCCGGGATGCCGTACTCCGAGACGATGGCGGTGTGGATCGCGTCGGCGATCGCGCGGACCTGCTCGGGGGTGCGGCCGGTGGCGAGGTCGATACGGACGAGCGGCATGGTGCCTCCTGGTTCGGGACTTTGTCATTACATACTAACAAGCACCGGTCCAGAAGTCTCCCCGAGACGGACTGGAGGCGCGGTGCCAGCCTGCACCACGCCTTCAGTCCGCTTCTCGGTGCGTCTCCAGCACCGGTGTCGCCGCCCGGTAGGTGAGCGGCCCGTCGACGCGCGCCACGTCGTGCCACGCCCCGTCGGCGAGCGAGGCCTCCGCCGCCTCCACGATCGACGCGGCCGCCAGGCCGTCGGCCACAGACGGGGCGAGCTGCTCCCCGCGGCGGACGCTCGCGACGAACTGCGCGGCCTCGATCGTCTTGAGGTCGTCGTACCCCATCGCGGTCCCGGCGCCCGGCTGGAAGCGGGCGAACTCGCCGTCCCCCGGAGCGACGAGGTGCGTCGTGTAGCCCGCCACCTCTTGTCCGTCGAGGAAGACCTCGAGCTCGTTCAGGCGTTGGAAGTCCCAGCGGACGGACCCCTTCGTGCCGTACACCTCGAGCGCGTACTCGGCGTGCGGTCCGCGCATCACCCGGCTCGAGTCCATCGTGCCGACCGCGCCGTCCTCGAAGCGGAACAGCAGGGCGGCGTAGTCCTCGTTCTCGACCGGGCCGTGCTCACCCGTCGCCGCCGCCGTCCGGTCGACGATCCCCCGCCCGGGGCGCGGACGGGTCTCGATGAACGTCTCGGCGAGGGCGGTCACGCTCGCGATCCGGCCGACGACGTACTGCGCCAGGTCGAGGCCGTGCGACAGCAGGTCGCCGAGGACCCCGGAGCCGGCCCGTTCACGCTCGAAGCGCCAGGTGAGCGGCGCTGCGGGGTCGGACGAGTAGTCGGCCAGGAACGCCCCGCGGACGTTCGTGATCCGTCCGAGCCGACCGCTCCGGACGAGCTCGCGGGCCCGTTGGATCGCGGGGGCGTGCCGGTAGTTGAAGCCGACGCTCGTGATCACGCCCGCGCGCTGGACGGCCTCGTGGATCTGCCGCGAGTCGCTCGCGTACCGGCCCATCGGCTTCTCGATCCAGAACGGCTTGTCCGCCTCCGCCGCGGCGACGGCCACCTCGCGGTGCAGGAAGTTCGGCGAGCAGATCGACACCACGTCGACCTCGGGGTCGGCGAGGACCTCGCGCCAGTCGGCGACCGCGCGCTCGTACCCCAGCCGCTCGAGCGCCTGGTCGCGGGCGGCCTCGACGGGATCCGCCGCGACGACGAGCCGCGGCTGCACACCGAGCTCTGGGAAGTGGTCGGGCAGGGCGCGGTAGGCGCGGGAGTGCAACCGCCCCATCCACCCGACCGAGACCAGGCCGACGCCGATCGTGTCCGCGGTCATGCCGCCGGGACCACGATGTCGCGCACCAGGGCGTCGAGCTTCGCGTCGGCGTCCAGGAACTGCCGCAGCGTCGTGACGGTCGCGCCGAAGCGGTCGAACTCGTCGATCGTCATGCCGTCGACGTCGTACCCGCGGGCGAACTCCGGCGTGGCCGCACGGAGGGCCGCGACGACGTCCGCGGGGACCTCGTCGTCGATCGCGTCCGGACGCCAGGGGAACGCCTTGTCGTTGATGTCCTTCGTCCACTGGAACGGCGGCGAGACGACGAGGTCCCCGCCCTGGAACTCCGACCACTGCAGGGCGTTCCGGAAGGCCGCGACGAGCACCCGCGACCGGAACCCGCGCTCGCGGAACACCCGGTACGCCTGCTTGACGGCGGCGACCCCGGCCCACTCGAGGATCCCCGGGTCGACGAGCACGTGGTCGCGCCCCACGACGGTCTTCAGCCAGTCGTCGAAGCGGCCGGCCATGAGCGTCACGACGTGCCCGAACTCCTGCTCCGGCAGTCCGTCGGCGGCCCGGCGGTCCAGGGCGCGCTCGATCGCCTCGCCGACGGCGACCACCTGCGGCACCGTGAACGACACGGTCGCGTTGATCGAGACCCCGCGGTACGCGGCCTCCTCGATCGCGGCGATCCCGACCTTCGTGGCGGGGATCTTCACGATGATGTTCGGCGCGAGCCCGGAGAACCGGACGGCCTGCTCCACCAGCGCGTCACGGTCACGGTGCAGTCGCGGGTCGGTCTGCATGCTGAGGCGACCGTTGCGGCCGCCGGAGGCCTCGAACGCCGGGAGCAGCTGCTCGGCGGCCGCGATCGAGAGCTCCTCGACCGCCTTCCAGCCGATCCAGGACTCCCCCGCGGTCGGGTGCTCCGCGGCGATCTCGCGGATGCGGGGCACCCACCGCTCGGGGTCCTGCTGGATGCAGGTGAACGCGATGACCGGGTTGCAGGTGGCCCCCACCGCGCCGTACTCGTGGATCGCGGTGGACAGCTCGCGCGGGTCGGCGGAGTCGTTCCAGAGCGCCGTCGGCGTGGCGGTCGCGGCCTGCAGGGTGACCGGGCGGGGGTCCGCGGCGGCCCGGTCGGCAGCCGTCTCGAGCGTGCTGGTCATCGGGTGAGTCCCTTCGTGATCGCGTCGAGCTGGGAGCGGGACACCGCGTCGGCGTTCTCGTCCTCGGCGAAGACGCTCGACACGGCGACGGTGTCGTCCCGGTCGGTGAAGCCGATGCGTGCCAGGCCCACCCAGAAGGCGTCGAAGTCGACGTCGGCCTGTCCGACCGGCAGGTGTTGGTGCACGCGCGCGGTGTTCCCCGGCGGGTTCGAGATGTACCGGAGGCCGTGCGAGCGACGGTGGTCGTACGCGTCCGCGACGTGCACGAGCTGGAGCGAGTCCCCCGCGGCGTCCATGATCGCGTCCATGTCGCCGCCGTAGTGGAAGGTGTGGCAGGCGACGTAGACGAAGCCGACGTGCTTCGAGTTGAGCCCGCGGATCACCCGCAGGGCCTCGAGGCCGTCCTCGACGAAGTCGTCGGGGTGCGGGTCGATGAGGACGCGCAGGTCGGACGACTCGATGATCGGCAGGAGCTCCTCCATCGAGCGGTAGAAGGCGTCCTCGGACTCCTCCGCACGCTCCGGTCGCCCGGAGAACTCGGTGTTGATCGTGTCGACGCCGAGCCGCTTCGTGATCTCGATGATCCGCTTCCACTTGGTCACCGCGGCCTCTCGGGCGTCGCGGTCCGGGCCGGACCAGCGGAGCACGGGCAGGACGCTCGCCACCTGCACCCCGGCGTCGCGGCACGCTGCGGCGAACGCGTCGACGAGGTCGTCGTCCGCCTTCGGGTGCCGGTAGAACGGGATGAAGTCCTTGTGCGGTGTCAGCTGGAGGTACTCGTACCCGAGGTCCGCGACCTTCTGCGGGAACTCCAGCAGCGACAGGTCGTGGTGGAACGGAGTGGGGTCGAGAGCGATCTTCGGCATCAGGCCTCCGCGGTCGCCGGCTCGCGCTGGGCCGCGGTGTCGTAGAACGCGGGCTTCGTCAGCGCGTACTCGACCGTCTCGTGCGCGCCGGACTGCTGGGCGCGCACGGCGACCTCGGCCACGACGGACGCCGTGTACCCGTCCCAGGCGCTCGGCCCGTCGATGCCGCCGTTCCGCGCGGCGTCCACCCAGCGCTGCACCTCTTCGTCGTAGGCGGCACCGAAGCGCTCCTTGTACGACGGCGTGACGCCCTGCGACGACTGGCCGGCGGACACGATGGTCGGCGAGTTGTCCCGGCCGATGTACGCGACCCCGGACTCGAAGACCGCGTCGGTCGTGACCTGGTAGCCGAACTGAGCGTTCACGTTGATCTCGACGATCGCCATCGTCCCCGACTCGGTGGTGAACAGCACGAACTGCGGCTCGGGAAGGTCCGCCGGCGCGAGCGAGTTCTTCCGCGGCTTCTTGACCTCGACGCTCGTGATCGCCTCGCCGGTCAGGAAGGGGATGATGTCGATCTCGTGGATCACCGAGTCGTGGATGAGCATCGACTCGCTGAAGTTCGGCGGGGTCGTCGGGTTGCGGTGGGCGTGGTGCAGGGCCAGCAGGGCGCCGTTCGCCCCGGACTCCCGGAGCGCCCGGAGCTCCTGGTAGCCGGCGTCGAACCGGCGCATGAAGCCGACCTGGATGACCGGGTGGTCGGCGTGCTGCTGCTCGAGCTCGACGATGCGCAGCGAGTCCTCGGCGCTCGTCGTCAGGGGCTTCTCGCACAGCACGGTGAGCCCGCGCTCGAGCGCGGTCACCAGGATCGGCTCGTGCAGGAAGCCCGGCGTCGCGATCACGACGGCGTCGATCTCGGTCGCGGCGAGCGCCTCGTCGAAGGACGCGGCCGTGACCGCGCCGGGGGCGAGGGCGGCGGCGGCCTGCGCGCGCACCTGGTCGGGCTCGACGACGGCGACGACGTCGGCGTTCGAGATCTTCGCGGTGATCCGACGGACGTGGTCGGCGCCCATCATGCCGGCGCCGACGACGGCGACGCGGAGGTTCTGGTTGCTGCTCATGGGGTGCTCCTGGAGGGGTTGGACGCGGTGCTGGCGGTGCGTCAGGAGACGCGGGCGGCGGCGGTCGAGCCGAAGATGTGCTGGAACGTGCGCTCGGCGATCGGGCCGGGGGCGTCGACCGAGCAGCCGTACATGTCCTGCTCGACGATCCCGAAGATCTGCGGGTTGATCGCGGCGACGGCCTCGATGATCGGTGCCAGCTCGGGGGTGCCGTGCGGGGGCTCGGTCATGATCCCCTGCGCGACGGCGTCGCCGAACGGGACGTCGTTCTTCAGGACGTCGAACAGCAGGTCGGTGTCGACCTGCTTGAGGTGCAGGTAGCCGATGCGCTCGGGGTGTTCGGCGATGAGCTTGAGGTTGTCGCCGCCGTAGTAGGCGAAGTGACCCGTGTCCAGGCAGAGGTTCGTGTACGCGGGGTCCGTCTCCGACAGGAACCGCACGGTCTCGCGGTAGGTCCCGACGTGGCTGTCGGCGTGGGTGTGGAACTGCTGGTGGACGCCGTACTCCTCGAGGAGCGCCTTGCCGAGCTGGTCGTGCCCCTTCCCGAGCCGCTCCCACTGCTCGTCGGTCAGCGTCCGGGACTCGAGCACCTCGGCGGTGGCGTCCGAGCGCCACAGGTCGGGGATCGTGACCAGGTGCTCGGCACCGAGCGCGGCGGCGAGCCCGGCGACCTTGACCGCCTGGTCCCATGCGCGCTGGAACTGGTCCTCGCCCTTGTGGAAGCCCGTGAACACGGTGCCGGCGGACAGCCGGAGTCCGCGGGACTCGAGCTCGTCGGACAGCTGCGCGGGGTCGGTCGGCAGGTAGCCGTAGGGGCCGAGCTCGATCCACCGGTACCCGGCGGCGGCGGCTTCGTCCAGGAAGCGCTGCCACGGCACCTGGTTCGGGTCGTCCGCGAACCACACGCCCCACGAGTCGGGAGCGGTGCCGATGCGGATCGAGGCGGCAGGGGTTTCGGTCATGGCGGGTGGTGTCTCTCTGCAGTGGTGGGCGGGTGTCTCAGCCGAGCAGCGGGCGCTGGGCGGCGACCTGCTGCTCGTACTCGGCGCGGGCCTGCTGGGTGCTCGGCAGGGTCGAGGTCTGGGCGACCGGGACGTCCCACCAGCCGTGGCCGTCCGGGGCGTAGACGAGCGGGTCGGAGTCGACGTGCACGAGCGTGGTGTGGTCGTTCGCCTTGGCCTGGCGGACGGCGGCCTCGAGGTCGGCGATCACGTCCGGCCCCGGCTGCACTTCGATCACGTCGACGCCGTACGAGCGGGCGTTCGCGGCGAGGTCGACGGGCAGCGGGTCGCCGTTCTCGAACGACTGCGTCTCGTCCAGGTAGCGGTACTTCGTGCCGTACCGCTCGGACCCGACGGTCTCGGACAGGTGCCCGATCGACGCGTACCCGTGGTTCTGGATGAGGACGACGACGATCTTGATGCCCTCGGCCACGGCGGTGACGAGCTCGGTGTGCAGCATCAGGTACGAGCCGTCGCCGACCATCACGATCGCGTCGCGGTCGGGGGCGGCACGTCGGACACCGATCCCGCCGGCGATCTCGTAGCCCATGCACGAGAACGCGTACTCGACGTGGTAGCCGAGCTCGTCGCGCACCCGCCACAGCTTGTGCAGGTCGCCCGGGAGCGACCCGGCCGCCTGGATGACGACGTCCCGCGGGTCGGACGCGCGCTGGACGGCGCCGATGATCTCGGCCTGCCCGGGCAGCGCGTTGCCGGACGGTGCGAGTGCGGCGTCGACGACCGCGTCCCACTCGGCCTTGCGCGTCGCGATCTCGTCGGCGTACCCGGCGTCCACCGAGTACGACGCGAGCTCGGCCGTCAGGGCGGTCAGGGTCTCGCGGGCGTCGGCGATCACCGGCAGCTGCGACCCGTGCTTGTAGGCGTCGAAGGACGCCACGTTCACGTTGACGAAGGTGACGTCGGGGTCCTGGAACGCGGTCCGGGACGCGGTCGTGAAGTCGCTGTACCGCGTGCCGATCCCGATCACGACGTCGGCCTGCGCCGCGACGGCGTTGGCCGCGGCCGTGCCCGTCGCGCCGATGCCGCCGAGGTACTGCGGGTGGTCCCACGCGAGGGCACCACCGCCGGCCTGGGACGTGCCGACCGGAATGCCCGTCGCCTCGACGAACTCCCGCAGCGCGTCGGCCGCGTCGGCGTAGAGCACGCCGCCGCCGGCGACGACCACGGGGCGCTCCGCCGCCCGGATGGCCGCGACCGCGCGGGCGAGCGGCCCGCGCTCGGGCAGCGGCCGTCGGATGTGCCACTCGCGGGGCTGCAGGAACGCGACCGGGACGTCGAGCGCCTCGGCCTGGACGTCCTCGGGCAGCGCGATGGTCACGGCGCCGGTCTCGGCCGGGTCGGTCAGCACGCGCATCGCCGCGAGGGCGATCGAGAACAGCTGCTCAGGTCGCTCCACCCGGTCGAAGTAGCGCGACAGCGGGCGGAACGCGTCCGTCACCTGGAGCGAGGTGTCGTGCGGCAGCTCGATCTGCTGCAGCACGGGGTCGGTGGTCCGCGTCGCGAAGGTGTCCGACGGCAGCAGCAGTGCCGGGAGCCGGTTCGTCGTGGCGAGCGCCGCGGCGGTCAGCATGTTCGCCGCACCGGGGCCGACCGAGGCCGTCGCGGCGAAGGTCGCGCGGCGGCGGTGCATGCGGGCGAAGCCGACGGACTGGTGCACCATCGCCTGCTCGTTGCGCGCCTGGTGGTACGGCAGCAGACCGGGTTGCTCGACGTGCAGCTGCTTGATCGCCTGCCCGAGCCCGGCGACGTTGCCGTGCCCGAAGATCCCGAAGATCCCGGGGACGGTCCGCTCGCGGTGGTCGCCGTCGACGGTCCACTGGTTCGCCAGGAACTCGACCAGGGCCTGGCCGACGGTCATCCGACGGGTGTTCATCGGGCGGTGTCCTCTCCGTAGGGCAGGCGCGGGTCGATCGTCTCGGTGTCCCACACCTGGCGGACCCAGCCGTGCGCGGGGTCGTCGGTGATGTTCCAGACGCGCTCCGGGTCGGGCCCGGCCATCACGTTCAGGTAGTACATGTCGTAGCCCGGTGCGGCGACCGCGGGACCGTGCCAGCCGTACGGCACCAGGGCGACGTCGCCGGTGCGGACCTGACGGAACTCGTCGATCGGACGGTCGTCGGAGGCGTACGTGCGGTGCAGGGCGAAGGGCTCGGCGCCGGCGGGGGCGTCCACGCCGCGGGCCACGTCGACCTCGTAGTAGTAGATCTCCTCGAGGTTCGACTCCTCGCCGTCACGGTGCGTGTCGTGCTTGTGCGGCGGGTACGACGACCAGTTGCCGGCCGGCGTGATCACCTCGCACGCCAGGAGCTTCACCGCGTCGAGCCCGGCCGGGGTGCCGAAGTTGTGCACCTGCCGCGACGATTGTCCGGCCCCGCGGAGCTCGACGGGGACATCGGCCTTCGCGATGTACGCGACCGGCTTGACGACGTCGGTGGGCGCCTCGGCCACCGCGACCCGTCCGGATCCGGTGATCTGCGCCTGCAGTCCGGACCCCAGGTACAGGACGTCGGTCGGTCCCTCGAAGACCCCGCCACGTCCCTCCAGGCCCTGCTCGCCGTTCTCGGCACCGGACCAGGTGACGTGGAAGCTCCCCGAGAGCGGCACGACCATGCGCTCCACGGCAGCGGCCGGGAGGCGCAGCTCGGCCCCGTCGGACACCGTGCCGGTCCGCAGACCCGTGTGCTCCCACCCCGCGATGCGTCCGTCCACGACGTCGGTCCAGCCGGCCTCCGGCCGGCTGCCGCGCGGGTTGAACCAGTGCTGTCCAGCCATCGGTTGGGTCAGCCGTTCGACGGGAAGCCGAGATTGATCCCGCCGTGCGAGGGACCACCCCTCTCGGCCGGATCTGCCCAACGGGAGGTGATCGCCTTCTGCCGCGTGAAGAAGCTCACGCCGTCGGCGCCGTACGCCTTGTGGTCGCCGAACAGCGAGTTCTTCCAGCCGCCGAACGAGTAGTACGCGACCGGCACGGGGATCGGGACGTTGATGCCGATCATGCCGACCTGCACGTCGCGCTGGAAGCGCCGGGCGGCGCCGCCGTCGTTCGTGAAGATCGCCGTGCCGTTGCCGTACGCGCCGGAGTTGATGAGCTCGAGGCCCTCCTCGTAGGACTGCACGCGGACGACCGACAGCACCGGGCCGAAGATCTCCTCGGTGTACACGCGGCTGGTCGTCGGCACCCGGTCGATCAGCGTCGGCCCGAGCCAGAAGCCGTTCTCGTCGCCGTCGGGTCGGACGGTGCGGCCGTCCACCACGACCACCGCACCGTCCTGCTCGGCGACCTCGATGTACGAGGCGACCTTGTCGCGGTGCTGCTCGGTGACGAGCGGGCCCATGTCGCAGCCACGGCGCCCGTCCCCGATGCGCAGCGTCGCCGCGCGCTCCGTGATCTTCGCGATGAGCTCGTCGGCGACCGGCTCGACGGCGACGACGACCGAGATCGCCATGCAGCGCTCACCCGCGGAGCCGAAGCCCGCGTTGATCGCGTTGTCCGCGACGAGGTCGAGGTCGGCGTCCGGCAGCACGAGCATGTGGTTCTTCGCGCCGCCGAGGGCCTGCACGCGCTTGCCGTGCTTCGTGCCCGTCTCGTAGACGTACTGCGCGATGGGGGTCGAGCCGACGAACGAGATCGACTCGACGTCGGGGCTCGTGAGCAGGCCATCGACCGACTCCTTGTCGCCGTTCAGCACGGTGAAGACACCGTCGGGCAGCCCGGCCTCCTGGAACTTCCGCGCGAGCCAGATCGCCGCGGACGGGTCCTTCTCGCTCGGCTTCAGCACGACGGTGTTGCCGGCTGCGATCGCGATCGGCAGGAACCAGAGCGGGACCATCGCCGGGAAGTTGAACGGCGAGATGATGCCGACGACGCCGAGCGGCTGCCGGATCGAGTAGACGTCGATCCCGGTCGAGACCTGGTCGGAGAACTCGCCCTTCATGAGCGACGGGATGTTCGTCGCGAGCTCCACGACCTCCTGTCCGCGGGCGATCTCGCCGAGCGCGTCCGAGACGACCTTGCCGTGCTCGCTGGTGATGATCTCGGCCAGCTCGGCCTTGTCGCGGTTCAGGATCTCGCGGAAGGCGAAGAGGACCTGCTGGCGCTTGGTGAGCGACAGGTCGGCCCACGCCGGGAAGGCCGCCTTGGCGCTGGCGATCGCGCGCTGGATCTCGGCCTGGTCCGCGAGGGCGACCTGCTTCGTCACGACGCCGAGCGCCGGGTCGTACACGGGCGCCGTCCGACCGGAGGTCGAGGTGACGTGCTCCCCGTCGATCCAGTGGCCGACGGTCGTGGTGCCGGACCGCTGGTCGGTCGACTCGGTGGTGGTCATGCGTTGCTTCCTTCCGGGACGGACAGGGGCGGGATCTGCTGGGCGGGTGCCGGGGTCGAGGAGTGCGGGACGTGCGCCGGTGCGGCGGACCGGCCCCGGTCCTCCTGGCCGTGGACGAGGGACGCGGCGACGTCGACGGCCGCGGCCACGTCGCCGTCCCGGGGGTAGAGGAGGGTGCGCCCGACGACCAGTCCGCGGACCCCGGGGAGCGCGAGGGCGTCGGCCCACGTCGCGTACGTCTCGTCCGGGCTGCCGGAGGGGTCGCCGCCGAGCAGCAACGTCGGCAGCGTGGTCGCCGCCATCACGCGCGCCATGTCGTCGACGACCGGGATCTTCAGCCAGCTGTAGGCACTCGACTCGCCGAGTCCGGCGGCGATGGCCATCGACGTGATCACCGCGTCGGCCGACAGGTCGTTGACGACCCTGCCGTCGCGCCACGAGGACATGAACGGCTCGAGCATGATCGGCAGCTGCAGCGCGGCGGCCTCGCTGACCGCCTTCGCCGTCGCCTCGAGGGTCGCGACGGTGCCGGCGTCCTCGAGGGCCACGCGGACCAGCAGCTTCGCGAAGTCGAGCCCGGCGTCCTTGATCGCCTGCGCGGAGTACGCGGTGTAGCGGTCGTCGAGCTCGAACGTCGCGCCGCGGAGTCCGCCGCGGTTCATCGACCCGACGACGACCTTGCCGTCGAGTGCGCCGAGGAGCGCGAGGTCCTCGAGGACGTCCGGCGTCCCGAGCACCCCGTCGACGCCCGGCCGGCCGAGGGCGACGACGAGCCGCTCGAGCAGGTCGTAGCGGTCGGCCATGGCCATGGCGTCCGACCCGACCGCCAGGGCGCCGCGCGCCGGATGGTCGGCGGCGACGATGAAGAGCTTGCCGTCGTCGGCGAGCAGCGGGCGACGGGTGCGGGTGCGGAGCACGTCCGCGACCCGCTCCGGTGCACCGGCCCGCAGGTCGCGCAGGCGGGCGAAGTCGGCGGAGCTGATCTCAGGCATCGACGTCCTCCTTGGTGGGCTGCACGGGGTTCTCCTGCAGGAACTGCTCGATCTCGTCGCTCGTCGGCATCGCCGTCGAGCACTCGAAGCGGGTGGCGACGATGGCCCCGGCAGCGTTCGCGAACGCGAGGGTGCGGTCGAGCGACCACCCCTGCAGCAGGCCGTGCACGAGCGCGCCCCCGAACCCGTCGCCCGACCCCAGGCCGTTGACGACGTCGATGGTGTGGGGGCGGAACTCGACCACCTCGTCGCGGGTCTTGGCGAGCACGCCCTTGGGGCCCTGCTTCACGATCGCGACCTCGACGCCCCGTTCGAGCAGGGCGTCGGCCGCGCGGACCGGGTCGGTCTCCCCCACCGCGACCTCGCACTCCTCGCGGTTGCCGACGGCGACGGTCGCGTGCTCCAGGGCGACGGCGACCTCGCGCGTCGCCGCCGCGGGGTTCGACCAGAACATCGCCCGGTAGTCCAGGTCGAGCACGGTGTGCGCCTTCGTGGCGGCCGTCGAGGCGGTCCGCGCCCTCAATGCCGCGTGGTGGGCGCTGCGGCTCGGCTCCTCGCTGAGGCCCGTGACCGTGGTCCAGAAGACCCGCGCGCGCTCGATCTCGTGCAGCGGCAGGGACTTCGTGGTGATCATCAGGTCCGGCGCCTTCGGGGCCCGGTAGAAGTACAGCGGGAAGTCGTCCGGCGGGAACACCTCGCAGAACGCGACGGGGGTGTTGAGCCCCGCGACGGTCTCCACGAACGTGTTCGCGACGCCGAACTCGGGCAGTGTCCGAGCGATGTAGCGACCGAACGGGTCGTCGCCCGTGCGGGTGATCACGGCGGCGTCGGCACCGTGCCGTGCGGCGGCGATGGCGACGTTCGTGGCGCTGCCTCCGACCGACTTCGAGAAGGTCGTGACGTCCTCGAGCGGGCCGGTCTGCTGCGGGTAGATGTCGACGGACACGCGGCCCATGGTGATCACGTCGTGTGCGTGGGGGGCTTCATCGGTCATGCGACGCGGGGACCTTCCGTGCGGCTTCATCGTCGGACGGTCACGACTGTACACCGCGTTTGGCCGAATGTCATTACATGGATCGGCCCAGGTTGGCGACGCCACACCGCCGGCTTGGAGGCACGGTGTCGGTGGGCACTGCCACGGTTGCGTCATGCAGATCCTCGCGCTGGTCATCGGTCTCGTGCTCGGCGCCGCCGTCGGCGCCGTCGTCGCCTGGTCGCTCGCCCGCTCCCGGGCCGGCGTCGACGCGGCCGCCGCACATGCGACGGCCGACGCGCTGCGCGCGCAGCTCGACACGGTCCGCTCCGACGCCGAGGAGCGGCTCGACGCGCAGGACGCCCAGTACCGGCGGCAGGTCGACTCGCTCGAACGCCGGGCCGCCGAGCTCGAGCACCTGCTGCAGCGGATGCACGGGGTGGACGCGGCGCGCCAGCAGGGCGAGTCGAAGGTGCTCTCGGCGCTGAGCCCCGTCGCGCAGACCCTCGACGTCATGCGCGCCAAGATCGCCGAGCTCGAGCAGTCCCGCAGCGAGCAGTACGGCGCGCTCTCCGCACAGCTGCGGTCCGCCGCCGAGTCCGAGGAACGGCTGCGCGCCACCGCCGACACGCTCGCGAGCGCCCTGTCCTCGAACAGCACGCGGGGCGTCTGGGGCGAGACCCAGCTGCGGAACGTGGTCGAGGCGGCCGGGCTGCTCGAGCGCGTGGACTTCGACGTGCAGTCCGCCGTCACCACGTCGGCCGGCGCGGCTCGACCCGACATGGTCGTGCACCTGCCCGGCGGCAAGACGATCGCCGTCGACGCCAAGGTGCCCTTCAGCGCCTACCTGCAGGCGGCGGAGATCCCGGCGGGAGCCACCGGCGCCGAGGGCGCGCGGCGCGACCAGCTCGTCGCGCAGCACGTCAAGGCGCTCCGGGCGCACGTCGACGCCCTCGCTGCGCGCGAGTACTGGTCCGGGTACGACGCCTCCCCCGAGCTCACCATCGCGTTCATCCCGTCCGAGTCGCTCATCTCGAGTGCCCTCGCCGCCGACCCCGGGCTGCTCGACCACGCCTTCCGGAAGCGGATCGCCCTCGCCTCGCCCGTCACGCTCTGGTCGGTCCTGAAGACCGTGGCGTTCTCCTGGCAGCAGGACGTCGTCACCGCCGAGGCGCGCGAGCTCCTCACGGTGTCGCGCGAGCTGTACGGCCGACTCGCGACCCTCGGTGGGCACGTGGACAAGCTCGGACGGGCCATCCGGGGGTCCGTGGTCGACTACAACCGGTTCGTGGGGTCGCTCGAGCGCCAGGTGCTGCCGAGTGCCCGGCGGCTGTCGCTGCTCGACGAGTCGAAGGTCATCGCCGACCCCGTGTCGATCGAGGACGAGCCGCGGTTGCTCACGGCGCCGGAGCTGGTCGGGGCGCTCGACGAGGACTGAGCGGCCGCTGCGGCGCGTTGCACCCGGGAACGAACATCGCACCCCGCCGAGACGGGGTGCGATGTCAGCCTGGGGGTGCGATCCCCGTCACGTGCGGCGGATCAGAACCACTTCTCGGCGCGGTGGTCAGCCTGGATCCGGCGGATCGTGTTCGAGCGGGACCGCAGCACGAGCGAGTCCGTGTGGATGACACCGCGTGAACGGCGGACACCGTCGACGAGGACACCGTCGGTGACACCGGTCGCGACGAAGAACGTGTTGTCGCCCGTGACGAGGTCGTCCTGGTCGAGGACCTTGTCCAGGTCGTGCCCGGCGTCGATCGCCTTCTGGCGCTCCTCGTCGTCCTTGGGCTGGAGCTTGCCGAGGATCACGCCGCCGAGCGCCTTGATCGCGCACGCGGTGATGATGCCCTCCGGGGTCCCGCCGACACCGACGCACATGTCGATCTTCGAGCCGGGCAGCGCCGCCGAGATGCCGCCCGCGACGTCACCGTCGAGCAGCAGGCGCGTGCCGGCACCGGTCGCACGGATCGCGCGGATCAGCTCGTCGTGGCGGGGCCGGTCGAGGACGGCGATCTGCATGTCCTCGATGTCCTTGTGCTTCGCCTTCGCCAGGGCGCGGATGTTCTCGCCGATCGGCTTCTCCAGGTCGAGGACCCCACGACCCTCGGGCCCGGCGGCGATCTTGTCCATGTAGAACACGGCCGACGGGTCGTACATCGAGCCGCGGTCCGAGACGGCCATCACCGAGATCGCGTTCTGTCGACCGGCGGCGGTGAGCGAGGTGCCGTCGATCGGGTCGACCGCGATGTCGCAGGCCGGGCCGTGGCCGTTGCCGACGTGCTCGCCGTTGTAGAGCATCGGGGCGTTGTCCTTCTCGCCCTCACCGATGACGACCACGCCGTCGAAGTTCACGGTGCCGAGGAACTTGCGCATCGCGTCGACGGCGGCACCGTCCGCGAGGTTCTTCTCGCCCCGACCCACCCACGGCTGCGCACGGATCGCGGCGGCCTCCGTCGCACGCACGAGCTCGAGCGCCAGGTTGCGGTCGGGCTGGAGGAACAGGGAACCGGTCTCAGTGCTGGGAGTCACGACCAGAGCCTACCCACCGCCCTCACAGGAGCCGCACCGGGTGCACGGACGTGCACCCGTAACGCCTCCAGTCCGCCTGACTAGGCTCGGCGTGGACACCACCACGTCGAAGGAGATCGCAGTGCCCATCGCAACGCCGGAACAGTACGCCGAGATGCTCGAACGAGCGAAGGCCGGCAAGTTCGCCTACCCCGCGGTGAACGTGTCCTCCTCGCAGACGATCAACGCCGTCCTCCAGGGACTCCAGGAAGCCGGCTCGGACGGCATCCTCCAGGTGACGACGGGCGGCGCCGACTACTTCGCCGGCCACACCGTGAAGAACCGCGCTGCCGGCGCCCTCGCGATGGCGCGCTTCGCCCACGAGGTCGCGAAGAACTACGACATCACGGTCGCGCTGCACACCGACCACTGCCCGAAGGACGCCCTCGACGGCTTCGTCCTGCCGCTCATCGCCGCGAGCGAGGAAGAGGTCCGCCAGGGCCGCAACCCGATCTTCCAGTCGCACATGTGGGACGGCTCCGCGGTGCCGCTCGACGAGAACATCGAGATCGCCAAGACCATGATCGAGAAGACGCGGAACATCAACGCGATCCTCGAGGTCGAGATCGGCGTCGTCGGCGGCGAGGAGGACGGCGTCCAGCACGAGGGCACGAACGACGCGCTCTACACGACCCCGAACGACGTCGAGAAGGTCGTCGACGCGCTCGGCCTGGGCGACCAGGGTCGCTGGATCGCGGCGCTCACCTTCGGCAACGTGCACGGCGTGTACAAGCCGGGGGGCGTCAAGCTGCGTCCGGAGCTCCTCGGCGAGATCCAGCGTTCCGTCGCCGAGAAGCACGGCACCGGCGAGAACCCGCTCGACCTGGTCTTCCACGGCGGCTCCGGCTCGACCGACGACGAGATCCACGAGGCCGTCCGCAACGGCGTCATCAAGATGAACATCGACACGGACACGCAGTACGCGTTCACGCGCTCGATCGCCGACTCGATGTTCCGGAACTACGAGGGCGTGTTGAAGGTCGACGGCGAGGTCGGCAACAAGAAGCAGTACGACCCCCGCGCCTGGGGCAAGGTGGCCGAGACGGCCATGGCGGCCCGCGTCGGCGAGGCGGCGAAGGTCCTCGGCTCGGCCGGGCACACCAAGGGCTAGTCCACACCGGACGGGAGGCACGGGGCGCGTCCGACGGACGCGCCCCGTCCTGCGTCCGGTCACCACTGGGCGTCGTGCACCGCGGGCCGTGCCACGATGGTCGGGTGACCGCCGACGCCATCGCCTCCGAGTTCGCCCAGTACGTCACCGAGTCCCCCACCGCGTTCCACGCGGCAGCGGCGGCCCGCGACCGACTCGTCGCGGCGGGCTTCACCGAGCTGTCCGAGCTCGACGCGTGGCCGACCGAGGCCGGCGCCTACGTCGTCGTCCGTGACGGCGCACTCATCGCCTGGCGACTGCCGGAGGGCGCGACCGCGACGACCCCGTTCCGCATCCTCGGCGCGCACACCGACTCCCCCACGTTCCGCGTCAAGCCGAATCCCGCCGTGCGGACCCTCGGGTGGGAGCAGCTCAACGTCGAGGTCTACGGCGGAGCGCTCCTGTCGACGTGGTTCGACCGCGACCTGCAGATCGCCGGCCGGGTGGTCGACGCCGACGGCAGCGTGCGGCTCGTGTCCACCGGGCCCGTCGCGCGCATCCCGAACCTCGCGATCCACCTCGACCGCGGGGTGAACGACGGCAAGGAGATCGACCGGCAGCGCCACACGATCCCGATCGTCGGCGTGGGCGGCGACGACGGCGGCACGGACGTCACCGCGTGGCTGCGTGCCCGGGTGGGCGACGCCGTGTCGTGGGACCTCTTCCTGGCCGACACGCAGGCCCCGGCGCGGATCGGCATCGAGCGGGAGTTCCTGGCGTCCGGACGGATGGACAACCTGACGAGCGTGCACGCGGGACTCCGCGGGATCGTCGACACCCCCGCGGACGGCGCGCACATCCCCGTGTTCGCCGCGTTCGACCACGAGGAGATCGGCTCCTCGACGCCGTCCGGTGCCGGTGGTCCGTTCCTCGAGGACGTGCTCGGACGCGTGCAGGAGGGCCTCGGCGCCTCGCGGTCCGAGGCCGCCCGGGCGTTCCGTGCCTCGTGGCTGCTGTCGAGCGACGCCGGGCACCTCGTGCACCCGAACCAGCCGGAGAAGCACGACCCGACGAACCGCCCGCGTCCCGGCGGCGGTCCGCTCCTGAAGACCAGCGCGAACCAGCGCTACATGACCGAGGCGAAGGGCGAGGCGGTCTGGGCTGCCGCGTGCGACACCGCCGGCGTGCCGTGGCAGCCGTTCGTCAACGTGAACACGATCCCGGGCGGCTCGACGATCGGCCCGATCGCGGCGACGCGGCTCGGCATCCCGACGATCGACATCGGCGTCGGCCTGCTGTCGATGCACTCGGTCCGTGAGCTCGTGCACGTCGACGACCTCGCGGCACTGCACGGCGCGGTCGCCGCCTTCCTGGCCGGGTAGGGCTCGTCGGGCGCACTCGTCGGGCGGGCTCAGCCGCCGGAGTGCTGCATCACGGCCTGCAGGAACCTGGGGTCCTGCAGCACGACCACGATGAACGCGGTGACGCTGATCGCCGTGGCGACGACCCCGCCGAGGAGCGGCACCCAGAAGGTCCGTCGGCGTGCCCGGAGGCGACGGATCGACCACCACGTCACCAGCGCGAACACGACGACGCTGCCGATCGCACCGACCACGGCCGCGGTGGACAGGGCTGCTGGGTCCGCGAAGGTCGTGTACTGCTGCTCGAAGGTCTCGCGCACCGAGGACGCGACCTGCGACACCGAGAGCGACTGCACGGTCGAGAACAGCCCGGTGACGAGCAGTCCGACCGTCAGCACGAAGTCGAGCGGGGACGCGCCGAACCGGCTGCGCGGTACCTGCTGGGCGGCCGCCGCGGACTTCGCCATCGCGATCGGCTGCTCCTCGCGGCGCTCCTGGGCTCGACGCTCGTCCTCCCGACGCTGGGCCTCGAGGACGGGGTTCACCCACCCCTCCGGGGCGTACTCGCCGTACTCCGGTGCCGGACGGCCGTGGACCCGGCCGACCGCGGGACCGGCAGCCGACACGGCGGAGGCGGGGCGTGCCTCCCGGCCGAGCGCCGTCTCGTCGACGTGACCCGGCTCGCGGGCCGGGGCCGCGGACCAGTCCCCGCCGCTCACCGGCGACGCCCGCCGAGCGCACGCGTCGGGTTGCCCGACGCGTCGGTGCGGAGCTCCTTCGGGAGCGAGAACATGAGGTCCTCGTGCGCGGTGACGATCTCCTCGACGGTGCCGTAGCCGGCGTCCGCGAGCTGCTCGAGCACCTCGGCGACGAGTTCCTCGGGCACCGAGGCGCCGCTCGTCACACCGACCGTGGCGACGCCGTCGAGCCACTCCTGGCGGATCTCCTCGGCGTAGTCGACCCGGTGCGCGGCCTTCGCGCCGTGCTCGAGCGCGACCTCGACCAGTCGGACGCTGTTCGAGGAGTTCGCCGAGCCGACCACGATGACCAGGTCGGCGGCGGGGGCGACCTTCTTCACCGCGACCTGGCGGTTCTGGGTGGCGTAGCAGATGTCGTCCGACGGCGGGTTCTCGATGGACGGGAACTTCTCGCGGAGCCGGCGGACGGTCTCCATGGTCTCGTCGACGCTCAACGTGGTCTGCGACAGCCAGACGAGGTTGTCGGGGTCCGGGACCTCGAGCGCGGCGACGTCCTCGGGGCCGTTCACCAGGATGGTGCGTTCGGGGGCGTGGCCCATCGTGCCCTCGACCTCCTCGTGCCCGGCGTGGCCGATGAGGATGATCGTGCGCTCGGCCTTCGCGAACCGGGTGGCCTCGCGGTGCACCTTCGTGACGAGCGGGCAGGTCGCGTCGATGGCGTGCAGGTCGCGCTCGGCGGCGCCGGCGACGACCGCCGGGGACACCCCGTGGGCGCTGAAGACGACGTGGGCACCGTGCGGGACCTCGGTGACGTCGTCGACGAACACCGCACCGCGCTGCTCGAGCGTCGAGACGACGTGGACGTTGTGGACGATCTGCTTGCGCACGTAGACGGGCTCGCCGTACTGCTCCAGGGCCTTCTCGACCGCGACGACCGCCCGGTCGACCCCGGCGCAGTAGCCGCGCGGGGCGGCGAGCAGGACCTTCTTGTCGCCCGGGACCGGCTCGTCCCGCAGGCGACCCCGCGCTGCGTGCACGCGCGGCGGGGCGAGCGGGACCGTTCGGCCGTTGGTGATCGTCACGCCCCCGATGATAGGTGCGCGGGCGGCACGGGGCCTGGGACGGCGGGGTGCGCGGCCCGGCATCGCCGACGGTCGCGCGGCCACGCGGTGTCGCCGGTCGGCGGTCGCTCGGCCCGGCGGTGTCGCCGGGATGCGGCAGCATGGGGGCATGGCGATCGAGCAGGGCCCACCGACGGCCGACAACCCGTGGCCCGTCGCGTTGCTCGGCGCGAAGATCCGCGACTGGATCGACCGGCTCGGCGTCGCCTGGGTCGAGGGCGAGATCACCCAGTGGAACGTCGCCGGCGGCAACGTCTACGGCAAGCTCAAGGACGTCGAGGTCGACGCGACCGTGTCCTTCTCGATCTGGTCGAGCGTGCGCTCCCGGGTGCCGTCAGACCTGAAGCAGGGCGCCCGCGTCGTCGCGGCCGTCAAGCCGAACTACTGGGTCAAGGGCGGCTCGCTGACGATGCAGGTCGTCGAGATGAAGCACGTCGGGCTCGGTGACCTGCTCGAGCGCCTCGAACGGCTGCGCCGGACCCTGGCGGCCGAGGGGCTGTTCGACCCCGCCCGCAAGAAGCGCCTGCCGTTCCTGCCGCACCGGATCGGCCTGATCACCGGCAAGGACTCCGACGCCGAGAAGGACGTCAAGCGGAACGCGCAGCTGCGGTGGCCGCAGGTGGAGTTCCGCACGGTGCACACCGCTGTGCAGGGCGAACGGGCGGTGGGCGAGGTCACGGCCGCGATCGTCGAGCTCGACGCCGACCCCACCGTCGACGTGATCATCGTGGCCCGCGGCGGCGGCGACTTCCAGAACCTGCTCGGCTTCAGCGACGAGGGGCTGGTCCGCACCGCGGCGGCCGCGTCGACGCCGATCGTCTCGGCGATCGGGCACGAGGCCGACCGACCGATCCTCGACGAGGTCGCGGACCTCCGAGCCTCGACCCCGACGGACGCGGCGAAGCGGGTCGTGCCCGACGTGGCTGAGGAGCTCGCCAACGTCCGGCAGGCCCGGGCACGCCTCGGCCTGCGGCTGTCGCACACCCTGTCCGTCGAGGCGGACCGGATCGCCGCGCTCCGCTCCCGCCCCGCCCTGGCGTCGACCGCGTGGCTCGTGGACACCCGGGCAGAGGAAGTGGCGCGCGACCTCTCCCGCGCCCGCGAGCTGCTCGACCGTCGACTCGAGCGCTCGCACAGCGACGTCGGGCACCTGACCGGCCGGCTCCGCGCCCTCTCCCCCCGGGACACGCTGCGCCGGGGCTACGCCATCGTGCAGACCGCGGACGGCGGGGTCGTCCGCGGCACCGACGACCTGTCCGGACCGACGCCCGTGCACGTCACGCTCGGTGCGGGCACGGCGACCGGCACGCTCGAGCCCGACGGGCCGGGGCCGGACGGGTCCGGGGCCTGACGGGTCCGGGGCCTGACGGGTTCGGGGCCTGTCGCCGAGCCGGACGCGCCCGGCGCCGCGGGCCGCGGGATCCGACGCTGGACGGTTCTCCACCGGTCCGGCCGCCGGTACGCCGCGTCGGAGGGTGCTCGGTAGGATCGAGTGGTGTCGACCCAGCAGGAACCCGTGCCGTCCGACGTGCAGTCGCTGAGCTACGAAGCGGCGCGCGACGAACTCGTGCGCGTCGTCACGGAGCTCGAGCAGGGGTCCGCGACGCTCGAGCGTTCGCTGGCGCTGTGGGAGCGCGGGGAGTCCCTCGCCGCCCGGTGCGAGGAGTGGTTGGTCGGCGCCCGTGCCCGGCTCGACGCCGCCCGTGCGTCCACCGCCGGTCCGAACGCTGACGGTGCGGGCGACCAGGACGGAGCGGACCGGTGACCGACGCCGACGGCCGCCCGATCGTCGCCGAGCTCGGCCGCCCCGAGACGGCTGAGGAGACCTGGGCGCGCAAGGACGCCGCACGCCGCACCCGTCGTGAGCACCAGACGGCGTTCAACCTCGTGCTCGCCCTCATCGCCTCGCTCGGCATCGTGCTGTTCCTGGTGCTCGTCGTGGTCCGCCCCGACCAGACCGTGGACCGGACCGTCGACTACCAGCAGATCGCGTCGCAGGCGAACGTCCCCGGCGTGACCCTCGCCGCCCCGGACCTGCCGAAGGACTACAGCGCCAACCGCGCCGACTTCCAGGACAAGACCTCCGACGGGGTCAAGGTCTGGACGGTCGGCCTGATCACGCCCGACAAGCAGTACATCGGCCTGCAGCAGGGCATCGACGCGAACGCCTCGTGGGTCGCGAACCAGCTCGACCAGAAGCCGTCCACCGGTGACCGCACCATCGCGGGCACGAAGTGGACCGTGTACGACCGGCGAGCCGAGGGCAAGGACGCGGGCAACCACGCGTACTCGCTGGTCGGTACCTTCGACCGGAACACCATCGTCCTGTCCGGCACCGCCGACGACGCGTCCTTCACGACCGTCGCCGCGGCCGTGTCGAAGCAGTTCACGCAGCAGTGACCCACCCGACGCAGCCCGACCCGACCCCGAGGAAGCCCATGCCCGACCGCGCCGCCGCCACCCCGTCCGAGGCCCTCCGCCTGCTCGTGGAGGGCAACGCCCGCTTCGCCGCCGACAAGCGCCGCACCGGCCGGATCGACCCGGACCGCCGCGGCGAGCTCACCGGCTCGCAGGCACCGTTCGCCACCGTCCTCGGGTGCTCCGACTCGCGCGTGCCGTTCGAGCACGTCTTCGACGCCGGCATCGGCGACCTCTTCGCGATCCGCAACGCCGGGCAGATCGTCGACGACGTCGTCCTCGGCTCGATCGAGTTCGCGGTCGTGGCGCTTGGCACGCCGCTCGTCGTCGTCCTCCGCCACACCCGCTGCGGAGCGGTCGCCGCCGCCCGCTCCGGTGAGCCGGTGCCCGCGCCGCACCTGCAGGCCCTCGTCGACGCCATCGCGCCGAGCGTCGAGCAGGTCCGCACCACCGACGCCGACCTGCCGCAGGAAGCCGTCGGCGCCGCCCACCTCGAGGCCACGCTCCGCCAGGTGATCGAGCGCTCCGGCGCCGTCTCGGACGCGATCGCCGAGGGACGGCTCGCGGTCGTCGGCGCGACCTACGACCTGGGGACCGGCGAGGTCTCCATCGACACCGTCGTCGGGCAGGCCTGACCGGCCCCGACGACGCAGGCCCCGACACCGACGGGACCGTACGACCGCGTCGACGCGACCGCGCCGGCGAGCACGACAGGAAGGACCACGACGACGTGACCGACACCACCGCGACCACCGCCCCGGACAGCATCCACGGGGGCGACTACCGCATCGAGCACGACACCATGGGCGAGGTCCGGGTGCCGGCGTCGGCGCTCTACCGCGCCCAGACCCAGCGTGCCGTCGAGAACTTCCCGATCTCCGGTGCCGGCCTCGAGTCGGCGCAGATCGTCGCGCTCGCCCGGATCAAGCGCGCCGCCGCGGTCGTCAACGGCGAGCTCGGCATCGTCGACCCGGCCGTATCGGACGCGATCGCGCAGGCTGCGGACGCGATCATCGGCGGGCAGCACCACGACCAGTTCCCGGTCGACGTCTACCAGACCGGCAGCGGCACCTCGTCGAACATGAACATGAACGAGGTCCTCGCGACGCTCGCCACCCGGATCGCCGGGTCGGACGTGCACCCGAACGACCACGTCAACGCGTCGCAGTCCTCGAACGACGTGTTCCCGACCTCCGTGCACGTCGCCGTGACCGAGGCGCTCATCCGCACCCTCGTCCCGGCGCTCGAGCACCTCGCCGAGTCGTTCGAGGCCAAGGCGACGCTCTGGGCCGACGCGGTGAAGTCCGGCCGCACGCACCTGATGGACGCGACGCCGGTCACCCTCGGCCAGGAGTTCGGCGGGTACGCGCGCCAGGTCCGGCTCGGGGTCGAGCGGGTGCAGGCGACGCTCCCCCGCGTCGCCGAGGTCCCGCTCGGCGGCACCGCGGTCGGCACGGGCATCAACACCCCGAAGGGCTTCCCGCAGCGCGTCATCGCGCAGCTGGCGTCCGACACCGGGCTGCCGATCACCGAGGCGCTCGACCACTTCGAGGCGCAGGGCGCGCGTGACGCCCTGGTCGAGGCGTCCGGCGCGCTCAAGGTCATCGCGGTCAGCCTGACGAAGATCAACAACGACCTGCGCTGGATGGGCTCCGGCCCGAACACCGGCCTGGGCGAGCTGCACATCCCCGACCTGCAGCCGGGGTCGTCGATCATGCCCGGCAAGGTCAACCCGGTCATCCCCGAGGCCACGCTCATGGTCGCCGCGCGCGTGATCGGCAACGACGCCACCATCGCGTGGGCCGGCGCCTCGGGCGCGTTCGAGCTGAACGTCGCGATCCCGGTGATGGGCACCGCGCTGCTCGAGTCGATCCGCCTGCTCGCGAACAGCTCGCGGGTCCTCGCCGACAAGACCATCGACGGGCTCCAGGCGAACCTCGAGCGCGCGCGGGCCTTCGCCGAGTCCTCGCCGTCGATCGTGACGCCGCTCAACCGGGTCATCGGCTACGAGGCCGCCGCGAAGGTCGCGAAGTACGCCGTCGCGCAGGGCATCACCGTGCGCGAGGCCGTCGTGGCCCTCGGCCACGTCGAGCGGGGCGAGGTCACCGAGGAGCAGCTCGGCAGCGCTCTGGACGTGCTGTCGATGACGCACCCGAACTGACGGGCGCACCCACCGACGGACGGGAGGCACGGTGCCGGCTGGCACCGTGCCTCCCGTCCGTCGGTGGGGTCACCGCCCGCACGCCGCGACCGTCCTCACGCGCTGGGCGACAGTTCACGCGCCCGCGAGCGCGTGAACTGTCGCTCCGCGCGAAACCTCGCCGCGCGAGCGAGCGAGCGCGGGCGCAGCGCCCGCGCGCTACACCAGGTCCGGCGAGTCGAGCAGGTCCGTCACGAGCGCCGCGATGGCCGAGCGTTCGGAGCGCGTCAGCGTGACGTGCGCGAACAGCGGATGCCCCTTCAGCCGCTCGATGACCGACGCGACCCCGTCGTGCCGCCCGACCCGCAGGTTGTCCCGCTGCGCCACGTCGTGTGTCAGCACGACCCGCGAGTTCTGCCCGATGCGCGAGAGCATGGTGAGCAGGACGTTGCGCTCGAGGGACTGCGCCTCGTCGACGATCACGAACGCGTCGTGCAGGGAGCGCCCACGGATGTGCGTCAGCGGGAGCACCTCGAGCATGCCGCGCTCGACGACCTCGTCCAGGACGTTGTCGGAGACCAGCGCGCCGAGGGTGTCGAACACCGCCTGCGCCCACGGATTCATCTTCTCGTTGGCGTCGCCCGGCAGGAAGCCGAGCTCCTGGCCACCCACCGCGTAGAGCGGCCGGAACACCATGATCTTCTTGTGCTGCTGCCGTTCGAGGACGGCCTCGAGCCCGGCGCAGAGCGCGAGCGCCGACTTGCCGGTGCCGGCCGACCCGCCGAGCGAGACGATGCCGATCTCCGGGTCGAGCAGGGCGTCGATCGCGAGCCGCTGCTCCGCCGAGCGCCCGCGGAGCCCGAAGACCTCGCGGTCCCCGCGCACCAGGGCGACGGACCCGGCGGAGTGCACCCGGCCGAGGGCGGACCCGCGCTCCGAGTGGATGACCACCCCGGTGTTGACCGGGACGCCGGCGAGCTGCGACGAGGGGATCTCCTCGCGCTCGTACAGGTCGGCCATCTGCTCGCCGGACACCTGCAGGTCGGTGATGCCCGTGTAGCCCGAGTCGACGGCGAGCTCGGCGCGGTACTCCTCGGCCGCCATGCCGATCGACGACGCCTTGACCCGGAGCGGCAGGTCCTTCGACACGACGACGACGTCGAGTCCGTCGTTCGCCAGGTTCATCGCGACCGCGAGGATCCGGGAGTCGTTGTCACCGAGCTGCAGGCCCGAGGGCAGCACCGACTGGTTGGAGTGGTTCAGCTCGACCCGGAACGACCCGCCGTCGGCGAGGGCGATCGGGAAGTCGAGTCGTTCGTGTTCGATGCGCAGCTCGTCGAGGAGCCGGAGGGCCTGCCGCGCGAAGTACCCGATCTCCGGGTCGTTGCGCTTGGCCTCCAGTTCGCTGACGACGACGACGGGCAGGACGACCGCGTGCTCGGCGAAGCGGAACAACGCCCGCGGATCGCTGAGGAGCACCGATGTGTCGAGCACGAACGTGCGCTGGGCGACCGAGGTGGACGAGTCCGCGGTGTGGTGCTGCTGAGTTCCGCGAGAGACGTTCTGAGAGGTCACGACCACTCCATCCCCGGGCCGCGCGCGGCCCGGTCACTGTCCTCGACGCGGCCGTGGAGCGGGTCCCGAAGCACCGACTGTGGCCGCTTCGATCGGGCGCGGTGCCCGATGGGGCCAAGCTACGTCCGCCCTCCGACAGCGGCATCCCGACACGCTGTTCGGCAGGTTACGGTCACGTGAACGGGACAGTTCCGGCCTGGAGGCTCGTGGCGACGCCGCCGCGCGGCTCGCGTCGGTCCGCGCGCACCTGCGCGACCGGCGTCACTGCATGGTCGCGTAGGACAGGCAGGCGTCGCGGAACATGTCGAGCGTCTCGTCCGTCGTGGACGCGAACACCGACACCCGGGCGACCCCGAGCCGCGTCGTGGCGGTGACCCCGTGGTTGTGGAAGGCGGCGGACAGCGCGGTGAGGCGGCCCTGCGGCGGCCGGAGCACGACGATCCCGGCGCGCTCGCGCGGGTCGCGGCTCGACTCGACGGACAGCCCGAACTCGTCGGCGATGTCGAAGACCCGCTCGACCCGCTCGGCGACCCGCTCCTGCACCGCGGCCACGCCGACGGACACGAGCCGTTCGAGCGCGACGGCCGTGCGGGCCTGGGCGACCGGGTCGGTCCTGGTCATCTGGAACCCGGCGGCCCCGGGCTTCACCGAGGGCACCTCGGTCGGCCAGCCGGTGGTGCCCTGCGGGCCGGACAGCGCCGGGCGCAGGCGGTTCAGGGCGCGGTCGCTGAAGGCCGTGAAGCCCGTGCCCCAGCCGGCGTGCAGCCACTTCTGCCCGCCGGTCGCGACGACGTCCGCGAGCTCGTACGGGGCGTCCACGACGCCGAAGCCCTGGATCGCGTCGACGATCAGGAGCCGGTCGCCGATGACCTCGCGGATCGCGGCGAGGTCGGCGAGGTACCCGGTCTGCCAGTCCACGAGGGACACCGCGACCGCGGTGACGTCGTCCGAGAGCCGCGACGCGATGAGCGACGGCGTCATCCACCCGGCGCCGGACTCGACGACGACGGGCTGCACGCGGCCGCCCGTGGCCGAGGCGGCGCTCGCGAGGGCGAGGGGCAGCGACGGGTACTCGTCCGCGGCGACGAGCACGCCACCGGTCAGGCCGAACGCGGTGTGCAGCAGCCCCGGGGTCGTCGCGGTCTGGGAGACGACCTGGTCCTCACGCCGGCCGACCAGCCGCGCGGCGACCGTCCGGACACGGGCGTCCTGCTCGTCGAGCGTCTCCATGGCGCCGAAGCGCATGTGCTCCTGGATCGTCCCGAGCACGCGCTGCTCCTCGAGCACCGCGGTCTGCACGGGACCGAACGCGGCGTGGTCGAGGTAGCCGGGCTCCTCGGCGAAGCCGGCGGCGTACTCGGTGGTGTTCACAGGGGCAACCTTCCGTGGGTGGAGAACCCTGTGAGTGTACTGGGATGCCCGGGCGCGGGCGAACGCAGGCCACCGGACGCACCGGAGGACGCGGCGCGAGCGGCGACCGCAGGACGGCTCCGGCGAGCCCTCAGCCGCCGAAGCGTCGGGACCGCAGGCCGAAGTCGCGGACGGCGCGCAGGAAGTCCACCTCGCGCAGGTCCGGGTAGAAGGCCTCGACGAAGTAGAACTCGCTGTGCGCGCTCTGCCACAGCATGAAGTCGGAGAGCCGCTGCTCGCCCGACGTCCGGATCACGAGGTCCGGGTCCGGCTGCCCCTGCGTGTACAGGTGGTCGCCGATGAGCTCCGGGGTCAGCACCTCGGCCAGGGTGTCGAGCGTGCCGCCGCCCTCGCCGTGCGCCCGCACGATGCTCCGCATGGCGTCCGCGATCTCGCGGCGGCCGCCGTAGCCGACCGCCAGGTTGACGTGCAGGCCGGTGTGCTCCGCGGTCTTCGCCTCGGCGGTCTCGAGCGCGTCGACGAGCGCCGTGGGCAGCCCCTCGTTCGCCCCGACGTGCTGGACGCGCCAGTCGCGGTGGTCGGCGAGCGTGCCGGCCAGGTCGGCGATGATGCCGATGAGCTGCTCGAGTTCCTCGCCGCCACGGCCGGTCAGGTTGTCCGACGACAGCAGGTACAGCGTCACGACCTCGATGCCGAGGTCGTCGCACCAGTCCAGGAACTCGGGGATCTTCGCCGCGCCGGCCCGGTGTCCGTGCGCCGCGGACTCGAGCCCGAGCTGCTTCGCCCAGCGGCGGTTCCCGTCGACGATCATGGCGACGTGCTTCGGCATCGCCTGTCCGTCGATCTGGCGACGGATACGACGCTGGTAGGCGCGGTAGAGGATCCCGCGCCCGGCCCACTGCACCCTGCCGCTCACGGCACGACTGTAGTGCACCGATCCTCGGATGTTCGGCTCCCGTTCGGGCAGGCCTCCTACTGTCGTCCCATGCAGGACGAGACCGCGACCCTCCCCCACGTCCCGTTCACCGAGGAAGCCGCCACCGAGCCGCCCCGCCCGGCCTGGCGCGGGTGGATCCACCTCGGCACGTTCCCGTTCGCCGTCGCGATGGGCGTCGTGCTCATCACCCTCGCCGACAGTGCGGCCGCCAAGGCCGGCAGCGCCGTCTTCATGGCGTCGTCCCTGCTGATGTTCGGCGTCTCCGCGACGTACCACCGGTTCCCGTGGGGACCGACGGTCAAGAAGGTCCTCAAGCGGATCGACCACACGAACATCCTGCTGCTCATCGCCGGCACGTACACGCCGATCGCGATCTGCGCCCTGCCGCACACGCTGATGGTCGTCGTGCTCTGGGTGATGTGGTCCGGCGCCGCGCTGGGCATCGCGTTCCGCGTCCTGTGGATCGGTGCGCCGCGCTGGCTGTACGTCCCGATCTACCTCGTGCTCGGGTGCGCCGCGCTCGGGCTGCTGCCGCAGTTCTTCGCCGCGAGCGTCCCGATGACGGTCCTGGTGCTCTCCGGCGGGCTCGCCTACATCCTCGGGGCGCTCGTGTACGGCTTCAAGCGTCCCGACCCCGCCCCGACGGTGTTCGGGTTCCACGAGGTCTTCCACGCCCTGACGGTCGTGGCGTTCGCCGCACAGTGGGTGGGTGTGCTCATCGTGGCGCTGCACCCGGTGCGCTGACCGTTCCGGGGCGCGTCACGGACGGGAGGCGCGTGGCGGTCCCGTCACGCCTCCCTCGCAAGCTCGGTCGGCGCGGCCCGCGTGCCGCTGGCGCGTCACCGCTGAGCGGGCCGCGCCAGTCCGTCGGTGGTGCCTTCTACCCGCGTTCGGTGTCGTCGCCCACGTCGGTGCGGCCGTCCTCGGCCGCCCGCCGCTCCGGCTCGTCCGTCGCGGTCCCGGCGTCGCCCTGCTCCAGGCGCTCCCGGATCTCGGCGCGGTAGCGCGTCCGCCGGATGCGACGCGTCATGTCGACCACGAGCAGGATCGTCCCCACGGCGACGACCGCGATGGCGATGAAGCCCGCGACGCCGGGGGTGACGTCGACGTCCGGGACGGTCGACGGGCTCGGGCTGGGGTTCGTGGCGGCGATGATCGTCGCCGTGATGGTGCTCACGCGGTGGTGTCCTCGTCCTCGGGGATCCCCGCGAACAGGTCGGACTCCGGCAGGTCGGTGGGCACGCGTGCCTCGACGAGCTGGTAGTCCTCGGTGGGCCACACCGTCGCGAGGAGGTCGTTCGGCCAGGAGAAGAAGGCGCTGTCCGGCGGCACCTGGCTCGCGTGCGCACGGAGCGCGGCGTCACGGGCGTCGAAGTGGTCGCGGACGTCGACGTGCGACGTGGACAGGTCCGGTCGGTCCGCGAAGCGCTCGACCCACTCGCCGAGCTGCACGAGCGCCGTGTCCTCCGGGTTCCGCTCCCGCATGGCGTCGTAGATCGTCCGGAAGCGCCGTGGGTTCATCGTCCGCTCGTAGTAGAGCTTCGACACCGCCCACGCCGGGCCGGCCGCCGGGTACTTCGTCGGGTCCGCGGCGTCGCGCCAGGCGGCGACCGAGACCTCGTGCGTGCGGATGTGGTCCGGGTGCGGGTAGCCGCCGTTCTCGTCGTAGGTGACGAGCACGTGCGGACGGAACCGACGGACCACGCGGACGAGCGTCTCGGTCGAGTACTCGAGCGGGACGGTGGAGAACGTGCCCGGACGGACCGTCTCGCCCTGCTCGGCGTCGGGCAACCCGGAGTCGTGGTACCCGAGCCAGACGTGCTCGATCCCGAGCGCGGCCTGCGCGGCGGCCATCTCGGTGCGGCGGTACCCGGCCATGTCGCGGTGCGCGCGGCTCGTCGCCGGCTCGCCGAGGTGGTCGTTGAGGATGTCCCCGGCCTCGCCGCCCGTGCACGAGACGACCATGACCTGGTGGCCCTCGGCGACGTACTTCGCCGCGGTGGCCGCTCCCTTGCTCGACTCGTCGTCGGGGTGGGCGTGGACGGCCAGCAGGCGGAACGGCACGGGGGTCCCTTCGGAGACGAGTGGGATTCGGGCGGTGCACAGCGGGGCGTGGCCTACCCTGGGACCAGGATAATCACCCCAGGAGCCCCGAACTGTCCGAACCGCTTCCCCCCGTCGCCCCCGACGCCACCCGCACCGCTCCGGCCGGCGCCACCGCGGCGACCCTGGACGACCGCTACGGTCGCACCGCGGGCAACCGGAAGCGCTCCCGACTGCTCGCGATCGTGGCCGCCGCCGCCGTGGTCGTGGTGTTCGCCGCCTGGGTGGTCTGGGCCGGGCTCGACCAGAGCTCGCACGGGCTCGACAGCACGGACGTCGGTTACCAGGTCGTCTCCGACCACGAGACCGTCGTGCACTCCCAGGTGTCCGTCGACCCCGGGACCGAGGCGAAGTGCGCCGTGCAGGCCCTCGACAAGTCGTACTCGATCGTCGGGTGGAAGGTCGTCACGCTGCCGCCGTCGAACGAACGCACCCGCAGCATCACGACGCCTGTGAACACCACGACGCGCGGCGTGACCGGCTTGATCCACGACTGCTGGGTTCCCTAGACTCGTCTGATTCGCGAGCGAGACCGGCCACACCGGCCGGTCTCGTTCTCTGTCGAAGGGAACCCACATGAGCAACGACCCCCAGGTCACCTGGCTGACCCAGGAGGCGCACGACCGCTTGACGGCCGAGCTCGAGCAGCTCTCCGGCCCCGCCCGCAAGGAGATCGCGGACCGCATCGAGGCGGCACGTGAAGAGGGCGACCTGAAGGAGAACGGCGGCTACCACGCCGCGAAGGACGAGCAGGGCAAGATCGAGGCGCGCATCCGCCAGCTCACCGAGCTCCTCAAGCACGCCACGGTCGGCGAAGCGGACTTCGACGGCACCGTCGAACCCGGCACGGTCGTCACCGCCGTGATCGCCGGCGACGAGTCGACGTTCCTCGTCGGCAACCGCGAGATCGTCGCGGACGGCTCGGACCTCACCGTCTACAGCCCGGTCAGCCCGGTCGGCGCGGCCATCGTGGGCATGCGTGCCGGCGACGAGACCACGTACACGGCGCCCAACGGCAAGGAGATCGCCGTCACGGTCACGAAGGTCGAGCGCTACGAGCCGTAGCCCGATCGGCCCCGCACCGTGCGGGACGTGACGAACCACAGAACCGACGTCGAACCGGGCACCCGCCCTGGTTCCACGTCGGTTCTCTGGTTCGACGGGCATCTCCGGTTCGACGGGCATCGACGCGGGAGCGTCGGCGCCCGGCGCGCGCGTCAGAGCGTCGCGACCTCGCGGTGCGTCAGCGCTCGGGCGCACGGGAAGCACACCAGGTCCCCCAACGCGACGTCCCCGGGCAGCACCGCGTCCCGGCCGGCGGTCCCCGTCGGGTTCGTCGTCACGGTGACCGCCGCGGCCGGGGCCACCGACCGGCGGCCGATCAGCCGGGCCTCGGTGAGCACGGCGCAGTCGGGCAGCACCGCGTCGAGCTCGACGAGCAGCACGCCCCAGGGCCGCCGGACCCGGGTGACGGCGGCCACGGCGACACAGACGTCGCGCGGCACCCAGTCGCGCGGGCGGTACCGCGGCGGTGCCTGCTCCGCGGTGTGCACGCAGGGTGTCCCCGCGACCGCCGCGAGTCGCTGCATGGACACCGCACGCACCCGGACGTCGTCGGTCGTCGCCTCGGTGCTCGCCGGCCAGAGCACCGGGTCGAGGGGATCGGGGAGCGAAGCGCGGAGCGAGGGGAGGATCGACGTGAGGGTCATGACGGCAGCATCACGCGCCTCCCGGCCGTCCGCCCCGTCGCAGACGGAACCCTGACGGCCACGCGCGCGGTCCGTGCGGACCGCTGACGGGTTCTCTAGTGCTCGAGGAGCTCGGGGCGGAACCCGACCTCGTGCAGGCGCTTGATGACCTCTTGCGCGTGCTCGGGGCCGCGGGCCTCGATCGACAGGTCGAGCGCGACCTCGTTGATGACGAGGCCCTGGCCGTGCCGGGTGTGCAGCACCTCGACGACGTTCGCGCCGGCCTCGGAGATGACCTGCGCGACACGGGCGAGCTGTCCCGGACGGTCCGGCAGCATGATCCGGATGCCGATGTACCGCGACGCCGCGACGAGCCCGCGGGTGATCACGCGCTCCATCATGAGCGGGTCGATGTTGCCGCCGCTCAGCAGCACGACCGTGCGGCCGGTGTCCTTGACCGCGCCGGACATGATCGCCGCGACGCCGACCGCGCCCGCTGCCTCGACGACGAGCTTCGCCCGCTCGAGCAGCACGAGCAGCGCGCGGGCGGTGTCGTCATCGGAGACCGTGACGATCTCGTCGACGTGGTCGCGGATGATCGGGAAGTTGAGGTCGCCCGGGCGGGCCACGGCGATGCCGTCGGCGATCGTCGGCGTGGTCGCGACCGTGACCGGCTCCCCCGCTCGGATCGACGACGGGTAGGCGGCGGCGTTCTCGGCCTGCACGCCGATGACCTTGATCTCGCGGCCGAGCCGCTCCGCCGTGCCCTTCACGGCCAGGGCGATGCCGGCGATCACGCCGCCGCCGCCGATCGGCACGACCACGGTGTCGACGTCCGGCACCTGGTCGATGATCTCGAGGCCGAGCGTGCCCTGGCCCGCGATCACGGCGGGGTGGTCGAACGGCGGGATGAACACGGCGCCGGTCCGGGCGGCGAAGTCCTTCGCGGCCGAGAGCGCCTCCTCGACGGAGTGCCCGCGCAGGACGACCTCGGCGCCGTAGTGTCTGGTCGCCTGCAGCTTCGGCAGGGCGACGCCGACCGGGGTGAAGATGGTGGCGGGGATGCCGAGCTCCCGGGCAGCGAGCGCGACCCCCTGCGCGTGGTTGCCGGCGCTGGCGGCGACGACTCCCGCTGCACGCTGCTCGGGGCTGAGCGTGGAGAGACGGTTGTACGCGCCGCGGACCTTGTACGCGCCGGTGCGCTGCAGGTTCTCGCACTTCAGGTGCACCGGTGAGCCGAGCAGCTCGGCGAGGAACTGCGACGTCTCCATCGGCGTGACGCGTGCGACCCCGGCGATGGTCTCCCGCGCTGCCTCGATGTCCGCGAGCGTCGGGTACGCGGCGGTCTGCGGTCGGGGCGTGGTGGTGTCGGTCACGGGACCATCATCGTCGCTCCCGGGCCGCACGGCGAACTCGTGACGAGCGGCCTGTGGAGGCGCTCAGCCCGCGGTGCCCTTCGCCGCGGTCGGCTGCTCGTCGCTGCCGGGAGCGGGCACGCCGTCGGGGTGCCGCTTCCGCCAGCGCCGCTTCCGCTTCGCCTCGACGCTCGCGTGGTGGTCGCGCTGCTTCGCCTCGAGCACGTGGTCCGAGTCGAGGCCCTTCCACCGCCCGCTCGCGATCGTCGTCACCATGGAGTTGACGGTCGCGATGAGCGGCACCGCGAAGAACGCCCCCGCGATGCCCGCGAGCCCGGACGCCGCCGTCACACCGAGCACGACGGCCAGCGGGTGCACCTTGACCGCGCTGCCCATCACGAGCGGCTGCAGTATGTGCCCCTCGACCTGCTGCACGACGAGGATCACGCCGAGCATGATCACCGCGGCGACCCAGCCGTTGAAGATGAGCGCGATGAAGACGGCGAGGAAGCCGGTGACGATCGCGCCGACGACCGGGATGAACGCGCCGAGGAACACGAACACCGCGATCGGGATGACGAGCGGCAGCTGCAGGGCGGCCGCACCGATGCCGATGCCGACGGCGTCGACGAACGCCACGAAGATCTGCACGCGGATGAAGCTCGTCAGGGTGGTCCACCCCGCGACCCCGGCGCCGTCGATGGCCGCGCGCGCCTTCTTCGGGAAGAGCCGGACGGTCCAGCGCCAGACGTTCTTGCCGTCGATCAGCAGGAAGATCACGGTGAAGATCACGACGAAGAGCCCGGCGAGCAGGTGCGTCAGCGACGACCCGGCACTGGCGACGCCGGACAGGATCGACCCCGAGTTGCTCGAGAGCCAGTCGGTGGCCTGGCTGAGGTACTTGTTGAGGTCGCCCTGGCTGATTCCGAGTCCGGAGTTGGTGACGAACTCGCGGATGGTGTCGTACTGCGACAGCGTCCGGTCGCGCAGGGAGGGGTAGGACGCGGCGATCTGGTCGACGACGAGCCAGATCAGACCAGCGACCGCCGCGAGCCCGCCGACCAGGCTGACCACGACCGCGATCCACTTCGGGACGTGGTGCCGCTGCATCCAGTTCGACAGCGGGACGAGGAGCGCCGCCACGACGATGCCGATGAGGAACGGGATGAGCACCTCGCTGAACAGCGTGACGAGGTAGATGACCACCGCGACGACCCCGAGCACGACGAGCACGCGCCACGACCAAGCGCCGGCGATCCGCATGCCGGTGGGCACCGAGTCCTCGACGACGGGATCGGGATGCGTCTTCTTGCCCCAGGCCATGCCAGCGAGTGTACCGACGCGGCACATCGGACGTTCCAGATGCGGCATACGCGTCAGCGGGCCGTGTCGGCGCGGCTCGGTAGCGTCGTCCTCATGGTCAGGACGACGCTCTCCGCCGCCGAGGCACGACGGGTCGCGCTCGCGGCGCAGGGTTTCGGCGCCGCCCCCGCCGACACCGTGTCGACCCGGACGCTCACGGCCGGGTTCGCGCGGCTCGGGCTGTTGCAGATCGACTCCGTGAACGTGTTCGAGCGGAGCCACTACCTGCCGCTGTTCGCCAGGCTCGGGTCGTACGACCGGGCCACGCTGGACCGTCTGACCATGACCCGTCGCGGTCCGTACGCCGAGTACTGGGCGCACGAGGCGGCGTTCGTCGCCCGGACCGACCTGCCGCTGTTCCGCTGGCGCATGGACGCGTTCCGGGAGCGTGACGCTCGCCCGAACCGGATCGAGGGCGTCGAGCGGACCGCCGGTGTCCGACGCGAGCTGCTCGCCCTGCTCCGGGTCGAGGGGCCGATGCCCGCGAGCGCCGTCGAGCACGAGGCGAACGTCCGCCGAGGCCCGTGGTGGGGGTGGAGCGACGTGAAGACCGGGCTCGAGCAGCTGTTCCGCTGGGGCGAGGTCGTGAGCGCCGGACGGTCCGGTTTCGAACGCGTCTACGCGCTGCCCGAGCAGGTCCTGGCACCCGGGGCCCTCGAGACCGCCCCCGACCGGACCACCGCCGTCACCGAACTCGTGCGGCGCGCGGGCCGTGCGCTCGGGGTCGCGACGCGCGCGGACCTCGCCGACTACTTCCGACTGCGCTCGGACGACACCGCCGCGGCCGTGACCGAGCTCGTCGAACGCGGCGAGCTCGTGCCGGTGACGGTCGAGGGGTGGAAGGATCGGGCCTGGCTGCACACCGACGCCCGGGTGCCCCGGCGCACGGCCGCGGACGCCGTGCTGAGCCCCTTCGACCCGGTCGTGTGGTTCCGTCGCCGGGCCGAGCGGATGTACGGCTTCCACTACCGGATCGAGATCTACACGCCGGCACCGAAGCGGGTGTTCGGCTACTACGTGCTGCCGGTCCTGCAGGACGACCGGCTGACCGGGCGGATCGACCTGAAGAGCGACCGGCAACGCGGGCTGCTCCGGGTCCGGACGGCCTGGCAGGAGCCCGGGGAGCACCTGGACGCCGAGCGGCTCGCGGAGACCCTGCGGCGGACCGCGACCTGGCAGGGACTCGACGGCGTCGAGGTCACCGACCGCGGCACCGCTGCGGCAGCCGTCGCCGGGGCGCTCGGTGTGCCGCTCGTGCCGCACGTCGCAGCGGACGACGCCGACGCTCCCGAGTCGACGCCGACGGACGACGCGGCCTGACGGTCACCGGTCGCGCTGCGGGGCGACCGGGACCGACGCGGTCAGAACTGGACGCGCGGGGGTTCGGCGATGGCCGAGGGCTCGGCGGTCTCGAAGAACGACGCCTCCTGCACGCCCTTGCTCCTCGCGAACGTCGACGTGGGGAAGTGCTTGATCTTGGTGTTGAGCTCGCGGACGCCGCCGTTGTACGAGCGTCGCGCGGCCTGGATGCGGTCCTCGGTCTCGACGAGCTCGGACTGCAGCTGCAGGAACGCCTGGCTCGACTGGAGCTGCGGGTAGCCCTCGGCGACGGAGAACACGCTCTTCAGGGCCTTCTGCATGTGGCCCTCGGCCACCGAGGCGCTCGGGGCGTCCCCGGCGCTGAGCGTCTCCGCCCGGGCCTTGCTGACGTCCGCGAAGACGGCCTTCTCGTGCGTGGCGTAACCCTGGACGGTCTCGACGATCGTGGGGATGAGGTCCGCGCGACGCTGCAGGTGGGTGGCGACGTCGTTCCACGAGGCGTCGACCCGTCCCGTGAGGGACATCAGCGACCGGTAGCTCGACCAGAGGGCGATCCCGACCACGACGAGCAGGACCACCACCACGGCGACGACGATGAGCGTCGTGACGAGTCCGGTGTCCATCGGGCGTACTCCTTTGCGCGTCGGGTACCGCGCGGCGTGCCGCGGGCGGTGCGTGGCCGTGCGAGGGCCGCCCACGATCCTACCGAGGCGCTCCCGGGAGGACCGACCGCGGCCACGGTTCACGGGTGATTCCCGAGTGGCGTCCACCGGGCGTCCGGGCGCCGTGCGGGCTCGTGCACCGTCGGACACATCATCCGTGCGGCGGATTGACCGCGGCGCGCGGATCACGTCTGATGGAGGCGGTGAACACGCTCGGGGACAATGTGGACGAGACGGCCGTCGGGGGCGACGGCCGCGTCCGTCGACCCCGCGCCCGGCGACTCGTCGGCACGGTCGCCGCCCTGTCCGCGGCGGCGGCGCTCGCCCTGTCCGGCGCGCTCGTGCTGGGCACCCCGGCCGAGGCGACGGCCGCCACCTCGTCCATGTCCACGTCCACGACCGCGACCAGCACCGCGAAGCCAGGCGTGGCCACGCCGGACGCCGCCGCGCCCGCAGCCACCACCACCACCGAGACCGACGGCACAGCCGACACGACAGCCGCAACAGCCGCACCCGCCGAACGCACCGCCACCAAGGCCACCCCCGCCCCCACGGGCACCCCGGCACCCCTGCTCGGCTCGCTCCCGCCCGACGCCGGCGGCTCGGGCTCCGGCTCCCCGACACCGACCCCCACCGACCGCCCCGCCGTCCGCCCGACCATCGCCGACCCCGGCGACGTCACGACCGCGACCGTCCGCCTGCACGGGACCGGCACCCCCGGACACACCGTCCGGATCACCGGTCCGGTCGGGACGGGCTGCACCGCGACGGTGGGCGCCGACGGTTCCTGGGCCTGCATGGCGACGGTCCGCTCGGGTCCGCAGCAGGTGTTCAGCGTCACGGACCGCGACGACACCGTACTGGGCTCGTCGAGCGCCCCCGCCTCGGACGTCGTCGTCCCGCCGTCCGTCACCACCGCCGGTCCGACCGCGGGTCCGCTCTCGGGCACGGGCCTGCCCGGCGCGACGGTCACCGTCGGCGTCGTCGGCGCCCGCGGCGAGGCGGTCGCCACCGTGCGCGCCGACGGCACCTGGACCGTGGCGCTCGGGTCGGTAGCCGCGCAGGACGGCCGCCTCACCGTGACGGCCTCGCAGACGGCGAGCACCGCGGGCGGCTACCGGTCGGACCTCCGCAGTGCCGCGTCCACGCCGCGCACCGTCACGCTCGACCGCACGCCGCCGTCCGCCCCGCGCATCGAGACGCCGCGGTCCGGGTCGACGATCGACGCCGCGGGGACCACGATCGCGGGCTCGGGCGAGCCGGGCGCCACCGTCACGGCGTACGTCGACCGCGCTCCGGTCTGCCGCACCCGGGTCGGCGACGACGGCCGCTGGCGCTGCTCGACCGAGGGTTCGGTCCTGAGCGGGGGCACGCACGCGGTCACCGCCCTGCAGCAGGACGCCGCGGGCAACGTCTCCCCGTCCTCCCCCGCGATCCGTGTCCGGGCGAGCGGCTCCACCACGTCCCCGAGCACGGCACCTGGCACCCCGTCGAGCACGGCGTCGAACGCATCTCCGACCGGTCCCCCGGGCCGGACCGCGGGCGCCACGCCCGGCACGACGCCGACCGCGGGCGGCGTCGTGCCTGGCAGCGCGAGCAGCGACCCCGGCGGCACGACGGGTGGCAGCGGCACCGCGGGCGACCCCGGGAGCCGCGGCGTCCCGGACTGGTCCGGTCCCGCTGGCGACTGGGCGGCCGCGACGACCTACGACCGCGGGGTGCCGTCGCTGGCAGCGTCGTTCTCGTGGGGCACCGTCCTCGTGGCGACCGCGGTCGCCGCCGGGTTCCTGGTCCTCGTCACGACGCCGCTCGCCCTCGTCGGCGCGGCGGCGCGGGGACGCCTCCGGACGTCGTGGCTGCGCAACCCGTTCGCCGGTGTCCTCGGCCGGAACCGCACGCGCGCCGAGCGTCGCCTCGGCGACGACGTGCTGCCCACCTGGGCCGCCGTCGCGCTCGGTGTCGGGATCGTCACGGTCGCGACGCTGCTCGGCGTCGGGGTCGGTCTCGAGGCCCGCTACGTCCGCCTCGCCGTCGCCGTGCTCGCCGGCTCGGCCGTCCTCACCGCGGCCGTGGTGGTCGCGACCCGTTGGGCCGCGGGGCGCGACCGCGGCACGGTCGGCTTCCACGTCTCGCCCTGGCTCGTCCTCGCCGCGCTCGTCGCCTGCGCGCTCACCCGGACGACCGACGTCTCCCCCGCCCTGGTCGTGGGCGCCGTCCTCGTCCCGGTCGGCCGCCCGGTAGCCGACACCGGCGCGCTCCGTCTCGGGTCCGTTCTGGCCGCGGGTGTCCGCAGCGCCACCGCCCGCACCGGCGCACTCCTGGTCGTCACCGTGGTCGGCTGGACGCTGCACTCCGTGACGCCGGACACCGGCTTCTGGGCCGCGCTCGGCTCCGAGTTCGCCACCACGCTCTGCGTCGGCGGCATCGGTGCGCTGGTCGTGTCGCTCGTCCCGGTCGCCGGCTCCGCGGGTGCCACGCTGCTGGACGCGGCACGGGGCCGGTACGTCGGTCTCGCGGTCGCGTCCCTCGCCCTGGCGGCCGCGGTCTACGCCGGCTCGGCGGTCCGGCCGACGGGCCCCGGGGTCGTCACCGCCGTCGCGACGGCCGCGGTGGCCCTCCTGGTCGTCGGCTGGTGGTGGCAGCGCCGACCCGGCGCCGCCGTCGGCGGCGACACGGCACGCTGAACCGCGACGTCCGTCACGTGGTGCGTGGACACCGGACGGGAGGCACGGGGCGGGCCCGTCACGCGCCTCCCGTCCGTCGTCCGTCCCGTCCCGGCGACCGCCGCACTCAGCGGGCCGCGTCGGTCGCGTCCGCGCGCGGGTGTGGTGCGTTACGTGCGAAGAGCCCGGGCAGGAGGCCGCCGATCTTCGTCCCGATGCACAGCGACACGAACGTCGCGAGGGGGACGCCGAGCGCCTGCGGGTCGAACGTCGCGACCGCCACCAGCCCGACCGTCCCGGGGACGAGGAGCAGGAACGCGGGGAAGAACGACACGGTCGCCGGGATCACGGGCACGAGCCGCTCGAGCAGTCGGGTCGCGACGAACAGCAGGGCCGCCGCCGCTCCCGTCGCGACGACGCTTCCCCACACCGGCGTCGTGCCACTCACCACCGCGTAGGCGGTGATCATGACCGCGACGGACACGAGCGTCAGCCGCCACCCGGACCGGAAGACCAGGCCGAGGCCGACCGCGAGCCCGACGACCGCCACCCACGACACCCAGTAGGACGGCACGGCCTCCCACCCGCCGCGGTCCGTGCCGACGCCGGCGACCTCCCCCACGAGCGCCGCGGAGGCCGGGTCGACCCGCAGTCCGGTGAACGCGCTGCCGGCGGCGATGCCCGCGGCCATGAACCCGAGCGTGATGAGCCCCTGGACGAGCCGCGACGACCCGGTGACGATGTCCGCCGCGGTGAGCTCGAGCAGCGCGTTCGTGATGAGCGCACCCGGGACGAACACCGCGACGGGCGCGCACACGGCGAACAGGGGCACGTGGTCGAAGCCGGTGCCGGCGGCGACGAGGCCGACGATGCTCGTCGAGACGAACGCCCCGAGGAACGGGATGATCGCGACGGCCTCGCGGAAGCGGCGCAGCACGAAGCTGATCACCCCGACGAGGGCGCCGACGCCGAGCGCGAGCAGGACCGCCCACCACGGGCAGCGGAACACCACCGCGAGACCAGCCGAGGTCAGGGCGTTGCCGACGATCCACGGCAGGGCCGGGGGCGGCACGGTGCCCGCGCGGATGGCCCGGACGCGGGCGGGGATCTCGGCGAGGCCGATCGACCCGCTCTCCAGGCCGAGCACGAGCCGGTTCGCGCGGGCTGCCTGGCGCGAGGAGAGCTCGATGCCCTCGGCGTTCACGATCGTGGCGGCGCCCGTCGCGACCTCGCTCACCATCACGAGCGCGGGCAGGACCCCCACGGCGAGGGTCGGCCCCACCCCGGCGGCGTCGCGGGCCTTCTCGAGCGCCGAGCGGACGTCGGTGACGGAGCTGCCGGCGTCGAGGAGCAGGGCGCCGAACGTGCCGAGGAGCATGCCGGTGGGGACGGTCTCGCCGTCGACGACCTCGACGTGGGCCTCGGGGCGTCCGAGGGCGTTGCGCAGGTTCGCGAGGGCGCTTCCGAGTCCGACCACGGACACGATGCTAGGTGGTCCTCGCAGTGGCGACGGACGGGGCGGGGCCGCCCCGTGCCTCCAGGCCGTTGCGACCCGGACGACGGGACCCGTTCCGTACCCCCGGTGGGACTCGAACCCACAACTCGGCGATTGTAAGGCGCATGACGGGACCCGTTCCGTACCCCCGGTGGGACTCGAACCCACAACTCGGCGATTGTAAGGCGCATGACGGGACCCGTTCCGTACCCCCGGTGGGACTCGAACCCACAACTCGGCGATTTTAAGTCGCATGCCTCTACCGGTTGGGCCACGGGGGCGCAGCCGCAACAGCCTACCGACGCGACGACGGCCGCCGCCCCACCGGGGCGACGGCCGTCGTGTCGTGCGTGCGTGCGGTGCGACGCCTACTTGGCGTCGGCAGCGGCCTCGACCGGCTGCGCGTCCTTCGAGACGTCCTCGGCGGGCGTCGCGTACGCGGGGCCGGCCGCGTCGGCGGGCTTGCCCTCCTCCGGGGCCGGCGCCGCGGCGGCCGGAGCCGACGCCTCGACCGCGGGCTTCGGCCGCGAGGCCCAGGCCTCGAACGAAGCACGAGGGGTCTCGCGGTCGTCGAGCGACGCGATGTCGCGGCCGAGGAAGAAGCCACCCACCCAGTCGCCGATGACGCGCCACTTGCGCTCCCACGACGGCATCGCCAGGCCGTGGTAGCCGCGGTGGGCGCCCCAGGCGAGGAAGCCCTTCATCGCGAACTTGCCGGACTGGAAGACACCGATGCCGAGACCGAGGCCCGCGACGGCGCCGAGGTTCTCGTGCTTGTAGTCGTTCGTCGCCTCGCCACGGAGCACGGCGACGAGGTTCTTCGCGAGCTGCTTGGCCTGACGGACCGCGTGCTGGGCGTTCGGGACGCAGAAGCCGCCCACGCCGCCGCCGGTGAGGTCCGGCACGGCCGCGACATCGCCGCAGGCCCACGCGTCGGCGACGACACCCTCGTCGTCCACGACCCGCAGGTCGGGCTGGACGCGGATGCGGCCGCGCTGCTCGAGCGGGAAGTCGGTGCCCTTGACCATCGGGTTCGCCATGACGCCGGCGGTCCAGATGATGAGGTCGGACTCGATGGTCTCGATCGAGTCGTCCTTCGCCTTGAGCTGGCAGACGCCGCCCTCGGCCGAGGCGAGCTGCGTCTCGAGGTGCACGGTGGCACCGCGGGACGCGAGGTTCTCGAGCACCCAGTGCGAGGTCTCGAGCGACACCTCGGGCATGATGCGGCCCATCGCCTCGACGAGGTGGAAGTGCGTGTCGTCGAAGGACAGCTCGGGGTAGCTCTTGAGCAGGTCGGACGCGAAGGAGCGGAGCTCGGCGAACACCTCGATGCCGGCGAAACCGCCACCGACGACGACGACCGTGAGCAGGCGGTCACGCTCGGGACCGGCCGGCAGGGTCGCTGCCTTGTGGAAGTTCACGAGGATCTTGTCGCGGATCGCCGCGGCTTCCTCGATGGTCTTCAGCCCGATGGCCTCGTCCGCGACGCCCGGGATCGGGAACGTGCGGGAGACGGCACCGGCGGTCATGACGATCTGGTCGTAGGACTCCTCCCACGCCTCGCCCTCGGCCGGGGTGATCGTCGCGGTCTTGGTGGCGTGGTCGACCTTCGTGACCTTCGCCGTGACGACGCGGGTCTTCTTGAGGTGACGACGGTGCGAGACGACCGCGTGACGCGGCTCGATCGAGCCGGCGGCCACCTCGGGCAGGAACGGCTGGTACGTCATGTAGGGCAGCGGGTCCACCATGGTGACCTCGGCTTCGCCCTGACGAAGGTGCTTCTCGAGCTTCCAGGCGGTGTAGAAACCGGCGTAACCGCCGCCGACGACGAGGATCTTGGGCACGGGGGATGATCTCCTTGGAGTGGGGTGGTTGCCGGGAGGCTGGTCAGAGTTCGCCGCCACCCGCCCCGACTCCGGCGTCTGCCATGCCATCATACGCCCGGCACTCGCACCGGGAGGGCGACCACTCGATGCGCTCGAGCGCGAGGTCGCCGATGGGGTTGACGCCGGGTCCGGCAGCGAGGGCGTGGCCGACGAGCGCGTGCAGGCACTTCACGCGGGTGGGCATGCCACCGGCGCTGATGCCGTCGATCTCGTCGACGTGCTCGATCGACTCACGGTCGGCCAGGTAGGACTCGTGCGCGGCACGGTACTGCGCCGCCACGGTATCGTCCTCGAGCAGGGCCGCCAGTTCCGGCATGACCTGGTTCGCCTCGAGGGTGCTCACGGCGGCGGTGGCCGCCGGGTGGCACAGGTAGTAGAGCGTCGGGAACGGGGTGCCGTTGCCCAGCCGCGGCTTCGTGGACACGACGGTGGGGTTGCCGCAGACGCAGCGTGCCGCGATCCCGATGACGTCGCGCGCCGGTCGGCCGAGCTGCGCCGACACGACCTGGACGTCGTGCTCGGAGGGCGGGTCGAAGGGAGGGGTCGTCACGGGCACGTGAGCCTACCCGAGTCCCGGCGCTCGGCCTACTTCGTGTCGCTGGTGGCCGCGCCCGTGGGGTCGCCGGTGCCCGAGACGTCCGGTGCGACGAGCTGGTCGGTGGTCTTCTTCGTCAGCCCGGACTCGAGCACCGAGGACAGCATCGCCTGCACCCAGTCGACCTTCGGCGTCTGCACGGTCGAGCTCACCGGGCTGCCCGAGTCGGTGCGGGCCTTCGTGTCCCCGGGGCCCTCGCCGGACCCCATCACGAGGTAGCTCTCCTCGCCCGGGTAGACGTAGAGCAGCCGGTCGCGGGCCTGCGCCTCGATGTACGCCGGGTCGTCCCAGCGGGCCACGTCCTGCTTCTTCTGCGCGACGTCGGCCTTCTGCGCGGCGACCTCGCGCTGCTGCTGGGCGATCTGCTCCTGCTGCTGCACGAGCGTCCGGAGCGAGGGGGCGAGCACCACGACGAACAGCACGATGATCGCGAGCATGAGCAGGCTGAACCCGGAGAACCGGATGGTCCGGTACCAGGGCTGCTCGTGGCCGCCGGTCGCCGGCATGGCCACGGGGACGCGGCGGACGCGGGGCTTCTGGCTGGGCACGTCACGACGATAACCCGATTGGGCGGGTCGGACCGGGACCGGCACGCGGGCGTGGGGTCGCCTCCCAGCCGGCCTGGAGGCGCGGTGCCGGCCCGCCCCGCCGGTCCCGTCCCGGCGTGTGGTCGCTTCCGCCGACCGCGTTCGCCATCGTCCTGTCACCCTGTCGCTCCGTGGCCCGTGCTCCCGCCCGTGCTCCCCGCCGCGCCGTCGCCCCCGTCACCCCCGTCGGCCCGAGCGGGCACAACACGCCGCCGGTGGTCCGTCGAGCGGGCGAAACCTGTCGCCGCTCGGGGCCGAGCGTGCCAGATGTGGCCCGCGCGACGGGCGGGGGCAGAGCCCGGGAAAGACGAGACGCCGCCCTCCCGGAGGAGGACGGCGTCTCGGTGGTGTCGTGGGTTACAGCGCGGCTGCACGCGGGAACGCCGTGCGGCCGGCGTAGACCGCGGCGTCGCCGAGCTCCTCTTCTATGCGGAGGAGCTGGTTGTACTTCGCGACACGGTCCGAACGGGCCGGGGCACCGGTCTTGATCTGCCCACCGTCGACGGCGACCGCGATGTCCGCGATCGTGGTGTCCTCGGTCTCGCCCGAGCGGTGCGACAGGATCGCGGTCATGCCGTGGCGGTGCGCCAGGGAGACGGCGTCGAGGGTCTCGGTCAGCGTGCCGATCTGGTTCACCTTGACCAGGATCGAGTTGCCGGCCTGCTCGTCGATGCCGCGCTGGAGGCGCTTCGGGTTCGTGACGTACAGGTCGTCGCCGACGAGCTGGAGCTTCGAGCCGAGCTCGGCCGTGAGGTGCTTCCAGCCCTCCCAGTCGTCCTCGGCCAGGGCGTCCTCGATGGTGACGAGCGGGTAGTTCGCGACGAGGTCCGAGAAGTACCCGGTGAACTCCTCGCTCGAGAGCTGCTTGCCCTCGAACGCGTACTTGCCGTCGTGGAAGAACTCGGTCGCGGCGACGTCGAGGCCGAGCGCGATGTCCTTGCCCGGGGTGAAGCCCGCCTTCTCGATCGCGGCGAGCAGGAAGTCGAGCGCGGCGCGGTTCGAGGCGAGCTCGGGGGCGAAGCCGCCCTCGTCGCCCAGGCCGGTCGCGAGGCCCTGCTTCTTCAGCTCGCCCTTGAGGGCGTGGTACGTCTCGACGCCCCAGCGGAGCGCCTCGGAGAAGCTCTCGGCGCCGTAGGGCACGAGGAAGAACTCCTGGATGTCGACGTTGGTGTCCGCGTGGGCACCACCGTTGACGACGTTCATCAGCGGGACCGGCAGCGTGTGCGCGTTCGGGCCGCCGAGGTAGCGGAACAGCGGCAGGTCGGCCGAGTCGGCGGCGGCGCGGGCGACGGCGAGCGAGGCACCGAGGATCGCGTTCGCACCGAGGCGCGACTTGTTCTCGGTCCCGTCGAGCTCGATGAGCGCGGCGTCGACGAGGCGCTGGTCGGTGGCGTCGAAGCCCTCGAGCGCCGGGCCGATCTCGTCGAGGACGGCGTCGACGGCCTTCAGGACGCCCTTGCCGCCGTAGCGGTTCGCGTCGCCGTCACGGAGCTCGTACGCCTCGAACGCGCCGGTGGATGCACCGGACGGGACGAGCGCGCGCGAGACCACGCCGTCGTCGAGGAGGACCTCGACCTCGACCGTCGGGTTGCCTCGGGAATCGAGGACTTCGCGTGCTCCTACGGCATCGATCTGGGCCACGGGGTACTCCCTACGAGTTCGGTGGTGGTGTTTGCGGGTCCGATCCTACCGACGCGCGGCGGAGCGGAGGTGTCGTGCGTCAGGCCAGTGGACGGAACTCGACGCCGTCGAGCGTCTCGGTGTCGGCGCGCACCGTGGCGAAGGCGTCGAAGCCCTGGGCGGCGAGTCCGGCCAGCAGGTTCTTGGTGTTCTTCGTCCGGCGCTCCAGGCGGACCCGACGGTGCGACCCGAGCGCCTCGGCCTTGAGCGCGGCGAGCCGGACCGGGTCGACGTCCTTGTCGTGCACGAGCACGACGGCGTCGGACTCGGCGGACTCCGGGAGCGTCACGAGGTCGACGAGCCGCTCGAAGCCGAGCGAGAAGCCCACCGCCGGGACGTCCTGGCCGAGGAACCGGCCGATCATGCCGTCGTACCGGCCGCCGCCGCCGAGGCTGTAGCCGAAGTCCGGGTGCGCGACCTCGAAGATCGTCCCCGTGTAGTACCCCATGCCGCGCACGAGCGTCGGGTCGAAGCGCAGGTCGACCCCCGGCAGGGCCTCCCGCAGGCGGAGGAGGTCGGCGAACGCGTCCGGCTCCAGCCAGGCAGCACCCCGGACCGCGTCCCAGTCGGCGGACTCGAGCGCACGGATCGTGTCCTCGAGCCCGGGCAGCTCGGCCCCGACGACCTCGCGCAGTTCGGCTGCGACGCCGTCGGCTCCGATCTTGTCGAGCTTGTCGATCGTGATGAGGGCCCGGTCCGCCGTCGCCGGCTCGGTGATGCCCCACGAGGCGAGGAGCCCGAGCAGGATCCGACGGTCGTTGATCCGGATCGTCGTGCCCGCGATCCCGAGGGCGTCGAGCGCCGCCGTGGTCGCACGGATCAGTTCGATCTCGGCGAGCTGCCCGGGCTCGCCGAGCACGTCGATGTCGCACTGCACGAACTGGCGGTAGCGGCCTTTCTGGGGGCGCTCGGCACGCCAGACGGGCGCGATCTGCACCGAGCGGAAGACCGTGGGCAGCTCCGAACGGTGGGAGGCGTAGAAGCGGGCGAGCGGGACCGTGAGGTCGAACCGCAGCCCGAGGTCGGCGAGGTCGAGCGGCGCCTCAGCCTGCTGCAGGTCCTCGGTGGACAGTCCGCGCTTCATGACCGCGAACGCGAGCTTCTCGTTGTCGCCGCCGAGACCGGAGTGCAGGCGTGCGGCGTCGTCGACCACGGGCGTCTCGATCTCGTCGAACCCGTGTCGCGCGTACACGCCCCGGATCACGCCGAGGACGTGCTCCCGACGGGCCTTCTCCGCGGGGAGGAAGTCACGCATGCCACGGGGAGCCGTCACGGTCGTCGCCATGCCCGCAATCCTGCCAGAGTCCGACGCCGCGCTTGCACGAGTGCCGACCTACTGATACTCTGCATGCAGAACCTCGGTCCGGTGGTCTCCTGATCCGATCACCGGGCCGTTCGCGGGGCCGATGTGCTGCAACAGGCCCCGCGGTTCGAGCGGGTGTCCCTGTCGGCGCGTTCCCTGGCGCGCCGTGGCCCGCTCGCGGGCGTCCTCCTTTTTCGGGTTGGGAGGACGCCCGCTTCTCCGTTCCCGGACGCGTCGTTCCCGGACGCGTCGTTCCCGAGCACGTCGTTCCCGAGCCCGTCGTTCCCGGACGCGTCGTTCCCGAGCACGTCGTTCCCGGGCCCGTCGTTCCCGGACGCGTCAGTCGCCGGCGCGACGCCCGGTCGCGAGCATCGCCCTGGCCTGCACACGCCCGTCACTCCCCCTCGCGCCCGACCTCCTCGAGCCGCGCCACCGCAGCACGGAGTCCCGCCACCGGGTCCACCCCCGCAGCCCGTGCCGCCGCGACCTGCGCGAGCATCTCGATCCCCCACCGCTCGTCCGCGCCGGGGTGAGCAGCAGAACCGCCGGCTCCGACCCGCTCGACCACCGCCCCCGCGTCCCCCCGCTCGTCCAACCGCTCGAGCAGCTTCACAGCCCGCTCGAGCGGCGGCATCGCACGCGGCACCCCGTCGAACGCGCTCCGTCGCCCGGCCTTCTCCGCCGCCTTCGCCGCACGCCAGACGCGCACGACCTCGTCCTCGGTGTCGGCGTGCTCGTCCCCGAACACGTGCGGGTGCCGGCGGACCATCTTGTCCCGGACCCCGGCGGCCACGTCCTCGAGGTCGAAGCCCCCGGCGGCCGCCGACAGCCCCGCGTGCAACACCACCTGGTACAGCACGTCGCCGAGCTCCTCCCGGAGTTCATCGCGGTCGTCGGCGTCGATCGCGTCGACCAGCTCGTACGACTCCTCGACGACGTACCGCGCGAGCGAGGCGTGGGTCTGCGCCCGGTTCCAGACGCACCCACCCTCTGGCGCGAGCAGTCGGTCGACGACGGTGACGAGGTCCTCCACGGCGGTCATGGCGCCATGCTCGCACGCAGGCCGGTCCGGTAGCCTGGCCATGGTGTGTCGGGAAGTCTGGTCGACGGTCGTCGACCCGTACCCCGAACCCGGAGATCCATGCTGGCACTCGTCCGCTCCCCCCGCTTCAGCGCGATCGCGCTCCTGACCGCCGCCGTCCTCGGCCTCGTCGTCGCGAACACCGCGCTCGGTCCAGGCCTCGAACGACTGCTCGACGCCCACTCGCCGTGGGGTGTGGTCGGTCTCGACCTGTCGGTGTCGCACTGGATCAGCGATGGCCTGCTCGCCGTGTTCTTCCTGCTCGTCGCGATCGAGCTGAAGCACGAACTGCTCGAGGGTGAGCTCTCGAACCCGAGGACGGCGGTGATCCCGGCGATCGCAGCGGTCGGCGGCGTGGTCGTCCCGGCCCTGGTGTACCTCGCCGTGACCACGGGCACGTCGTACCAGCACGGCTGGCCGATCCCCACCGCGACGGACATCGCGTTCGCCCTCGGTGTCCTCGCGATGTTCGGCCGCGGGCTCCCCTCGACCGTCCGGGTGTTCCTGCTCGCGCTGGCGGTGCTCGACGACCTCATCGCGATCGTCATCATCGCCGTGGTGTTCGCACACGGCACTGACTTCGCCGCCCTCGGGGGCGCGGTCGTCGCACTCCTCGTGTTCGCCCTGCTCGGGCGGCTGCTCCGCCCGGGACGCACCGGTCAGGCGTGGATCATCCTCGCGATGGTCGCGGTCGGCCTCGTCACGTGGTGGCTCGTGTACCACTCCGGCGTGCACGCGACGATCGCCGGCGTCGCCCTCGGCCTGGTGCTCCCGCGTCGGCCCGGCCACGTGCTGCACGAGCGCGTGGAGCCGTGGTCGAACGCGGTCGTGCTGCCGCTGTTCGCGTTCGCCTCGGCTGCGGTCGTGGTGCCGAGCGTCGGCCTCGGCGAGCTCTCCCCCACGTTCTGGGCGGTCGTCCTGGCCCTGCCGGTGGGCAAGCTCATCGGCATCACCGTCTTCGGCGCGATCGCGACGCGGGCCTTCCGCGCGCCCGGGCGCTCGACGCTGTCGTTCGGCTCGATCGTCACCGTCGGGGTGCTCGGCGGCATCGGCTTCACGGTGTCGCTGCTCATGAACGAACTGGCCTTCGCGCGCAGCGAGGAGGTCCTGGACGAGGGCGTCCTCGCCGTCCTCGTCGGCTCGGGCATCGCGATGGTCGCCTCCGCGGTCGTCGTCAGCCTGCGTGCGCGGCGGTACCGCGCTCGGCGCGAACTGTTCGAGGCGGAGGCGACCGAGTAGCGGTCACGACCCACGGGTGGTGACCCACTGACGGACGGGCGCGCCCCGCTCAGCGGCAACGCGAAGCGTTGCGCGGGGCGCGCCGACCGAGCCTGCGAGGAAGGGGTGCCAGCTAGCACCGTGCCTCCCGGTCGTCCAGAGGTCGCCGCTCAGGCGGCCGGTGCCTCGGCCGGCGTCTTCGACGCCCCGTAGACGGCGGTGAGGATGCTCTCCACCCACTGGATGAGGCCGTCGTCGGGCAGGGACTCGCCGTGCGGCTTGGGGAGCGGGATGCTCGACGCGTTCTGCTGCGGGAACCAGCGCGCACCCGGGAACATCCGCTTGAGCCGGACCTGTGCCGAGTCAGCGAGCTCCTTGCCGGCGACCCGCAGGTTCGAGCCCATCACGACCACGTCGGACAGCCCGACCTGCTGCGCCATCCGGCGGAGCCGGGAGACCTCGACCAGGGTGAGCACGGCCTGCGGCGGCTGGCCGTAGCGGTCGGTGAGCTCGTCGAGCACCATGTCGATCGCCTCGGGCTGCGCCGTCGGGGCCGAGGCCGCTGAGAGCTTCTGGTACGCCTCGAGCCGGAGCCGCTCGGACTCGACGTAGTCCTCGGGGATGTGCGCGTCGACCGGGATCTCGAGCCGGAGCTCTGTCTGCCCCTCGGCGACGTCCCCGCGGAACTGCGACACCGCCTCGCCGATCATCCGCAGGTAGAGGTCGAACCCGACGCCCGCGATGTGGCCGGACTGCTCGCCACCGAGCAGGTTGCCCGCACCGCGGATCTCGAGGTCCTTCATGGCGACCTGCATGCCCGCGCCGAGCTCGTTGTTCGCGGCGATGGTCTCGAGGCGGTCCTGCGCGGTCTCGGACAGCGGCTTGTCGGCGTCGTAGAGGAAGTACGCGTAGCCGCGCTCCCGCCCACGACCGACGCGACCGCGCAGCTGGTGCAGCTGGGACAGGCCGTACTTGTCCGCCTTGTCGATGATGAGCGTGTTCGCGTTCGCGATGTCCAGGCCGGTCTCGACGATCGTGGTCGACACGAGGACGTCGAACTTCCGCTCCCAGAAGTCGACCATGACCTGCTCGAGGGCGCCCTCGGACATCTGCCCGTGGGCGACCTGGATGCGGGCGTCGGGGACGATCTCGGCAAGGTGCGACGCCACGGACTGGATGTCCTTGACGCGGTTGTGCACGTAGAACACCTGGCCCTCGCGCAGCAGTTCGCGCCGGATCGCCGCGGCGACCTGCAGGTCGGACTGGGGTCCGACGAAGGTCAGGATCGGGTGGCGGTCCTCCGGCGGGGTGGCGAGCGTGGACATCTCGCGGATGCCCGTGACCGCCATCTCGAGCGAGCGCGGGATCGGCGTCGCGGACATCGCCAGGACGTCGACGTTGGTCTTGAGCTTCTTGAGCTGGTCCTTGTGCTCGACGCCGAACCGCTGCTCCTCGTCGATGATGACGAGGCCGACGTCCTTGAACTGAATGCTCTGCGACAGGATCCGGTGCGTGCCGATGACGATGTCGACGGTGCCGTCGGCGAGACCCGCGATGGTCTCCTTCGACTCCTTCTCGGACTGGAAGCGGCTCAGTGCGCGGAGGTGCACCGGGAACCCGGCGAAGCGCTCCTGGAACGTCTCCATGTGCTGGCGGACGAGCAGGGTCGTCGGGACGAGCACGGCGACCTGCTTGCCGTCCTGCACGGCCTTGAACGCGGCGCGGATCGCGACCTCGGTCTTGCCGTAGCCGACGTCGCCGGACAGCAGGCGGTCCATCGGGATCGGGCGCTCCATGTCGCGCTTGATCTCGTCGATGGTCGTCAGCTGGTCGGCGGTCTCGGCGAACGGGAACGCCTCTTCCAGCTCGCGCTGCCACGGGGTGTCGGGGCCGAACGCGTGCCCCTTCGACGCCATGCGCGCGGAGTACAGCTTGACCAGGTCGACCGCGATGTCGCGGACGGCCTTGCGCGCCTTCGACTTCGCGGCCGCCCAGTCCGAGCCGCCCATCTTCGACAGCGTCGGGCTCTCGCCGCCGACGTACCGCGAGAGCTGGTCGAGCTGGTCGGTGGGGACGAACAGCTTGTCGCCCGGGTAGCCGCGCTTCGACGGCGCGTACTCGAGCACGAGGTACTCGCGCTGCGTCTTCACGGCGTTCCGGCCGCCGCTCGAGACCTCGCGACTGACGAGTTCCACGAACTTGCCGATGCCGTGCGTGGCGTGCACGACGACGTCGCCGGCCTTGAGCTGCAGCGGGTCGACGACGTTCTTGCGGCGGGCCGCGAGCTTCTTGACGGTGCGGGCGCCCTGCTGGACGCTGCGGCCGTAGAACTCGGCTTCGCTGAGGAGCGCGATCCGGGGGTCCGGCGTGGCGAAGCCGGCCTCGACCGAGGCGGTCGTGACGACGGCGACGCCCGGCTCCGGCGGGGCGGTGAGCTCGCCGGCACGGGCGGCGACCCCGGCGTCCGCCAGGACCTGCACCGCGCGCTCGACGAGCCCCTTGCCCTGCGCCGTGACGACGACCGCCCAGCCGTCGTCGACCAGGTGTTTGACGTGCTCGACGGCACCGTCCGCGCTCCCAGCGAAGCTCGGGATGGCCTCGGCGCGCACGCGGATGTACTCCCCCGCCTCGGCCGCGGCCTCGGCGTCGGTGAGCACGCGGTCGCGGTCGCCCTCGTCGAGCCCGGAGTCGAAGGGCGTGACCGTCCACCAGGTGCGCTCCCCGCAGCCGTTCTTGAGCTGCTGCACGGTGAGGAAGTTGCCCGCGTCGAGGTCGATCGGCGCCTGTGCCCCGGCGACCGCGGCGCTCCACGCGGCCTGCAGGAACTCGGTGTTCGTCTCGGCCAGGCTGTGCGCGCGCCCGGCGACCCGCTCCGGGGAGAGCACGGCCACGGTCGCGGCGTCCGGCAGGTAGCTCGTGACGGGGACGAGGTCCTGCACGAGCGCCGGTGCGAGCGACTCCATGCCCTCGACCGGGATGCCCTCCGCGATCTTCGCGAGCATCTGGGACAGGTTCGGGAACTCGTGCAGCATCTCGCGCGCCCGCTGCCGCACGTCGTCGCTCAGCAGGAGCTCACGGGATGCGGTGAGGTCGACGTCACCCAGGTCGTCGTCGGTCGTGCGCTGGTCGGCCACGGAGAAGGCCTTGATCGCCTCGATCTCGTCGCCGAAGAAGTCGACGCGCACCGGGTGGTCGGCCCCCGGGGGGAAGACGTCGAGGATGCCACCGCGCACGGCGAACTCACCCCGACGGGTCACGAGGTCGACGCGGGCGTAGGCCAGGTCGACGAGCTGCGACGCGATCTGCCCGAGGTCGTTGCCGCGGGAACCGCTGCGGAGCGCGACGGGTGCGAGCGACGTGAGGTTGCCGGCGATGGGCTGCAGCGCCGCGCGGACGCTCGCGACGACCACGGTCGTGCGGCGCTCGGCCGGCGCGGCGTCCTGCCACGCGGCGAGCTTCCGGAGGGTGGCGATGCGCGTGCCGACGGTCTGCGCGCTCGGGCTGAGCCGCTCGTGCGGCAGGGTCTCCCACGCCGGGAACTCGAGGACCTCGGCGTCGGGCACGGTGCACGTGAAGGCACCGCGGACCGCCTCGGCCTCGCGCCCGGTCGCCGTGATCACGAAGAGGCACTGGGGGCCGTCGCGCTCGGCCAGGAGCGCCGCGAGCAGCGGCACGCGGAGGCCGTCGACGACGGAGAAGTCGGCGTCACGCCCGGCGGCGCGGAGGACGCGATCGAACGCGGAGGCGCGCGAGAGCGCAGGGATGATGCCCGAGATCGTCACTCAGACGATGGTAGCGGCGCCCTCCGACAGGCGTCGGGGCGTGCGCGATCGGCGAACACGGAGCGCGTCCGACCCACGTCGCGATGGGCCGGCCGCGCCTCATGCCCGGCGGCGGCGGATCACGACGCCGGCCGCCCCGAGCAGCAGCAGGAGCCCGGAGACCACGAGAACGGGGACCACCGGTGCACTGCCGGTCCAGGCCAGGGCACGCGCGTGGTCCGGCCCGTCGATGGGTGCCGGCCGCGACGGGCCGGAGCCGGGAGGCACGGGACCGGCCCGTCCCGCGTCACCCGTCGTCGACGCGGTCGGCTCCGCGGCGACGGACCCGGAGGGGAACGCCGAGGGGACGCTGGAGGGACGGCTCGTCGCACCGACGGGCGGCGCGGTCGTCGGGTCACCGTCCGGCACGGTGGTGGTCGGGGTGCCGGTGGGTGAGGACGTCGGGACCGCGGTCGGCGCGGGGGCCACCCGTCCCGAGGACGCCGCCGTCACGATCCGCTGCCGGTTGTAGTCGGCGACGACGAGCGAGCGGTCCGCTCCGACGGCGACGCCGGTCGGGTCGACGAGCGGCGACCCGTCCGGCGCGGTAGAGACGGCGACCCGCCACGAGCCCTGCACCCTCGCCCACACACTGCCCTCGCCGTTGTCCACGACGAACACGTCGCCGTGGTCGACGGCGACGCCGCGCAGGGTGCTGCCCGGCTCGCCCGGGAACCCGAGCGCCACCGCGGACCCGGTCTCGCGGTCGACCTGCCAGACGTCGTCGACACCGGCGTCCGCCACCGTGAGCACCGTGCCGTCGTCCGAGAGGGCGACGCCGGACGGGTCCCGCCACGGGCCGTCCACCGTCGTCCACGTGTCCGAGCCGAGCGGCGCCGTCCACAGGGCACCGCTGCCGGGCACCGCGGCGAACACGGTCGCACCGTCGACGGCGAGGCCGCTGACCTGCCCTCGGACCGGCGGGGCATCCTGTCGTGTGACGGCCCCTGTTCCCGGGTCCACCGTCGCCAGGGCGGGTCGACCGGCCTCCGCGACCAGCACCCGGCCGTCCGCGGTCGTCGCCAGGGCGGACGGGTTCCACATGTCTCGCGGCCCGGTGCCGAAGGGGGCGACGACGCTCCACACACCGTCGGCCGATCGACGGAGGACGCCGTTCCCGGCGAAGTCCGCGACCAGGACGGAGCCGTCGGCGTCGACGTGGACGTCGTTCGGCGCGGCGAAGGTCGACGCGACGGGCGGTGCGGAGGAGTCCGCACGGAGCGGCGTCCAGCGCTCGACGACGGTCGCGCCCGGGTCCGCCAGCGCGACGCCGGCCCCGGCGAGGACCACGGCGACCGCCGCGGCACCGGCTGCGAGGAGGATGCCCGGACCGCGACGGGCGGAACCGCGACGGGCGGGATGGCCTCCGCTGGTGCTGGGTCGTACGGTCGCGTCGCCCTCGGGCTCGCGGACGGTGCGGTGCATGGTGGCCCCCCCCCTCGTGGAGGACCTTCCCCCGGCGCCGACCGTACTGATCGGCGGGGGACGGCGTAGTCCCCCAGTTCGGGGACCGAGGCGCAGCGGTCAGTCCTTGCCGGGTTCGAGGTCCGCGGGCTGTTCCGGGAGCCGCGTGTGGTCGTCCGGGGGCTGCACCGCGCCTCGCGTGAGGACTCGGGCCGTGAGCACGAAGGTCAGGCCGACCACGGCGACGACCACGATCGTGATCGTCTGCACGAGCCCGTTCGCCGCCAGCAGGACCGGGGTCACGAAGGAGCGTGGACGCGCTGCTGCGCGGCGAGGAGCCCGAGCTCAGCGATCGCCTCGACCGCGTCGGCGCCGTCGGCGAGCAGGTTCGGCAGCGTCTTCTTCTCGGTCGGCGAGAAGTCGCGGAGCACGTAGTCGGCGGGGTCCTGGCGTCCCGGGGGCCGGCCGATGCCGATCCGCACCCGGGTGAACTCGTTCGTGCCGGTCGCCTTGATGATGTCGCGGAGGCCGTTGTGCCCGCCGTGCCCGCCGCTGCCCTTGAGCCTGACGGTGTCGAACGGCAGGTCGAGCTCGTCGTGCACGACGACGAGGTCGGCCGGGGTGGCGCTGTAGAACCCGAGCACGCTCGAGACCGGACCACCGGAGGTGTTCATGAACGACCCGGGCTTCGCGAGGACGAGCTTCGGGCCGCCCGGCACCAGGCGCCCCTCGGCGACCTGGTTCGGGGTCTTGTGCTTCTTGAACGTCGCACCCATGCGGGCGGCGAGTTCATCGAGGACCATCTGGCCGACGTTGTGCCGGTTCCCCGCGTAGCCGGGCCCGGGGTTCCCGAGCCCGACCACGACGAGGGTCGTTCCTGTCATCAGCGTCGGCCAGACGTCCTGCGAGGAGTGACTACTCGGAGTCGGCGTCGGTCGACTCGGCGGCCTCGCCCTCGGCACCGGCCTCGGCACCCGCCTCGGCGGACTCCTCGTCGGCGGCGATGTCGTCGGCGGTCGCACGCGGGGTGACGATCTGGACGACGAGCGCCTCGGCGTCGGTCTCGAGCTCGGCACCGGCCGGCAGCTCGAGCTGCGAGGCGAGGACCTGCGTGCCGTCCTCGAGGCCCTCGACGTCGACCGTCACGTGCTCGGGGATCGCGGTCGCCTCGACGAGGAGGGAGACCGAGGAGAGGTCCTGCACGTGGATGGTGCCGGAGAAGGACTCACCGGTGACGACGACGGGCACGTCGACCGTGACCTTCTCGCCACGGCGCACGACGACGAGGTCGATGTGCTCGATGATCTGGCGCACCGGGTCACGCTGGACGTCCTTGACGAGGGCGAGCTGGGCCGCACCCTCGATGTCGAGGTCGACGACCGCGTTGGCGGTACGGACGAGCAGCATCGTCTCGTGGCCCGGGAGGGTGATGTGCTGCGGCTCGGTGCCGTGGCCGTAGACGACCGCGGGGATCTTGTCGGCAGCGCGGAGCTTGCGCGCAGCGCCCTTGCCGAACTTGGTGCGGTTCTCCGCTGCGAGCTTGGTGTAGTCGGCCATGGTGCCTCCTGGTGTCGGGGTCGACGCCGGGGTGCCGGCATCGGGGGGTCTGTGGTGTTGCAACTCGAACGCGTGCACGCGTGAGGAACGCTCCCAGGACTGGGCCGGGTCTCCCTACCGCGTCGATCACGGCCGCGCGTACGCGGCCCTCGCCGAAGTCGGTTTGCGAGTCTAGCAGGAGCAGCCGGGCGTGTCGCACCAGGACCGGGCTGCGGTCCGCGGGTGCCCACGACCGGACGGGAGGATCGTGGCGGCGCCGCCACGATCCTCCCGTCCGGTGCTCCCCACCCGGCGGACGCGGGCCGGTCCCCCCAGGACCACCTGCCCACGTCCGCCGGTCCGTCGGCGCGACGCGTCAGTCGACGCCCTCGGGTGCCGGCGGCGCGAGCCGCTCGATCGTCGCGGCGACGCGGTCCGCGAGCGCGGCCTGGTCGCCGTCCGCCGACCGGAGCACGGCGGCGTCGGTCGCCGTCACGTGCAGGAGGCGGTTCCACTGCGCGTCGTACAGCGCGGCGCGGTACCCGGACGAGGTCTGGCAGGCCACGTCGTGCTCGGCGAGGGCGATCTCGTCGTCGCCCGCGACCGTCCGCGCCTCGAGTGCGAAGGCCTGCCGCATCGCCGTCGTCGGCATGCCGTGCGGGTCGTCGGGGAGCTCATGCGTCGCCGTCCGCGCGAGGCACTGCCGCCAGCGCGTCGCCGCGGCGCGGACCTCGGGCGTGCGGCGGGCGTCCTCGGCCGCGAGGTACGTCAGGCGCTTCGCGGTCTGCGAGGCGCTCTGTGCCGCACCGTTGCCCGTGCCGAGCGTCCGGCGAGATGCTCGGTAGCAGCGGTCGACCTCCGCCCCGGCAGCCGCGGTGTACGCGGCATTGCGCTCAGGGTCCTGCCCCCACGCCAGGATGCCAGAGGCGTTCGCACCGTCCGTCGACGGCGCGTGGTAGCCGCGGCGAGCGGCATCATCAGCGCTCAGTGGTCGTGACCAGGCGAGCGCCGGCGACGGGTTGCCACGCTCGGGCGTCTCGTCGACGACGGACTGGGCTCGCAGACCGTCGAGCGTCGCCCAGGGCATCGGGGAGTCGATGCCCTGGTCGACCAGGCACGGCTGCACGAGCAGGTTGACGGCGTACGTCTCCTCGGAGGACCCGGGTTGGACGTAGCCGTCGAGCGGCATCGACCAGGTGTCCGGGTCCCGCTCGGCGGTGGGTCGGATCGTCTGGTCGGCCGGCTCGGGCAGCTGGTGCAGGACGGCCGCGCCGAGCCCGGCGACGACGAGGAGCAGGGTGCCGGTCTTCGCGGCACGCTGGGTCGGACGCATGGTTTCCCCCTAGGCGCGGACGAGGCCGCGTTCGTGTGCGGTGATGACGACCTGGATCCGGTTCCGGAGCCCGAGCTTCGTCAGCACCGCGCGGACGTGCGTCTTGACCGTGGCCTCGCTGAGGAACACGGCGGACGCGATCTCCTGGTTGCTCAGGCCCTTGGCGACGAGCAGGAACACCTCGCGCTCGCGGGCGCTCAGGGCGTCGAGCACTGCGTCCGGACGGGGTGTCTCGACGAGGGTCCCGTCGGTGCGGAGCAGGTCGAGTGCCTCGGCCTCGGTCGGCGCCGGGCGCCCCTCGTGCACGTCTCGGATCGTCGCGAGCACGACCTCCGGCAGCGCGTCCTTCGTCAGGAACGCGGCGGCTCCGGCGCGCAGCGCTGCGAGCACCGCTTCGTCACGCCGGATCGTCGTGAGGGCGACCACCCGCGGGCGTTCCCCACCGCGCTCGGCGAGCCGGGCCGTGGTCTCGATGCCGTTCAGCACCGGCATCCGGAGGTCCAGGAGGAGCACGTCGGGGTCCTCGGCGGCACATAGGTCGAGGGCCGCCTGGCCGTCGCCCGCGGTGCCGACGCAGGACATGTCGTCCTGCGCGTCGACGAGCATCCGCATGCCGGACGCGAACAGGCGCTGGTCGTCGACGACCGCGACGCGGATCGCGCTCACCGGCCGGCCTCGGTCGGGAGCCAGCCCGTCACGACGAACTCGTCGGGGTCGTCGCCGTCCCCCGCGCGGAGCCAGCCGCCGGCGAGCCGGGCGCGCTCACGCATGCCGTCGACCCCGGATCCCGGGCCGTCGAGGGCGACGAGCGGCGCGTCCCCGCGTGAGGTCACGACGACGCCGAGTCCCGGCCCGCGCCAGTCCAGGACGACCCGCGCCTCGGCCGTGCGCCCCTGGTGCTTGAGGACGTTCGTCAGGCTCTCCTGCACGATCCGGTGCACGGCACCGTCCGTCGCGGTCCCGAGCCGGACGGGGTCCCCGTGCTGTTCGAGCGTTGCCCGCATGCCGAGTTCGCGCATGTCCTCGACGAGGTCCGGCACGTCGGCGAGCCCGTGCGCCGCGGCCGGACCGGTGCCCTGGATCCGCTCGACGAGCGACCGGACGTCCCCGAGCGCGCTGCGGCTGACGTCGGCGATGTCGCGCAGTGCCGTCGCCGTCGGGCCGTCCGACCCCGCGACCGCCGCGGCGCCCTGGGCCTGCGAGACCACGACCGCGAGCGAGTGCGCCAGGGAGTCGTGGACGTCGCGGGCGATCCGGGCGCGGTCCTGCTCGGCGCGCAGTTCAGCGGTCGTCACCGCGGTCTCGCGCTCCGCGACGGCGACCCTGGTGCGGGCGAGCCCGATCCGCCACGCGGCACCGATCGCGACGCCCACCGCCCAGGCGATGCCGCTCGCACCCGCGATGGCGAGGGAGAGCAGGACGAGGCTGCCGCGCGTCCCCTCGCCCGAGGCGGTCCAGTTCGACCAGACGTCCGGGTCGGCCACGGTCGGCACGGCCATCGCCCAGGCCGCCGCGACGCTCGCGACACCGAGGACCGGGACCGCGAGCCACCGCAGCAGCCCGGACCGGCCGGCACCGACGACCCCGACGACGATCGCGATCGCCAGGTACTCCGGCCACGTCGTGTCCCGCGGGCGGGCGAGCAGGTGGAGCGCCTGCAGCAGCGGGACGACCACCACGAGGCCGAGGGCCGTCGCGGGCATCCAGGACGCCAGGGCGATCGCGACGGCGAACGCACTGACGACGAGCACGTGGCCGGTCAGGTCGGCGCGTCCGGCCTCGGCGACGATCCAGAGCACGAGGTACACGGCGCCCGCGGCGGGTGCCAGGAGGTGCCGTGCCCGGCGGCGGAGGAAGGAGGTCATGTCGGCGAGCGTAGGGCGGGCTCCGGCGCGGGAGCGAGCGGGAGCGGTGGCTTTCATCCGAGGGGATGAGTGGTCGATCCCGGCCGTCGTCGGGGTTCAGTGCCCGACGTCGCGGCGGTGGCGCTGTGCGGCGCGCAGGAGCTCACGTGCGCGGTCGCTCGCCGCCTCGGCGTCGTCGCGGGCACGGGTGGCGCGCTCGACCTCGGCCGTGGCGTCGGCGAGCTGCCGCTCGAGGTCGGCGCGGTGGTCCTCCGCGCGCTCCAGGTCCGTCTCGGCGGCGTCGAGCGCGGCGTCCGCGTCGCGGGACTCCGTGCGGGCGAGGGACTCCGCCTCGCGGGCCGCCCGGCGTTCCGCCGCCGGGTCGACGCGTGGTTCGGGCTCCGGCTCGGACTTCGGCTTCGACTCGGTCTTCGGCTGCGACGGCTTCGCCGGCCTGGAGGCGCGGCTCGGCTTCCGCGCGCTCCTCGCGCTCGCGATCGGGACCGGTTCCGCACCGCTGCCGGACCAGGCCTCCGGGACCGCGTCGGGGTCGGCGAGCGCGCCGTCCAGGTCGACGGCGTCGAACCCGGCGCTCTCGAGGGGACGGACGAGCAACCCCGACCGGACCGCGGCGCCCGCGTGCGGATCGGCCATCGCGGCCTCGATCGTCGCCCGGACCTGCTCGAGGACCGCCGGGGTCACGGGGTGCCCGGCGTCGGCGGCCCGGTCGGCTCCGGTCTCGGCGAGTGCGGCGACGACCGCGGACCGCTGGCGTCGGAGCTGTCGGATCGCGTCCGGGTCGGCGTCCGCCTGGGCCTGCCGGATCGTCGGTCCGAGGGCGACCGCCTCGTCGAGGGCGCCCTCGTGCGCGAGCAGGTCGACCACCCAGGCGGCCGGGGCGGGCTTCCGGAGCCCGCCGATCCGGGTCGCGAGCGCACGGTCGTTCCCGCGGACCGCACGCTGCCGGGCGGTGCGCTCCCGCACGAAGTCCGCGGGCGCGACGAGGAGCAGTTCCCTCGCCACGTCCGCGAACTCCACGCCCCCAGCATGCCCGGGCAGGGCGGGCGCGCTACCAGTCGTGGACGGTGCCGTCGGCCAGTCGGTTGAACGGCAGGTACGCCTGCTCGTACGGGTACTTGCCGGCCTCGTCGACGTCGAGCGTCACGCCGAGGCCCGGCTCGTCGCCCGGGTGCAGGTAGCCGTCCGTGAAGGTGAAGGTCTGCCGGAACACCTGGTTCGTCTGCGGCCCGTGCTGCATGTACTCCTGGATGCCGAAGTTGTGGATCGCCATCCCGAGGTGCATCTGCGCCGCGAGTCCCACCGGGGAGATGTCCGTCGGCCCGTGGAACCCGGACTTGATCTGGTACATCGCGGCGTAGTCCATCGTCTTCCGGAGCGGGGAGATGCCGCCCATGTGCGTCACCGCACCGCGGACGTAGTCGATGAGCTGGTCGCGGATGATGTCCTTGAAGTCCCAGATCGTGTTGAACACCTCGCCGATCGCGAGCGGCGTCGTGGTGTGCTGGCGGACGAGCTTCAGCGCCTCCTGGTTCTCGGCGGGGGTGCAGTCCTCGAGCCAGAACAGGTCGTAGGGCTCGAGGGACTTGCCGAGCTTCGCGGCCTGCAGCGGGGTCATCCGGTGGTGGCCGTCGTGGAGCAGCGGCAGCTCGGGGCCGAACTCGTTGCGGACGGCCTCGAACACGGTCGGCACGTGGCGCAGGTACGCCCGGGTGTCCCAGTCCTCCATCGCGGGGAAGGCCCCGCGCTGCGCCGGCTCGAAGTCGTACCGGACGCCGGCGTTGCCCTCGGTGGTCTTGTTCGACGCGATGCCGTAGATGCTCTCGAGTCCGGGGACCCCCGTCTGGACGCGGATCGACCGGTAGCCCTCCTCCTGGTGCTCGCGGATGGAGTCGAACAGCTCCGGGAGCTCCTTGCCCGAAGCGTGCCCGTACGCCATGAGCCCGGTCCGCGAGGCACCGCCGAGCAGCTGGTAGACGGGCATCCCCGCGACCTTGCCCTTGATGTCCCAGAGTGCCATGTCGACGGCGGCGATCGCGGCCATCGTCACCGGGCCGCGGCGCCAGTAGGACGAGCGGTAGAGGAACTGCCAGGCGTCCTCGATGCGGCTCGCGTCCCGTCCGACGAGCAGCGGGACGACGTGCTCGGTCAGGTACGCGGCGACGGCGAGCTCACGGCCGTTCAGCGTCGCGTCCCCGAGCCCCGTGACACCGTCGGCGGTGGTGAGCTTCAGCGTGACGAAGTTGCGGTTCGGACTCGTGACGACGACCTCGGCCCGGTCGATGAGCTGCCCGCGGTCGGCCGAGGCCCAGGTGTCCGGGCGGCCGGCGGTCGGGTCGGTCGCCGCTCCCCCGTCGCCGGCGCCGGGCACGGGCGCGGCCGGGTTCGTGGTGCTCGTGCTCATCGGAGGACTCCTTCGTCGACGGTGCCGCGAGCAGGTGCCGCGGCGGTGCGGATGCGGTCGGCCGCCGCGGTGACGGCGTCGACCACGGGGGTGGTGTCGAGGTCGGGCGCGACCACGGCGAGGACGTCGTGCACGTCCGAGTCTGGCCCGGGCGCCCCGGGGTCGTCCACCAGCTCCGGTTGCTCGGTGCAGTGCAGCCACCAGGCCGCGAGGGCGGTCGCGGCGCCGGGTCCGACGCCGGCGGCCGGGTCGCGGTCGAGTCGTCGGCGCAGGACGTCGACCACCCGGACCGGCAGCTTCGCCGCGCTCCCGGCGACGATCTGCCGCAGGGTGTGGCGGATCCGCGGGTTCGCGAAGCGTTCGACGAGGGCGGCCCGGGCGTCGTCGACCTCGGCGGCGGGCAGCGGGAGCTCGGCGGCGGCCTCGTCCCAGAGCTGCTCGACCGCGGCGCGGCAGCGGGGGTCGGCCATCGCCTCGGCCACGGTCTCGTGCCCGAGCAGGAGTCCCAGGGACGCCAGGAGCGAGTGCGAGCCGTTGAGGAGCCAGAGCTTCCGCTGCTCGAACGGGGTGACGTCGGGCACGAGGCGCACCCCGGCGGTCTCCCACGCGGGGCGGTCGATCCCGTCGAAGGCGTCCTCGAGCACCCACTCGACGAAGGGCTCGGCGACGACGGGGACACGGTCGCCGGGCAGGGCGCCCGGCAGGTCGGCGAGCCCGGCCACGTCGTCGTCGGTCGTCGCCGGGGTGATCCGGTCGACCATCGACGATGGGAAGGTCACGTGGTCGTCGATCCAGGCTCGGAGGTCGGGGTCCGCCGTCGCGGCGTGCACGGCGTCCCGGAGGACGTCGCCGTTGTGCGTCAGGTTGTCGAGCGACACCAGGGCGATCCGTCCGCCGTCCGCCGCCCGCCGGGCGGCGAGCCCGTCGACCAACCGGGCGGGGACGTCGGAACCGGCGCGGTACCCGGCCTCGGTGACCGTCAGCGTGACGATGCTCGTCGTCGGGGACGCGACCGCGCGCCTCCAGGCCGTGTCGTCGGTGCCGGGGTGAGCGGCCACGATCGTGTCGACCACCTCGGCGACGTCGCCGTCCGCTGCCCGCGTGACCAGGGTGTACCGACAGTCCTGCGCGGCGAGCGCGTCGGCGGCCGCGGGCGAGCGTCCCGTGAAGGCGGTGATCCCCCACGGTTCGCCGGTGGCGTGCTGCGTGTACCAGGCGAGGTGTGCGCGGGCGAACGCACCCACCCCCAGGTGCACGATGCCGGGTCGACGGTCGGTCATGCCGCCACCGGGACCAGGGAGCGGAGGTAGGCGAGGTTGTCCGCGGTGCGCTCGGCGAGCGGGAGGTCGGTCGAGAAGTCCTCGATCGTGACCCAGCCGTCGTAGCCGACCTGGCGGAGCGCATCGAGGTACTCGGACACGGACGCCTGCCCGTCACGCAGCGGCGCCCACTCGTGCTGCCAGACCCGGCTGCCGTCGGCACGGGTGTCGCCGGTGTCGACCCACCGGGCGTTCTTGACGTGCGCGTGGGCGAGGTACGGGCCGAGGAGCTCGAAGGCCGCGAGGTGGTCCTCGTGTCCCTCGATGACCAGGTTGCCGAGGTCGTGGATGACACCGACGTGCGCGGGGTCGAGGCCGTCGACGAGTCGCAGGGCCGCCGAGGCCGACGGGGTGATCGTCATGTGGTGCAGCTCGACCAGGGCCTTCACCCCGAGCTCCGCCGCGCGACCGGCCGTCCACTCGAGGTCGGCCCGGGTGCGGTCGAACATCTGCCCGTACGTCTCGTGCGTGCGCTCGCGCTCGCGCCGGTACCAGGGCATCGTGACGCGGACCTGACGGGCTCCGAGTTCGCTCGTCACCCGGAGCATCGTCTCGACGCCGGCACGGTCGGACACGGGCTGGTACCCGCCGATGCCCGAGTACTCGAGCCCGGCGGCGTCGGTGGTCCGGGCGATCTCGCCGACCTGCTCGGTGATGCCGCTGTACTGCCAGGTCGACCGGTTGCCGGCCCAGAAGCCGGACGAGCCGTCCTCGGTGCGGTCGTCGACGATGCGCCACTCGATGCCGTCCCAGCCCTGCTCGGCGAGGGTCTCGGCGGCCTGCGACGGGGTCCAGTCCGGGGTGGACGCCGTGAACACGGAGAACTTCATCGGCCTGCTCCTTCACTGGCGGCGGTGGTGGCGGTGGTGGCGGTGGCGACGGTGCGGGACGGCGCTCCGACGACCGGCACGACGTCGTCGTACAGGCCTTCGATCACGTCGTCGATCCGGACCGGCTTGCCGAGCGTGGCGCTGACGTACAGCCCGCGGACGGTCGCGAGCGAGACGAGGGCGGCGTCGACCGTGACGCCGGGGTCCCGGCCCTCGCGGATCGCGGCGACGATGTCGGTGTACTGCCGGGCGTGCCCGGCGGCGAAGTGGTCCGGCTCGACCGGCCCGCCGACGACGTGCTCGGGCGGGACGACCCGGTCCTTCTGGTCGGCGGCGTCGGCCACCGCGGTGGTGTTCGCCGTCGTCGCCGCGGACTCGAGCGTCGCGGTGTCGGGGGCGACGTGGAAGTACGCGAGCCGGTCGTCGTCGACGATCGCGGAACCGTGCGTGCCGTACACGGCCCAGCGCGCGGAGAGGCCCGGGTAGGCGGCCGTCGTGCAGTGGACCACGCCGAGCGCCCCGCCGCGGAACCGGACGGTGGCGACGGCGGTGTCCTCGACCTCGATGCGGTCGTGCGCGAGCAGCCCGACCTGGGCGGAGATCTCCTCCGGACGACCGAGGGCCCACACGAGCAGGTCGACGGTGTGCACGCCCTGGTTCATCACGGCGCCGCCGCCGTCGAGCTCCCAGGTGCCCCGCCAGTCGCCCGAGTCGTAGTACCCCTGCGACCGGTACCACGCCACGCTCGCGACCCCCGAGGTCACGGTCCCGAAGTCGCCGCCGTGTGCCGCACCGGCGACGGCGACCGACGCCGGGTCGAACCGGTGCTGGCTGATGACGCTCGTGACGAGTCCGCGCTCGCGAGCGTCCGCGGCGAGCGCCGCGATCTGCCGGGCTCGCGGCATGGTCGTGTCGAGGGGCTTCTCGATGACGACGTGCTTGCCCGCGGCGAGGGCCGCCTCGGCCAGCTGCACGTGCATGCCCGACGGCGAGCAGATCGCGACGACGTCGATGTCGGTCTGTTCGATGGCCTCCTCGATCGTGGACGTCGTGATCGGACGGGTGGCTCCCGTCGACTCGAGTTCGTCGGCGGCGCTCGTGGCCGCGGCGGGGACGGCGTCGACGAGCGCCACGACCTGCAGGTCCGGGTGCTGGACGGCGACGCGGGCGTGGTGGCGACCGATGACGCCGGCACCGACGACTGCCAGCTTGAGTGGTGTGGTCATCGCAGGGTGACTCCGATCTGGTCGGTGAGGGTGCGGAAGGCGCGACCGGCGCGACCGAAGGCCGCGGGGCCGGAGAACCCGCCGAGGTGGGTGAAGTCGCTGAGGTGCGGTTCGAGCGACGCGTAGCCGGCGTACCCGGCGTCGCGGAGTGCGGTCAGGGTGTCGAGCAGTTCGCCATCGCCCTCACCCGCGGGGACCACGGACGCGTCCGCGGCGAGCGCGTCCTTGACCTGCAGGTAGTCGACGTACGGGGCGAGCTGCGCCCACCCGTCGGTGAACGGGCGGACCCCGCACTGCACGTAGTTCGCGTTGTCCCAGGCGAGCCGCAGCGCGGGTGACCCGACGCTCTCGACGACGTCGAGCACACGGTCGGGCACGTCGCCGTAGATGTCCTTCTCGTTCTCGTGCAGGAGCGTGACGCCCTCGCGCTCGGCGAGGTCGGCGAGCGCCCGCATCCGGACGAGGACGTCGTCGCGGACGTCCTCCGGTGCACGGTCCGGGAAGTAGAACGAGAAGATCCGGACGTTCGTCGTGCCGAGGGCGTGCGCGGCGGCGATCGCCCGGCCGAGCCGGCCCACCTCGTGCTCGACGGGTTCGTCGACGGCGACCTTGCCGATCGGTGAGGCGATGGCGGAGACGGTCTGACCGCGCTCGTGGAACAGGCGGTGCAGGCCGGCGAGCTGGTCCTCGTCGAGGTCGACGACGTTCACCCCCCAGGCGCTCCGCACCTCGATCGCGGAGGCGCCGAGCGCCTGCAGCACGGCGACCTGGATCGTGGGGTCGGCGTCGATCTCGTCGCCGAAGCCGGAGAGCTCCCACGTTGGTTGGTCGGTCATTGCGTTCCCTTCGTGAGACCGGACGGGAGGCGCGGGGCGGGCTGGCACCGCGCCTCCTGTCCGTCGTCTGGTTGCGTTCGCTACTTGACGGAGCCGGCCGTCAGGCCGCCGACCAGGTAGCGCTGGAAGATCAAATAGAGCGCGACGACCGGCACGGCGCACACGATCGAGGCGGCCATCATCTGGCCGTAGATCGGGACGGCGCCGCCCTCCTGCGTGGTGCCGAGCACCTGCAGGACGACCGCGACGGTGCGGGTGTTCGGGGTCGTCATGATCGTGCTGAACAGCACGTCGTTCCAGCCGAGCAGGAAGGCGAAGATCGCCGACACGACGATCCCGGGCCACGACAGCGGCAGGACGACGCTCCGCAGGATGCGTCCGCTCGAGGCGCCGTCGATGCGCGCCGCCTCTTCGAGTTCCTTCGGCAGACCGCGGAGGTAGGTCACCATGACCCACGTCGAGAACGGCAGCGCGAACGTCAGGTAGGTGACGAAGAGGCCCCAGCGGGTGCCGATGACCTGCACACCGGTCGCGCTCGCGATGTTCGCGAAGACGACGAACACCGGCAGGAGCAGGAGGGTCCCGGGGATGGACTGCAGGGCGAGGAGCCCGCGCAGGATCGTGAGCCGGCCGAGGAACCGGAACCGGACCAGGACGTAGGCGGTCGACACGGCGAGCGCGGCGCTCGCGACGGCCACGGCCCCGGCGGTCAGGAGCGAGTTCACCAGCCCCTGGCCGAGGGCGACGGTGTTCCAGATCTCGACGTAGTTCGCCAGCGTGAACTCGGACGGGAAGTACTCGCCGCGGGCGACCGCGACGTCCGAGTTGACCGAGCCGAACAGGATGTAGAGCACCGGCGCGGCGATGAACGCGATGATGACGGCGATCACGACGACCAGGAGCCACCGGGGCAGGAGCCGGGTGACGTCGGTGTCGTACGGGCGCTTGGTGCGCTTCCGGGCGCCCCCGGTGGTGATGCTCTCGGTGAGCGTCGCGGTGGGCCGGGTGCGGGTGGTGCTGAAGGCGCTCATGCGCGGGCTCCGTCGAGGTCGGCGGCGGCGGCCGGGGTCGCTGCTGCGAGGGTCAGCCGGTCGCTGCGGCGCTGCTTGCGGCTGGGGCCGGCGTCGTCACCGGTGTCGAGCTTGACGGCCCGCAGGTACACGAACAGCGGGATGGCGACGATCACGAGCGAGCAGATCGCCATCGCCGCGGAGAGCCCGAAGCGGAACGACTGGAAGCTCGCGATGTACGTCAGGACGGGCATGACCTCGACGCTCGAGGGCAGCGGGATGCCGAACAGCACGAACGGCAGCGTGAAGTTGTTGATGTTGTGGAGGATCGAGATGATCACCGCGAGGCTGAGCGGTCCGCGGAGGTACGGGAAGACGATGTACCGCAGCTTCGCCCACCACGTGACGCCGTCGAGTGCCGCGGCCTCGTGCACCTCGTTGTCGACCGCCTGCAGCCCCGCGAGCGAGAGCAGGTAGACGAAGGGCCAGCTCGTCCAGATCATCACGCCGGCCAGGGCCCAGTAGGACGCCGAGCCGTTCAGCCACAGCACGTCCGTGCCGAGCACCGTGTTCACGACGCCCTGCGGTTGGAGCATCGTGCGGAAGAACGTGCCGACGACGAAGGCCGGGAGCACGTACGGGATGAGGTAGACCGAGCGGACGAGTCCGCGTCCGGGGAACCGGTTCTGCGAGGAGATCGCCGCGGCGACGCCGATCGGGACGGTGACGGCCGTGACGAGCACGGACAGCGACACCGAGATCCAGACCGAGTGCAGGAGCGGCGAGTCCGTGAACGCCTCGGCGAAGTTGGCGAGGCCGACGAACGGGGCGCTGAACCACTCGCGGAGGGTGTACTGGTCGAGGTCGAGCATCGCGATGTACACGCCCACCAGGAGCGGCACGACGATGACGACGAGCATGAGGACACCGCCGGGCAGGAGCATCCACAGGGGGCGCTCGCGCTTGTAGAGGGGTGTCTTGCCGTGTGGCCGGACCTGCGTCATCACAGGCCTCCGTTCTTCTGCCGGTCCAGGGTTGCCTGGGCGTCCCGTTGTGCGGCGTCGAGCCGCTTCCGGAGCTGGTCGTCGGTCACCTCGCCGCTCTTCAGCGACGGGATGGACTGCACGACGACGTCGACGAGCGAGAGCTGGATGTCGGACCACGCGCCGGTGAAGGCGGTGGGCTTCGAGAGCTTGCCGGCCTGGACGATCGGAGCGAGGTCGGGGTTCTCCTGCGCGATGGTCTGCGCGGCCTGCGTGTTGGTCGGCAGCTGCCCGAACAGCTCGAAGTAGCGCTCCTGGGCCGCCGGTGACGAGACCTGCTTGACGAAGTCGAAGGACAGGTCCTGCTTCTTGCCGTAGTCGGCGACGACGAGGTTGTCGCCGGACAGGATGCTCGCCGCCTCGATCCCGTCGACCGGACGCTCGGTCGCACCAGGGGGCACCGTCGGCAGGAGCGCGTACTCGTACTTGCCGTCGACCGCCGAGCCCTTGAGGGTGTTCAGCGACGTCGTGGTCGTCATCGGGAAGAACGCGGCCTTGCCGTCCGCGAACTGGGCGAGGGCCTGGGCGTTGTTCCAGCCGATCGCGGCCTGGTCGACGACGCCGTCCTTCGTCACCCAGTCGAAGTAGGTGCGGTAGGCGTTCTCGACGGCGTCCGCGGAGATCTCCGCCTTCGAGCCGTCGACGATCGTGTTGCCGGCGTTCTGCGCCATGCCCCAGACGAACTTCCACGGGTCGAACCCGTCGGCGTAGGCGATCGCCATGCCGAAGTGGCCGTCACGGGTGGTCGCCTTCGCGTCCGCGGTGAGCTCGTCCCAGGTGGTCGGCAGGTCGGTGATGCCCGCCTGGGCGAGCAGGTCCTTGTTGACCGCCATCACGAACGGCCGGCTGGCGAACGGGATGCCGATCTGCTTCGACGCGCTCGGCCCGGAGATGCCGAGCGAGGCGGCGTCGAACTGGTCCTTGCCGCCGACCGCCCGCCACTCCTTGCTGCCCATCTCGACGAAGGCGCCGGTGGCGTACGCGGTGGGGGTGAACGTCGTGCCGATCGCGTAGACGTCGGGGCCCTGTCCGGAGATGACGCTCGTCTGGATGGCGGTCAGCTCCTCCTGCGCGGAGGAGTACGTCTCCCACTGGATCCGGGCGCCCGTGGTGCGCTCGAACTCGGCAGCGGTCTCCTGCTGCCACTGCTTGCGCTCCTTGGGGTAGGTGGTGTCCGCGCCCATCATCACGCGGAGGGTGTTCGGGTCGTCGCCGCTGCCGTTCACGATCGCGCAGCCCTGGAGCGTGAGGGCGGCGACTGCGACGACGGCGGCACCGACGAGGGCGCGGGTCCTGCGTCTTCCTGTGCTCATGCGGGGGTTTCCTCCTCGAAGCCTCCACCGGGCTGAGCCCGGCCGACCGGCGGCGCTGCCGGCTGTGCGCCCCACTGTCCCGCTCCGTGGCAACATGCGGCAACCGGTTGCCACTTGTTGCCACGGCGGCTTAGCGTCACCACCGTGAGCAGCGCAGACACCGACACCGCTCGGCGGGTGACGATCCGGGACATCGCCGACGCGACCGGTGTGGCCCCGTCGACGGTGTCCCGTGCGCTGTCCCTGCCCGACCGGGTGAACCGCGCCACGCAGCAGCGGATCCAGGACGCGGCGCGGGAGCTCGGCTACGTCCCGAACCAGCAGGCACGGGCCCTGACGTCCGGTCGCACCCGGGCCGTCGCCGTGCTCGTCTCGGACATCACGAACCCCTTCTACTTCGACGTCATCCGTGGCACGCAGCACCAGCTCGCCGCCGCCGGGTGGACGCAGCTGCTCGTCGACACCGAGGAGTCGGCCGAGGCGGAGCTCGCGGCCCTGAGCGCGATCGCGACGAAGGCCGACGGCGCGGTGCTCACCGCGTCCCGCCTGTCCGACGCGCAGATCGCCCGGTTCGCGGAGCGGACGCCGCTCGTCGTCGTGAACCGCCGACCGGCGGGGGTCCCCTCGGTGCTCATCGACACCCCCGGCGGGGTCGAGCAGGCCGTGCAGCACCTCGTGTCGCTCGGTCACCGGGACGTGCTGTACGTCGCCGGTCCGGACAGCTCGTGGTCGAACGAACGCCGCTGGCGGGCGCTCGTCCGCGTGGGGAAGCGCCTGGGTGTCCGGGTCGCACGGATCGGCCCGCACGCGCCGTTCGTCGATTCCGGTGCCGCCGCTGCCGACGCCGCCGTCCACGCGGGCGCGACGGCCTGCATCGCGTTCAACGACCTCATCGCCATCGGCATGCTCACCCGACTGCGGGAGCGCGGCGTCCGCGTCCCGGACGACATGTCCGTCGTCGGGTGCGACGACATCTTCGGTGCCGACTTCTGCAACCCACCGCTCACCACGATGACGTCGCCGATCGAGCGTGCCGGACAGGTCGCCATCCGGATGCTGCTCGGTCGGCTCGGCGCGTCCCCGTCCGACGATCCGCTCGGCGACCCGGTCGGCGACCACCCGGCGAGCGCCGTCGCCCTGCCCACCCACCTGACCGTGCGGGAGTCCACCGGCCCCGCACCGGCCACCGCCCGCCGTCCGTCCTGAAGGAGTCGACGATGACCCGGACCAGCACCGCCACCCCGCTCGCCCCGCACCCCGACCGGCTGTTCGCCGCCGACCCCGCCGCGCGGACCGTCGCCCGGACCGTGTACCAGGCCGTCGCGGACGCGCCGATCATCTCCCCCCACGGGCACGTCGACGCGGCCCTGATCGCGGACGACCAGCCGTTCGCCGACCCCGCGTCGCTGCTCGTCACGCCCGACCACTACGTGCTGCGGCTGCTCCACGCCAACGGCGTCGGCCTCGACGAACTGGGACGACCGGACCGCTCCGGCGACGGGTCCGTCCCCGACGGTCGACAGATCTGGCACCGGCTGGCCGCGCACTGGGACGACTTCGCCGGCACGCCCGTCCGGTACTGGTTCGAGACGGAGCTGCACGACGTCTTCGGTCTGACGGAGCAGCCGTCGGCCGAGAACGCCGACGCGCAGTACGACCACCTGGCGGAGCTGCTGACCACGCCCGCGTTCCGTCCGCGGGCGCTCTTCGACACCTTCCGCATCGAGGTCCTCGCCACCACCGACGACCCGACCGCGGACCTCGCCGCGCACGCGCGGCTCGCCGCCGACCCGTCCTTCCGTGGACGGGTGCTGCCCACCTTCCGCGCGGACGCGGTCTTCGACCCGTCCCGACCGGACTGGAGGCACGTGGTCACGTCCATCGGTCAGGCCGCGGGCATCGACACGGGCACCCACGCGGGCCTGCTCGCCGCGCTGCGCGCGCGACGACGGTACTTCATCGAGCACGGCGCGACCGCGACGGACACCGGCGTGCTCGACGCGGGTTCGACCCCGCTCTCCACGGCGGCACGGGAGCGCATCCACGCCACGGCGCTGCGCGGCCCGGCGTCCCTGACCGAGGCGGACGCCGTCGCCTACCGGCACGACATGCTCTACCGCTGGGCGGAGATGAGCGTCGAGGACGGGCTGGTCATGCAGCTGCACCCCGGCGTGCACCGGAACCACCACCGGCCGACGCTCGAGCGCTTCGGGCCGGACACCGGGCACGACCTGCCCGCGGTCGGGTCCTTCACCGAGCCGCTCCGGCCGCTCCTCGAGGCCTTCGGCACCGCCCCCGGGTTCCACCTCGTGCTCTTCACGGTCGACGAGACGGTGTTCTCGCGCGAGATCGGGCCGCTCGCCGGCTTCTACCCGGCCGTCTACGCCGGAGCGCCGTGGTGGTTCATCGACACCCCGGCGGCGATCGGCCGGTACCGCGCCGCGGTCACCGACTCGGCGTCGTTCACGAAGACGTCCGGGTTCATCGACGACACCCGGGCCTACTGCTCGATCCCGGCGCGGCACGACATGGCGCGGCGGGCGGACGCGGCGTACCTGGCCTCGCTCGTCGTGACGCACCAGCTCAGCGAGGAGGACGCGGTGCGCACCGCCCACCGGATCGTGTCGGACATCCCGCGGGCGACGTTCAAGCTCTGACCCGGTGCTCGTCGCCAGCCGGGCGGCCGGCGGATACGGTCGTCGGATGGGCGAGCGGGTGGACGAGCGGGCTGATGAGCCGGCGGACGAGCGTGTGCAGCGGGCGTACGCCGCCCGGGCTGACGAGTACGCGGCCGTGCTCGGGTCGATGGACGCCGTGCACGTCGCGGATCGCACCCACGTCGAGCAGTGGGCGGCCGGCTGCCACGGGGTCGTCGTCGACGCCGGGTGCGGGCCCGGGCACTGGGCCGCCCACCTGGCCGGGCTCGGACACCGGGTCGTCGGGCTCGACGCGGTCCCGGCGTTCGTCGCGATCGCGCGGCGGACGGCTCCGGACGTGGAGGTGCGCCGGGCCACGCTCGAGTCGACCGGGCTGCCGGCCGGGAGCGTGGGCGGGGTGCTCTCGTGGTACTCGCTCGTGCACCACGAGCCGGATGCCGTCCCGGTCGCCCTCGCGGAGTTCCACCGGGTGCTCGACGCCGGTGGCGGGCTGCTCGTCGGCGCCTTCGCCGGTGCCGTCCTGGAGCCGTTCGACCACGCGGTGACGACGGCGTGGCGGTGGCCGGAGGAGCGCCTGGTCGCGGCGGTCGAGGACGCGGGGTTCACCGTCGTCGACGTGCGGGAGCGCGAGGACGAGGGGGTGCGGCCGCACCTGGCGGTCAGCGCGGTGCGGGCGGGGTGATGTCGCCCGCCGTCGCGGCAGGTGGTCGTCAGGGCTGCCAGCCGGGGGTGGCCAGGCCGGTCTCGTAGGCGAAGACGACGAGTTGAGCGCGGTCGCGGGCGCCGAGCTTGATCATCGCGCGGGACACATGGGTCTTCGTGGTCATCGGGCTGACGAACAGGCGCTCGGCGATCTCGGTGTTGGTGAGTCCGAGGGCGACGAGCTGCATGACCTCGCGTTCCCGCTCCGTCAGCACGTCGAGCGACGGGGCGAGGGCGCTCGGCTTCGCGTGCGCGGCGTAGGCGGCGACGAGGGACCGGGTCGCCCCCGGGGACAGCAGGGACTCCCCCGCCTGCACGGTGCGGATCGCCCGGAGGAGCTCCGCGGGCTCGGTGTCCTTCACGAGGAAGCCGGCGGCACCACCGCGGATCGCCTCGAACACGTAGGCGTCCTCCTCGAAGGTGGTGAGGACGACGACGTGAACGCTGTCGAGCTCCGGGTCCGCGGCGATGCGTCTCGTCGCCTCGAGGCCGTCGGAGCCCGGCATGCGGATGTCCATGAGGACCACGTCCGGACGCTCCCGACGGACGGCGTCGACCGCGGCGTCGCCGTCGCCCGCGTCGCCGACCACCGTCATGCCCGGTTCGGCGTCGACGAGCGCGCGGAGCCCAGCCCGGACGAGCACCTGGTCGTCGACGAGCAGGACGCGGATCTGCTCGCCCCCATCGTCGGCAGGGGTCGGGCCTGCGGAGGTCGAACCTGCGGAAGTCGGGCCTGCGGGGCTCGGGCCTGCGGGGCTCGGGTCGGTCATGCTGGCTCCTCGGATCGGTCTGGTGGCCGGTTCGTCGGCACGGGCAGGCGCGCGGCCACCCGCCACCCGCCGTCCGGGGTCGGTCCGGCCGTCATCGTGCCGCCCACCGCGTCGGCGCGCTCGCGCATCCCGATGAGCCCGTTGCCCGACTCCCCGAGCCGGGTCGACCGCTGGACGGCTCCGGGCAGCGGGTGGTCCTGGACGACGAGGTCGAGCACCTCGGCGCCCACCGAGACGGTGACGTCGACGCGGTGGCCCGGCGCGTGCTTCATCACGTTCGTCACGGACTCCTGCACGATCCGGAAGGCGTTGCGGTCCACCACGCCGCCGACGGTCGTCGGGTCGCCCTCGACCCGTGCGGTCACGTCGATGCCCGCCGCCCGCGCACGGTCGACGAGGTCCGGGACCCGGTCGAGCCCCGGCACCGGGTTCCGCTCCGGCACGACCCGGCCGTCGGGGTCGGGACCGGCGCCGTCCGCCGAGCGCAACACCCCCAGGATCGTCCGGAGTTCGACGAGGGCTTCGCGGCTGGTGTCCCGGATGCTCGTCAGTGAGTCCCGCGTCCCCGGAGGCAGGGTCGCGCCGAGGTGCAGCGCCACCCCTGCCTGCAGGTTGATGAGCGACATGCTGTGCGCGACCGAGTCGTGCAGCTCCCGCGCGATCCGGACGCGCTCGTCCCTGGCGCGCTGCTGCTCGGCCTCGGCCCGGGCACGCCGACGCTCGGCGACCCGTTCGAGACGGACACGGGCGAGTTCGGTGACGACGATCGTCACGGTCACCCAGGCGAGCGCGAGGACGGCGGCGTCGATGCTGTACAGGGGCGATCGAGCCGTCAGCAGGTCGGCGGACGGCAGCAGCCCGACGGCGACGACCGCCGCGGCGAGGACCGAGCGCCGGTGCCCGCGGAACCAGGCGTTCGCCATCGCCATCGTCAGCGCCGCCACGAACGGGCCGCGGGGCGACACCAGCAGGGCGTACCCCACGGTCGTCGCGAGCGTGACGGCGAGGACGCTCCGCGGGAACGACCATCGCCAGGGCAGCACGAGCACGCCCGCCACGAGCAGCACGACCGCGAGCGGGACGACGTCCACGGGCTCGACCACGACGCCGGCGCCCGCCCAGGGGGGACGTTGCCCTCGCGGGGGTCCGCCGCTGATGCGCGACGCGAGCAGGGTCCCGGCGACCTGCACGACCGCGACGGGGAGCACCCGACCGACGCGGGCGAACCGCGGGCTCCCCGAGGACCGGCGGCGATCGCCGGTGGTCGGAGCGGGGGCGTCGGTGGTCACGGGGCGAGCCTAGGGGCGGCAGCGCGCCGGGGCGTCGGGCCGCCGCACCATCTGTGGACTACTCCCCCGGGCGGAGTCGCCTGTGCAGGAGTGGCGTCGTCGCGACTGCGGGAGCAGCCGGAAGTGGGCCCGGTCGGCGGACGCGCGCCGTGCCTCCAGGCCGGAGGCTCGTCCTGTCGCACCAGCGACGACCACGCAACCACAGGAGGCCATCGTGATCCCCGCACTCTCGTCCACCGCCGCCGTCGGTCCGTACGCCCACGGACCCGGCTTCCCGTTCCTCGCGCTCTCGCTGTTCTTCTTCCTGGCGCTCGTGGCGCTCGGCGTCGTCTTCGGCGTCCTCCGCCGCGGGTCCTGGCGGGCGCGCTCCGATGCCCGGTCCGTGCTCGCGGACCGTTTCGCCCGGGGCGACATCGACGCCGAGGAGTACCGCGGGCGGCTCGCCGAGCTCAGCCGGAGGTGACCGACAGCGCCGACCTGATCGTCGCCGCGGTGTCGTCGACGGAGCCGTCGATCGACACCGCGACGGCGGCCTCGTCGGGCTCCGGCCGCTCGAGCGTCGCGAACTGCGAGTCGAGCAGCGACGTCGGCATGTACTCGTGGTGCCGGTGCGACTGCCGCTCGGCGATGAGGTCGTGCGAGCCGTCGAGGAAGGCGATGACCAGGTCCGGGGCGGCGGACCGGAGCCGGTCCCGGTACACGCGCTTGAGCGCCGAGTTCGCCATCACGCAGCGGCGACCCGAGGCCTGCACCGCCGCGATCCTGGCCGCGCAGGCGTCGAGCCACGGCCAGCGGTCCTCGTCGGTCAGCGGCGTGCCCTGCCGCATCTTCTCCTTGTTCGCGGCGGGGTGCAGGTCGTCCGCGTCGACGAACTCGCTCGGCTGCCCCTGATCGGCGAGGGCGTCGGCGAGCGCCTGTCCGATCGTCGACTTGCCGGAGCCGGAGACCCCCATCACGAGCACGGGCGGGAGGACGGCGACGTCGTTCATCCCTCCACAGTAGGAGCACGTCCGATTCCCGTCCCCAGTTGCCGTCACACTCGTGCGACCCCAGGGTCCGGCTCGTAGGTTGGGCACCGAACATCCAGGACGAAGGAGACCCAGGTGGCAGAGCACGACGGACAGGCGAACATCGGGGTCATCGGCCTCGCGGTGATGGGCTCGAACCTCGCACGCAACCTCGCCTCGCGCGAGGGCAACACGGTCGCGGTCTACAACCGCACCTACGCCCGGACCGAGGAACTCATGCAGGAACACGGCGACGCCGGGTTCATCGCATCAGAGGACATCGACGGGTTCGTCGCGTCGCTGTCGAAGCCCCGGACCGCGATCATCATGGTGCAGGCCGGCAAGGGCACCGACGCCGTCATCGACCAGCTCGCGGAGCGGTTCGAGGAAGGCGACATCATCGTGGACGGCGGCAACGCGAACTTCCACGACACCATCCGTCGCGAGCACGACCTGCGCGAGAAGGGCCTGAACTTCGTCGGCACCGGCATCTCCGGCGGCGAAGAAGGCGCGCTCAACGGCCCGTCGATCATGCCAGGCGGCTCGAAGGAGGCCTGGGAGACCCTCGGACCGATCCTGAAGTCGATCGCCGCCGTGGCCGAGGGCGAGCCGTGTGTGACGCACATCGGCTCCGACGGCGCCGGCCACTTCGTGAAGATGGTGCACAACGGCATCGAGTACGCCGACATGCAGCTCATCGCGGAGTCCTACGACCTGCTCCGCCGCGTCGGCGGGTACTCCGTCGAGCAGCTCGTGCAGGTGTTCGACGAGTGGAACAAGGGCGACCTGGAGTCGTACCTGATCGAGATCACCGGCGAGGTCCTCAAGCAGCAGGACGCCGACACCGGGAAGCCGCTCGTCGACGTCATCCGCGACGAGGCCGGGTCGAAGGGCACCGGCGTCTGGACCGTGCAGAACGCCGTCGGACTGGGCATCCCGGTGTCGGGCATCGGCGAGGCGGTCTTCGCCCGTGCGGTGTCGTCGAAGCCGAAGCAGCGTGCCGCGGTGCAGCGGAGCGTGAAGAACCGACCGGACATCGCCGAGGTGCCCGACTCGTTCGCCGACGACGTCCGTGCGGCGCTGTACGCGTCGAAGGTCGTCGCGTACGCGCAGGGCTTCGACCTCATCATCGCCGGAGCCGAGGAGTACGACTGGGACATCGACCTCGGCGCGGTCGCGAAGATCTGGCGCGGTGGCTGCATCATCCGTGCGCAGTTCCTCAACCGCATCGTCGAGGCGTACGACAAGAACCCGGCGCTCGAGTCGCTGCTGGTCGACCCGTACTTCGCCGACGCCGTCGCCGAGGGCGAAGCGGCCTGGCGGCGGATCGTCGGCATCGCGGTCGCGTCCGGGATCCCGGCGCCGGGCTTCTCGTCGGCGCTGGCGTATTACGACTCCCTCGCCTCGGACCGGCTCCCCGCGGCGCTGATCCAGGGGCAGCGTGACTTCTTCGGGGCGCACACCTACCAGCGCATCGACAAGGACGGCACGTTCCACACGCTGTGGTCCGACGACGACCGGCGCGAGGTCGAACAGGAGCCGTCGACGCACTGACGGGTCCGGACCGGCCGACGGGCGGGGAGCGCAGGCTCCTCGCCCGTTCCCGTGCCTGTGTCCGGTCGTTCAGGCGACGATGCGCTCGCGGGCCAGGTCGGCGACGAGCCGCTCGAGCCGCGGACCACGGCCGAGCAGGCGCTGCGACCCCGGAGCCGAGCGGACGAAGAACGTGGCGACCGCGGTCGTGTCGTCCGGCCGGACGTAGTGCAGCGCGATCGCCGTGGCGCTCCGTTCCCCGACGACGTCCTCGAGTCCGACGTGCACCATCCGGCTCCAGCGGATCACGAGCAGCCGGGTCGCGCGGCGCTCCTCGAGTTCCCAGAGCGACGCCTCGGTGGCGCCGAACGCCCAGGTGACCCGCTGCCCGAGCGCTGCCTCGGGCCGGGCATCGCGCACGGCGTCGCGGAGCTCCTGGGTCGGTACCGAGGGGACGAGCCAGACGGTCGGGTCGATGCGCCGGATCGCGAGCGCGAGGGCCTCGTCGGCACGGCGACGTCGGATCGCCCGGGCCCGGAGGACCGCGACGGCGATGAGGACCAGGCCGCCCGTGATCGCGACCGCCTCGAGCACCCCGAAGTACGACAGGTCGGACTCCGGCGCGGTGGTGGACACCACGATGCGGGTGACGAGCAGGGCGACCCAGATCCCCACGATCGTCCAGCGCAGGGCGGCGAAGCGTCGGGCGACCGACACCGCCGGGCGGGACCGCCGCTGTGCACGTCGCTGTGCTCGCTGCTGGGCTCGTTCCTGGGCTCGTTCCTGGGCCCGCTGCTGCGCACGCTGCCGACGCGGCACGCGGTCGGGTCGGCTCAGCACATCCCGATCCTCGCACGGTCCGGCGTCGCCGCGCTGGCCCGTTCTGGGGAACGAGGTGATGAACGCCCGGGGAAGCCCCGCTCCACCCCAGCAGGTCGGCCGCCGGCGCCCGTCCACCGTCCGGCCGCCTGTCAGCCCGTCGGCGGCCTGCCGACCTACGCTGCACGGGTGAGCACCGCACCACCCTCCGCCTCCTCCGCACCCGCTGCCGAGCCGCTCCCGCCGGGGACCTCCGTCCGCCGCCCGGCCGGGTGGGCCGCCGCGTGCGGGATCGTGGCCGTCGTCGCGTTCCTGGCCGTCGCCGAGTTCGGTGCGCTGCTGCTCGGTGGCGCCGGCAGTCCGCTCGTCGCCGTCGGTTCCGCCGTCATCGACCTCGCTCCGCCCGCTGCGAAGGACCTCATGGTCGGGCTGTTCGGCACCGGGGACAAGGCCGCGCTCTTCGTCCTGATGGCCGTCGTCACGGCGGGCATCAGCGCCGGCGCGGGCGTCCTCGAACGTCGACGTCCGCCGTTCGGGGCGCTCGTGTTCGCGGTCGGTGGTGCGTTGTCGCTCGCGGCCGTCACCACGCGCTCGGGCAGCGGCACGTGGGACGGGCTGCCGAGCGTCCTCGGCGTGGTCGCGGCCATCGTCGTGCTGCGTCTGCTCCTCCGTCGGCTCCGGCGTTGGGAAGCCGCGGCCGCCGTCCCGTCGGCCTCGCCCCGGCCGGCGGCGACCGAACGTCGCGCGTTCCTGGTGTGGGGCGCGGCGACCGCGGTCGCCGCGGTCGTGGTCGGTGGCGCGTCCCGCCTCGGGACCTCGGCGATGCAGGCTGCCGCGGCCGCACGACGAGCGATCCGCCTGCCGCAGCCGGCGACCACGGCGACGTCCGTCCCTGCCGGGGCGTCCCTCGACGTGTCCGGGGTCACGCCGTACGTCACCCCGAACGCCGACTTCTACCGGATCGACACCGCCCTGCGCGTGCCGTCGGTCGACCCGGCGCAGTGGAAGCTGCGGATCCACGGCGCTGTCGAGCGAGAGGTCGAGCTGACCTGGGACGAACTGCTGGCGCTCCCGCTCGAGGAACACATGGCGACGCTGAGCTGCGTCTCGAACGAGGTCGGTGGCGACCTGATCGGCAACGCGCTGTGGCTCGGGTACCCGATCCGCGAGCTCCTTGCGCGGGCGGGGGTCCGGGACGGCGCCGACATGGTGCTGTCCCGGAGCGTCGACGGCTTCTCGGCCGGGACTCCTCTCGACGTGCTGCAGGACCCCGACACCGCCGCGATGCTCGCCGTCGGGATGAACGGCGAGCCGCTCCCGCCCGAGCACGGGTTCCCGGTCCGGATGGTCGTGCCCGGCCTGTTCGGGTACGTCTCCGCGACGAAGTGGGTGAACGAGCTCGAGGTCACCCGATTCGCGGACGCGCAGGGGTACTGGACCCCGCGTGGCTGGTCGGAGCGCGGTCCGGTGAAGCTCGAGTCGCGGATCGACACGCCTCGGGACGGGGCGTCGCTCGCGGCGGGGAAGACCGTCGCCGTGGCGGGTGTCGCCTGGCAGCCACACCACGGCGTGAAGGGCGTGCAGGTCCGGGTCGACGACGGCGACTGGCAGGACGCGACCCTGGCCGACTCGGTGTCCGCCGACACCTGGCGGCAGTGGGTGTGGCGGTGGACCCCGACGGCCGGGTCGCACCGGCTGCAGGTCCGCGCCACGGGGACCGATGGGCAGGTGCAGACGAGTGTCGAGCGGCCTCCGGCGCCGAACGGCGCAACGGGATGGCACACCGTGCAGGTCAGCGCGGACTGACGGCGGTCCGCGGACGGCAGCCGGCGGCCGGGCGTCAGGCCGGTCGGACCGCCACGACGCACGTCCCGTCGACCTCGTCGTCGCGCTCGACCGCGACGGTGAACCCGGCGGCGGCGAACAGTGCCGCGGACGCCGCGGACTGGGCCGCCGAGACCTCGATGACGACCGCCCCGCCCGGACGCAGCCACGCGCCGGCCCCGTCGGCGATGCGGCGGTGCACGTCGAGGCCGTCCGCTCCTCCGTCGAGGGCGACGAGCCGCTCGTGGTCGCGGGCCTCCGACGGCATCGTCGCGACCTCGCCGGACGGCACGTACGGGGCGTTCACGGCGATGACGTCGACGGCGTCCCGGAACCGCTCGGGCAGCGGCGCGAACAGGTCGCCCGTGACGACGATCCCCCGATCCCCGATGTTCTCGGCGGCCACGTCGGTCGCGTCGGGATCCAGGTCGGCCGCGACGAGGTCGAGCGCGCCGACGCGGCCGAGCAGCGCGACGGAGATCGCGCCGACCCCGCAGCACAGGTCGACGACCCGGTCGTACCGGTGGAGCCGCCGCGCCGCCTGCTCGACGACGACCGCGGTGCGTGCCCGGGGCACGAAGACCCCCGCAACGACGCGGACCCGGTGCCCGTCGAAGGCTGCCCAGCCGAGGACGACCTCGAGCGGCTCACCGGCGAGGCGCCGCTGCACCAGGGCACGCAGACGGACCGGATCGCCGTCGCCCGCCTCGAGCAGCAGGTCGGCCTCGTCCTCGGCGAACACGCTGCCCACCGCCCGGAGCCGGGCGGCGAGCGCGTCCCGCGCTGTGGTCAAGCCGCGCCGTCGAACATCGACGTGACGGAACCGTCGTCGAAGACCTCGTGGATCGCGCGGGCAATGAGCGGGGCGATCGGCAGGACCTCGAGGCGGTCCCAGCGCTTCTCCTCCGGCAGCGGCAGGGTGTCCGTGACGACGACGCGGTCGATGAACTCGCTCTGCAGCAGGTCCTTCGCCGGGTCCGAGAACACCGCGTGGGTCGCCGCGACGACGACGCCGGTGGCACCGTTCGCTTTCAGGGCCTCGGCGGCCTTGGCGATCGTGCGACCGGTGTCGATGAGGTCGTCGACGAGCAGGCAGACGCGGCCGGAGACGTCACCGACGATCTCGTGCACGGAGACCTGGTTCGGGACGAGCGGGTCACGCCGCTTGTGGATGATGGCGAGCGGGGCGCCGAGCTTCTCGGACCAGATGTCGGCGACGCGCACGCGGCCCATGTCCGGCGACACGACGGTGAGCGTCTCCGGGTCGAGGATCTGCTGGAAGCGCTCGAGCAGCACGGGCATGGCGAACAGGTGGTCGACGGGGCCGTCGAAGAAGCCCTGGATCTGGGCGGCGTGCAGGTCGACGCTCATGATGCGGTGCGCACCGGCGGCCTTGAACAGGTCGGCGACCAGTCGGGCCGAGATCGGCTCGCGGCCGCGGCCCTTCTTGTCCTGTCGGGCGTAGGGGTAGAACGGCGCCACGACCGTGATGCGCTTCGCCGAGGCACGCTTGAGCGCGTCGACCATGATGAGCTGCTCCATGAGCCACTCGTTGATCGGCGCGGTGTGCGACTGGATGACGAACGCGTCGCAGCCGCGGACCGACTCGTCGAAGCGGGCGTAGAGCTCACCGTTCGCGAAGGTGCGGGCGTCGGTCGGGACCAGCTCGACCCCGAGTTCGTCGGCGATCTGCGCCGAGAGCTCCGGGTGCGCTCGTCCCGAGACGAGGACGAGTCGTTTCTGGCCGGTTGTCTTGATTCCGGACAAGTGCGGTGCTCACTCCCTGACCCGCTCGGGGTCGCTGCCGACGGCCGGGTCAGGTCGCCGTGTTCTGTTCGCCGTGCGCGCGCCGAGCCGCCTCGGCCGCCGGCGTACCGGGTCGGTGTTCCTCGACCCATCCGTCGGTGTTGCGCTGCGGGGCGTAGCTGATCGCGAGCGACCCGGCCGGTACGTCCTTGCGGACGGTCGTACCCGCGCCGGTGTACGCCCCGTCGCCAATCCTAACCGGGGCGACGAACACGTTGTGCGAGCCCGTCCGCACGTTCGACCCGACCTCGGTGCGGTGCTTGTGCACGCCGTCGTAGTTCGCGGTGATGGTGTTCGCCCCGATGTTGGAGTCCTCGCCGACCTCGGTGTCGCCGATGTAGGACAGGTGCGGCACCTTGCTGCCCCGCCCGATCACGGCGTTCTTGGTCTCGACGAACGTGCCGATCTTGCCCTGGTCGCCCAGGATCGTGCCCGGCCGCAGGTACGCGAACGGGCCGACCGAGGCACCGTCCCCGATCACGGCGAGCGTCGCGTCGACCCGGTTCACGGTCGCGCCGGCGCCGACCTCGGTGTCGCGCAGGGTCGTGTCCGGTCCGACGACGGCCCCGGCCGCGATCGCGGTGGCGCCGATCAGCTGGGTGCCCGGGAGCACCTCGGCGTCGGCCTCGATGGTGACGTCCAGGTCGATCCACGTCGTCGCGGGGTCCTGGACGGTGACGCCGGCGAGCTGGTGCCGACGGACGATCCGGGCGTTGAGCTCGCGGGCGGCGTCGGCGAGCTGCGCGCGGTCGTTGATCCCCGCCACGAGCCACGGGTCGGTGAGGGTCACGACGTCGATCGCTCCGCCGCGCGCGGCGATGAGGGCCGGCACGTCGGTGATGTACTTCTCGCCCTGGGCGTTGGCCGTCGTGAGACCGGGGAGCACAGCACGGAGGTGCGCGACGTCGAACGCGTAGATCCCGGCGTTCGCCTCGGTGATGGTGCGCTGCTCGTCGGTCGCGTCCTTGTGCTCGACGACGGCGACGAAGGCCCCGGAGGCGTCGCGGACCACGCGGCCGAGGCCGGTCGGGTCGGGGGCGATCGCACTGACCAGGGTCGCGGCGTTCCCGGCGTGGGCGTCCACGAGCATGCGGAGCGACGCTGCGTCGAGCAGCGGGACGTCGCCGGAGAGCACGACCACGGCGCCCTCGAAGTCGGCGGGGAGCGCCTGGACCGCGACCTCGACGGCGCGCCCGGTGCCGGGGACGTCGTCCTGGTCGACGACGATCGCGCCGGGTGCGCGCTCGGCGACCTCGGCGGCGACGCGCTCCCGCTCGTGCCGGACCACCACGGCGACGTGCTCGGGCTCGAGCGACGCCGCGGTGCGGAGCACGTGGGCGACGAGGGGCAGGCCGGCGAGGCGGTGCAGCACCTTGGGGGTGGACGACTTCATGCGCGTGCCCTGCCCGGCGGCGAGGACGACGACGGCGATCCGCTGGTCGGTCATGCCCTCCATCCTGGCGCACGGGAGCCGAGCGGGTGCCGCGGGGCCGTCACCGTGGACGATCCGGCCCATCGCAGGTGACGTGGGAGGCAGGATCGCGCGAGGGGTGCCGGAAGGAACGACACACCACGCGCGGATCGGCACCCGACGAGCGGAAACGCCTCCGACGCGCGGAACGGCACCCGACGCGCGGATCAGCCCCCGACGCGCGGGACGGCCGCCGCCCCGTCCTCCCGCTTGACGAACGCCATGAGCACGAGCCCCGCGACGAGCACCACCACGATGCCGAGGATGCCGAACCGCGTCGAGCCGGTCGCGGTCACGGCGACCCCGAACAGCGCCGGCGCCAGGAACGACGCCGCCCGCCCGGTCGTGGCGTACAGGCCGAAGAGCTCCCCCTCGCGGCCCGGCGTCGCGAGCCGCGCCAGGTACGCCCGCGACGACGACTGCACCGGGCCGACGAACACGCACAGCGCGAGCCCGAGCACCCAGAACCCGATCTGGGCCGTCCCGACCGCGAGCACCGCCGTGCCGCACACGACGAGTCCGATCAGCGACACCGTGATGAGCGCCCGGGAGCCGAACCGGTCGTCGAGCCACCCGGACAGGAACGTCGCGACCCCGGCGACGACGTTCGCGACGATGGCGAACAGGATCACCTCGGACGCACTGAAGCCGAACACCTGCGCGGCGATGATCCCGCCGAACGTGAACACCGCCCCGACCCCGTCGCGGAACACCGCGCTCGCGACCAGGAACGCCAGGACGTTCCGCCGCTCGCGCCACAGCCGGGCGACGTGGCGGCCGAGGTCCCGGTAGGCCCCGAGCAGGCCGCCGGTCTGCGTCCGGTCCGGCGCGGCCTCGGGGACGGTCAGGAACAGCGGCACCGAGCTGACGGCGAGCCACACGGCGGCGATGCCGATCGCGACGCGGACGTCCCACTGCCCGGTCGCCACGGTCGCCGGCAGCTGCAGGACCCCGGCCACGCCGGGCGTCCCGAAGTCCTGGATGCACAGGACGAGCAGCACGACCAGCAGCACGATGCCGCCGAAGTACCCGGCCGCCCAGCCGATCGCCGAGACCCGGCCGGTCTCCGGCCCGGAGGCGACCTGGCCGAGCATCGCGTTGTACCCGACCGTGGCGATCTCGTACGCGACCGTCCCGATCCCGAGCAGGGCCGCGCCGAGCACGAGGTACGGCTGGCTCGGTGCGACGAACACCATCGCCCCGATCGACAGCGCGATGCCGATGGTCGCGACGAGCACCGACCGGCGCCGGTGCCCGGAGGAGTCCGCGAGCCGTCCGACCGCGGGGGCGACCAGCGCCACGACGATCCCGGCGACGGTCAGGGCGGTCGAGACGGTCGCCGCGTTCTGCGCGAGCTCGCGCTCGACCGCGCGGGTGGCGGCAGCCGAGGTGCCCTCGGCCGCGACGAGCCGCGGGTCGACGAACGCGCGGCTCGCCAGGTAGGTGCTGAACACGAAGGTGGTGACGACGGCGTTGAACGCCGCGGACCCCCAGTCCCAGAGGGCCCAGGACACGAGGGCCCGTCGGTCGGTGCGCTGCGGCACTGCGGCCGCCGGTGTCGCCGTCATGGCCGAACCGTAGCGCGTCGCGGTGTCGCACCGGTGCCCCCGGTCCGGGTGCACCGGCAGGTGCGGTCGCCGGACACGACCGCAGGACGGACTGGAGGCACGTGGCGGGCCCGCCACGTGCCTCCAGTCCGGTCCCGGGTCACGAGGCGGACGGGACCCCGTTCGGGTAGACGACCGACTTGAGGGAGGCCGGGTCGGTGTCGCTCTCGAGGGCCTCGCGGACGTCGTCGAGCCCGAAGCGTCCCGTGACGAGTGCGTCCAGGTCGACCTGTCCGGACGCGACCAGCCCGATCGCGACCGGCCAGGTGTTCGTGTAGCGGAAGATGCCGGTGACCGTCACCTCGAGGTTCTGGATGTGCTCGACGGGCAGCACCATCTCGGAGTTGCCGAGCCCGACCAGGACGGCGGCGCCGGCCGGTCCGACCGCCTTGATGCCGTCGGAGACCGCGCGCGGTGCGCCGCTGGCGTCGATGAAGGCGTCGACGGGGACGATGTCCGAGGTGACGTCCACCGCGACGGGGTCGACGACCTCCGTCGCGCCGAAGGACAGCGCCCGCTCGCGGCGCTCGGGGACGAGGTCGCTGACGACGACGCGCGTCGCACCGAACGCGCGGGCGACCTGCGCGCAGATGACGCCGATCGGACCGGCGCCGGCGATGAGGACGCTCGATCCGGGGACGATCCCGGCCTTCCGTGCGGCGGCGATGCCGACGGACAGGGGTTCGAGGAGGGCGCCGGCCTCGAACGAGACGGTGTCGGGCAGGGTGTGGGCGAACTCGGCCTCGATCGTGACGTACTCGGCGAACGCGCCGTCGACCGGCGGCGTCGCGTAGAAGCGCATGTGCGGGCAGAGGTTGTAGCGACCGGCCAGGCACTGCGCGCAGCGGTGGCAGGGGCGCTGCGGTTCGACGGCGACGCGCTCCCCGACGCGGGCGGGGTCGACGCCCTCGCCGACGGCGGCGATCGTGCCGGAGAGCTCGTGGCCGAGGACGAGGGGCTCCTCGACGACGAAGTCCCCGATGCGGCCGTGGCGGTAGTAGTGCACGTCGGAGCCGCACACGCCGACGGCGGCGACGCGGACGAGCACGTCCCCGGCGGCGACCTCGGGGACGGGGCGGTCCTCGACGGTGAGGTCCTGGGTGCCGAGCAGGACGCTCGCGCGCTGGGTGGTGGCGGTGTCGGTCATGCGGATCTCGCTTCCTCGACCGCGTCGTCGCGGTCGGACGGGGTGGTCGGTGTGTTGGCGGCGGGCGGGGCTGTCTGGGCCGGGGCCCGCGTCGCTCGGGCCGGGGCCTGCGTCGCCTGGATCGGGGTCGCCTGGCCGTCGCGGAGCAGGTCGGTGAACCCGAGCTCGGCGGCCCCGCGCACCAGGACGTCCCGGCCGAGCGCCGCCGGCACGACCCGGAGCCGGTCGGTCATGGCGGCCATCGTCTGCGCCCGGACCTCGTCCTCGACGCGGTCCCCGACATGCCCGAGCAGCTCGCCGAGGAACCCGCCGAGGACGACGACCTCGGGGTCGACCGTGTGGACGGCGTTCCGGATCGCGGTGGCGAGCGCCGTGACCTGCCGGTCGACGACCCGCTCGACCTCGTCCCGGCCCTCGGCGAGCGCCGCGGCGAGGGCGTCGAGGTCGTCCGGGGGTGTCCCGGTGACCGCGGTCAGGGACTCGCGCGAGGCCTCGGTCTCCAGGCACCCGACGGCCCCGCAGTGGCAGCGGACGCCGTTCGCGGCGACGAAGGTGTGCCCGAGCTCGCCCGCGTACCCGTCGGCGCCGCTGAACGGTCGGCCGGCGCTGACGATGCCGCCGCCGATGCCGCTCGCGCCGCCGTTGAGGTAGACCAGGTCGTCGACGCCGCGGGCGCTGCCGTACAGCCGTTCGGCCCAGGCACCGAGGTTCGCGTCGTTCGCGGCGCGGACGGGCAGGCCGAGGCGCTCGGCGAGCGGTCCCGCGAACGGCTCGTCCCGCCACCCGAGGTGCGGGGCGTCCCGGACGACCCCGTCCTCGACGCGGACGATCCCGGGGACCGCGACGCCGACCCCGACGAGCCGCAGGCCCGGTGCCGCCCGGGTGGTGAGGGTGCCGAGCACGCGGGCGACGGCGTCGATCGCGACGGCCGCGCTCGGGACGCTGGGCTGGGGCTCGACGAGCCGGTCGCGCACGGTGCCGTCGAGCGCGACGAGGGCCACCCCGACGGCGTCGATCTCGACCGTGACGGCGGCGGCCACGACGTCCGGCGACGCGCGGACGATCGCGCTGGGACGCCCGACGCCGGCTGCGGGGCGATCGGCACCGGGGCCGCCGGGGGCGGGGGACTCCTCGTGCACGAGTCCCTGCTCGACGAGCTCGCCGACGATCGCCAGGACCGTCGAGCGGTTCAGGCCCGTGCGCCGGGTGAGCTCGGCGCGCGGGAGCGGCCCGCCCTCGTGCACGATGCGGAGGACGCGCGCGGCGTTGCCGGGCGTGGTCGTGGCCGGTCGGGCCATGGGTCCTCCTCGTGGGGTGGTGGTGCGGGTCGGGCGGTGCCGAGGCTCGGCTCCGCGGACACCTTCGCAGGCCGAGCGCCGCGGAACTGCCCGCCTGGCCGAGACTCGGCCCCGCGCCGGCGCGGCGCCCGCCGGCGCGGGGCCCGCCGGCGCTGGCGGCTAGCGCGAGCGCGAGAACGCGGCGTCGAAGGCGGCGTCCGGCGGCGCGATGGTCCCGAGCTGCCGGACGAACGCCAGCGCCTCCGGGCCGCCGAGGAGCCGGTCCATGCCCGCGTCCTCCCACTCGACACTCGTCGGACCGTCGTAGCCGATGTGGTTCAGCACGCGGAACACCCGCTCCCACGGCACGTCCCCGTGCCCGGCGGTGACGAAGTCCCACCCGCGCCGCGGGTCGCCCCACGGCAGGTGCGACGACAGGCGTCCGTTGCGGCCGTCGAGCTGCTTCACCGACTCCTTGCAGTGCACGTGGTACACCCGGTCCGCGAAGTCGAGCAGGAACGCGGCGGGGTCCAGGTCCTGCCAGACGAAGTGCGACGGGTCGAAGTTGAAGCCGAACGCCGGCCGGTCCTGGAACACCTCCAGCGCCCGCTTCGCCGTCCAGTAGTCGTAGGCGATCTCGGACGGGTGCACCTCGAGCGCGAAGCGGACGCCGACCTCCTCGAACACGTCGAGGATCGGCGACCACCGGTCGTGGAAGTCCTGGTAGCCGGCGTCGATCATCGAGGGCGGCACCGGCGGGAACCCGGCGACGGTCTTCCAGATCGACGACCCGGAGAACCCGGTGACGGTCGTGACGCCGAGCGCCGCGGCCGCGCGGGCGGTCCACTGCAGCTCCTCGGCTGCCCGCTGACGGACGCCCTCGGGGTCGCCGTCGCCCCACACGTGCGGCGCGAGGATGTCCTCGTGCCGCTGGTCGATCGGGTCGTCGCACACGGCCTGCCCGGTCAGGTGGTTCGCGATCGTCCAGACCTGCAGGCCGTTGCGCTCCAGGACCGCCTTCCGGTCCGCCACGTAGTCGGGGTCCGTCGCGGCGCGACGGACGTCCAGGTGGTCGCCCCAGCAGGCGATCTCCAGGCCGTCGTAGCCCCACTCCCCCGCCAGTCGGGCGACCTCCTCGAACGGCAGGTCCGCCCACTGGCCGGTGAACAGGGTGACCGGTCGCGTCGCCACGCTCGGCCGGGAGGCACGGGTCGTCTCCGTCATGATGCTTCCTTCCTCCTGCTGCTCGTTCACCAGGTGCTCGGCTCGGCTCCGGCGGGAACGGTCTCCGGTCGGTCGACGCGCGACCGCACGTCGACCACGGCGTGCTCGCGGGCGGCGGTCGAGACCGCCTCCATCACCTCGAGCACGTGGAACGCGAGGTCGCCGGACGCCCGGTGCGGCCGGTCGGTGGCGATCGCGTGTGCCATGTCGGCGAGGCCGTACCCGCGTCCGGCGTCGGCGTACCCGGCGCTCGTCGGCAGGTCCCGCCACTCGCGGGGCTGTGCTGTTCCCCCCTGGGCGTCGGCGATCGACACCGGGTCCGAGAACCGGTTCGGGTCGGGGACCCCGAGCGTGCCCGCGGTGCCGTACACCTCGAACAGTGGCGCCCGGGTGGCCCAGACCTCGAAGGACACCGTGACCGTGGAGACGACGCCGTTCGCGTGCTCGAGGACGGCGACCACGTGCGTGTCGATGTCGACCCGGAGCGGGGTGCCCGCGGCGGGTCCGGTCGCGATCGTGCGCTCGCGGTCGGAGCGGGTCGAGGCGCCGCTCACCCGGACGACCGGTCCGAAGAACGACACGAGGCTCGTCAGGTAGTACGGCCCCATGTCGAGCAGCGGCCCACCACCCGGCTGGTAGTAGAACGCGGGCGCCGGGTGCCACAGCTCGTGCCCGGGCGCCGACCAGGAGACGGCGGCACCGACGGGCGTGCCGATCGCACCGCTGTCGAGCGCCTGCCGGGCCGTCTGGATCCCGGTGCCGAGCACGGTGTCCGGCGCGCTGCCGACCCGCAGCCCCGAGCGCCGGGCGAGGTCGAGCACGGGCTGCGCCTCGGCCGTCGACATCGCGAGCGGCTTCTCGCCGTAGACGTGCTTGCCGGCCTCGAGCGCCCGGGTCGCGATCTCGGCGTGCGCGGCCGGGATCGTCAGGTTGAGCACGACGTCGACGTCGTCCGCCGCGATGAGCTCGTCGACGCTCGTCCCGCGGACACCCTGTGCCTCGCCCACCGACTGCGCCCGGGCGACGTCGATGTCCGCGACGGCGGTGAGCTCGAGCCCGGGCAGCGCCGGGAAGTGCTCGAAGTACTGCTGGCTGATGACGCCGACCCCGACGACACCGACCTTCATCGCGCTGCCCACAGGAGTCCCCTCTCGATGATCGTGCGGAGCGGCTGCGACTCGACGACCTCGAGCCGGTGCCCGGGCGCCGAGACGAACACGCGCCCCTGCCCCCACTGCCGGGTCCAGATCGCCGGCGCCGTGACCGGACGGTTCCAGGCGTCGAAGTCCCGGGCCTCCTGCGTCGTGGTCGCCAGCACGTCGTTGTACTCGTCGGAGAGCACCCAGTACTGCTCGGTCACCAGGTCGAAGTCCTCGATGCCCTGCGTGATCGGGTGCTCGTGCCCGGCCTCGGTGATGTGCACCGTGTACGGGATGTAGTTGTCGGACTGCTCGCCGGTGCGCTCGGAGGGGTGCTTGCTCGCGTGGTGCGCGAACTGCCCGCCGATCATGTGCAGGTAGTCGGCGGTGTTCCGGAACGCGTCCGCGATCCCGCCGTGCCATCCCGCGAGTCCGGCACCGCCGAGCACCGCCTTCTGCAGTCCGGCGAACTCGTCGTCCGCGATGGTCGACATGGTGACGACCTGCACGATCAGGTCGACGTCGGCCATCACGGACTCGTCGGCGTACACCGCGGTCGAGTCCGACACCTGCACGTCGAACCCGTTGTCCCGCAGGAACGGGACGAACAGGTCGGTGGTCTCGACCGGCATGTGCCCGTCCCACCCGCCCCGGACGACCAGGGCCTTCTTCCCGCCGGTCATCGGATCGCCGTCCAGGCGCTGCCGTCGGCCGCGCTGCGCTCGACCGCGTCGAGGACCCGCTGCACGTGCAGGCCGTCCGCGAACGACGGCTGCGGGTCGGTGCCGGCGACGATCGCCCGCACGAAGTCCGTGACCTGGTGGCTGAAGGTGTGCTCGTAGCCGATCAGGTGCCCGGTCGGCCACCACGCGGCCATCCACGGGTGCTCCGGCTCGGTGACCAGGATGCGGCGGAAGCCCTGCTCCCCCGCGGGCGCCGACGACTCGTACAGCCGCAGCTCGTTCATCGACTCGAGGTCGAACTGGATCGCGCCCTCGGACCCGCTGACCTCGAGCGTCAGGCCGTTCTTCCGACCGGTCGCGTAGCGCGTGGCCTCGAACGTGCCGATCGCGCCGTCGGCAGCGCCACCGCTGAGCCGCCCGAGGAAGAACGCGGCGTCGTCTACGGTGACCTGTCCGCGTTCGCTCGACGCGGTGCCCGACAGGCCGACGCCCTCGGCCATCAGCGGGCGTTCGTGCACGAAGGTCTCGAGCGTGCCGGACACGGTGGACAGCTGTGCGCCCGTGACGTGCTCGACGAGGTCGATCGCGTGCGCGCCGATGTCGCCGAGCGAGCCGGAACCGGCGAGCGCCTTGTCGAGGCGCCACGTCATCGGGCCCTCGGCGTCGGCCAACCAGTCCTGCAGGTAGAGCGCGCGGACCTGGCGGACGACCCCGATCCTCCCGTCCTGCACCAGCTGGCGCGCGAGCGCGATGGCGGGCACGCGGCGGTAGCTGAACCCGACCATGGCGCGGACGCCGCGCGCAGCGGCGGACTCGGCGGCGGCCGTCATCGCCTCGGCCTCGGCCACGGTGTTGGCGAGGGGCTTCTCGCACAGGACGTGCTTGCCGGCCTCGAGCGCGGCGATCGCGACCTCGACGTGCGAGGAGCCGGGCGACACCACGTCGACGACGTCGATGTCCGGGTCGGCGACCACCTGGCGCCAGTCGGTCGACGCGGCCTGCCAGCCGTACTGCCGGCGCGCGGCCTCGGTGCGCTCGGCGTCCCGGCCGACGACGACCGCCATCTCGGGCTCCACGCCGAGGTCGAAGAACCGCGGGGCGGTCCGCCACGCCTGGGAGTGCGCCGCCCCCATGAAGCCGTGCCCGACCATCGCGACCCGCAGTCGACCCGGTCCGTGTGCGTCCTGTGCCATCCACTCGCTCCTTTGCGATCCGGTGTTGCCAGGATCCACCCTACCGCTTATGTTGGGCGCGGCAACATTTTGTTTCGACGACGAACGGTGACCCACCATGGCAACGACGCCCACCCGTGACGACAAGTTCTCCTTCGGTCTCTGGACCATCGGCTACAACGGCTCCGACCCGTTCGGCGGCCCGACCCGTCCCGCGCTGGACGTGGTCGAGGCGGTCGAGAAGCTCGACGAGATCGGTGCCTACGGCCTGACCTTCCACGACGACGACCTGTTCGCGTTCGGTTCGACCGACGCCGAGCGCCAGGCGCAGATCGACCGCCTCACGGGCGCCCTCGAGTCGACCGGGATCATCGTGCCGATGGTCACGACGAACCTGTTCTCGGCCCCGGTGTTCAAGGACGGCGGCTTCACCTCGAACGACCGCCAGGTCCGCCGGTTCGCGCTCCGCAAGGTGCTCCGCAACATCGACCTGGCCGCCGAGCTCGGCGCGAAGACCTTCGTCATGTGGGGCGGCCGCGAGGGCTCGGAGTACGACTCCGCCAAGGACGTGCAGGCCGCGCTCGAGCGCTACCGCGAGGCCGTCAACCTGCTCGCCCAGTACGTCACCGACAAGGGCTACGACATCCGCTTCGCCATCGAGCCGAAGCCGAACGAGCCCCGCGGCGACATCCTCCTGCCGACCCTCGGCCACGCGATCGCCTTCACCGAGACGCTCGAGCGCCCGGAACTGTTCGGCATCAACCCCGAGGTCGGCCACGAGCAGATGGCGGGCCTGAACTTCACCGCCGGCATCGCCCAGGCGCTGTACCAGGGCAAGCTCTTCCACATCGACCTGAACGGCCAGCGCGGCATCAAGTACGACCAGGACCTGGTGTTCGGCCACGGCGACCTGCAGAACGCGTTCTCGCTCGTCGACCTGCTCGAGCACGGCGCCCCGCAGGGCGGCCAGGCGTACGACGGCCCGCGGCACTTCGACTACAAGCCGTCGCGCACCGAGGACATCACGGGCGTCTGGGACTCCGCGAAGGCGAACATGCGCATGTACCTGCTCCTCAAGGAGCGCGCGCAGGCGTTCCGCGCCGACCCCGAGGTGCAGGAGGCCCTGTCCGCCGCCAAGGTCGACGAGCTGAGCACCCCGACGCTGCACAGCGGCGAGTCGTACGACGACTTCCTCGCCGACCGCTCGGCGTTCGAGGACTTCGACGCCGACGCGTACTTCGGCGGCAAGGGCTTCGGCTTCGTGCGCCTGCAGCAGCTCGCGATCGAGCACCTGATGGGCGCGCGGAATTGAAGGCAGACGCGCCAGCGGCTGCATTCCGCGCGCTGAGGCGGCCTGCCGCCGAAGGGGTGACCCTGGTCGCCGGGGTCGACTCGTCGACCCAGTCCTGCAAGGTCACCATCCGTGACGCTGCCACCGGTGCGGTCGTCCGGGAGGGACGCGCGTCCCACCCGGACGGCACCTCCGTCGACCCCCGCCACTGGTGGGACGCGCTCGGCGCCGCGATCGCGGACGCCGGTGGGTTCGACGACGTCGCCGCGGTCGCGGTCGCCGGGCAGCAGCACGGCATGGTCGCGCTGGACGCGGACGGTCGCGTGGTGCGCGACGCACTCCTCTGGAACGACGTCCGCAGCGCCGACGCGGCCGCGCAGATGGTCGAGGAGCTCGGCCGGGAGGCGTGGGTCGCCCGGACGGGTCTGGTCCCGGTGGCCTCGTTCACCGGGACCAAGCTGCGCTGGCTGCGGGACGCGGAGCCGGAGAACGCGGCGCGCGTCGCCGCGGTCGCGCTCCCCCACGACTGGCTGTCGTGGCGGCTGCGCGGGTACGGCCCGGCGGACGAGAGCCCGCTCGGCCCGGACCTCGACGGGCTCGCGACCGACGGCTCCGACGCCAGCGGCACGGCGTACTGGGACCCGGTGCGCCGCGAGTACGACCCGGAGCTGTTCGCGGCCGCGCTCGGCCGTGACCTCCGGGTCGCGGGTGGCGCAACCGCAGCCGCAGCCGGAGCCGGTGACCACGACGCGGTCGTGGTGCCGCGGGTGGTCGCACCGGACGAGCCGATGGGCACGCTGGGGTCCGACGTCGCGCTGCCGGGCGGCGCGACCGCCCGCGCCGGACTCGTGGTCGGCCCGGGACTCGGCGACAACGCCGGGGCTGCGCTCGGCCTCGGCCTCGGTCCCGGCGACGTCGCGGTGTCCCTCGGCACGAGCGGGACGGTCTTCGGGGTCACCGACACCGAGGTGACCGACCCGAGCGGGACCGTGGCGGGCTTCGCCGACGGGACCGGGTCGCGCCTCCCGATCGTGACGACGCTCAACGCGGCCCGCGTGCTCGAGGTGATCGGCGGGCTCCTCGCCGTCGACCACGACGGCCTCGGCGAGCTGGCGCTGCAGGCGCCGGCGGGCGCGGACGGACTCGTGCTCGTGCCGTACTTCGTCGGCGAGCGCACCCCGAACCGACCGGACGCGACCGCCTCGCTGCTCGGGATGACCCCGGCGACCACGGACCGGGCCCACCTCGCCCGCGCCGCCGTCGAGGGCATGCTCTGTGCCCTCGCGGACGGGCTCGCCGCGGTCGAGGGCACCGGCGTCACGGTGTCCCGCCTGCTGCTCATCGGCGGGGCCGCGCGGAACGAGGCCGTCCGGGCCGTCGCCGCGCAGGTGTTCGGCCGCGACGTGTCGATCCCGGAGCCGGGCGAGTACGTCGCCTCGGGCGCCGCTCGGCAGGCCGCGTGGGTACTGACGGGGAGCCTGCCGTCGTGGGAGGTCTCCGCGACCGTCGTCCCCGCGGACCCGCGCCCCGAGGTGCTCGAGCAGTACCGGGCACACGCCGCGCGCTGACCCCGCCCGCGAGCGATCGATCCGATCGCGCACGGTGTAGGAAGACGTTCTGCGCGTCGGAGGTCGGAAGATTCGTCCTCCGACGCGCGGAACGACCCCCAATGCGCGGAACGCCATCCCACGCGCGGAACGACCCCGGAGGACCTCATGCCGCTCACCGACCTGCCCCTCGACCAGCTCCGGGCGTACCGCCCCGAGGTGCGGCGTCCGGCCGACCTCGACGCCTTCTGGGCCGACACGATCGCCGAGGCCCGGACAGCCGGTGCCGGCACCGCGCCCGTCACCACCCCCGCCGAGACGCCGGTCACCGCCCTCGACGTGCAGGACCTGACGTTCCCCGGCTTCGGCGGCGACCCGGTCCGCGCCTGGGTCTCCCGCCCCGCGGGCACGGCCGACCAGGACCTGCCCGTCGTGGTCGAGTTCCTCGGGTACGGCGGTGGCCGCGGACTCCCCGGGGAACGCGTGTCGTGGGCGCTCGCGGGCTTCGTGCACGTCGTGATGGACACCCGCGGGCAGGGCAGTGGCTGGGGTTCCGGCGGGGACACCCCCGACCCGCACGGCTCCGTGCCGCACGTCGGCGGGTGGATGGCGAGCGGCGTCGACGCCCCGGCGAACCACTACTACCGCCGCGTGTTCACGGACGCGGTGCGGCTCGTCGAGGCGGTCCGCACGCTCCCCGGCGTCGACGTCGACCGGATTGCCCTCACCGGCGGCAGCCAGGGCGGCGGGATCACCCTCGCCGCGGCGGCCCTGGTCGAGGCGCACGTCGGCCCGCTCGTCGCGGTGCTGCCCGACGTCGCGTTCCTCTGCGACTGGGAGCACGGCGCGGCCGTGGCCGTCGGCGGCCCGTACCTCGAGCTCGCCACGCACCTGTCGGTCCACCGTGACGACGTCGACCGTGTGTGGGACACGGTGGCCTACTTCGACGGCGTGCACTTCGCCGAGCGCATCACCGCGCCGGCCCTGTTCTCCGTGGCGCTGATGGACGACGTCGTGCCGCCACGGACGACCTTCGCGGCGTACAACGCCCTGGGCTCGGCCGACCACGAGATCGCTGTGTACCCGTACAACGGGCACGAGGGCGGCGGCTTCCGGCACTGGGAGCGCCAGGTGGCCTTCCTGCGCGACCGGCTCTAGCGGGTCGGGCGTCCTCGTGGGTTCAGCGGCCGAGCAGCTGCCCGACCGCGTCCACGACGACCTGGCGACGCCGCGCGGCCACCACGGCGGACACGGAGCCCGTCGCCTCGGCGGGCAGCGCGGTCCACACCCCGGCGAGCTGCTGCACGAGGGCCAGGAGCACCGCCGGCCGGAACGACCGCGGCAGGACCCCCGCGCGCTGCGCCCGCTCGACCTCGGCGACCGTGGACTCGTACCGCTCGACGAGCGCGGGGACCGCTACGTCCGCACGCTCGAGGCGCTGCCAGGTCGCCAGGCGCGCGACCCACGGTCGCTCGACGACCGCGTCGTGCAGGCGTCCGGCCCACGCGGGCAGGTCGTCCGTGTCGAGCGGGACCGCGTCGTGCAACCCGCCGAGCTCCTGCACGAGGAGCGCGTCGAAGAGCCCCTCCTTGCCGCCGAAGTAGTGGAAGACCTGCGCCTTGTTGCTGTCCGCCGCGGCGGCGAGCCGCTCGACGCGCGCCCCCGTCAGTCCGTGGGCGGCGAACTCGTCGCGGGCGGCGTCCAGGATGCGCGCGCGCATCGCGTCGGCGACAGGGGGCGTGAAGCGAGCCATGCGACCACGGTACCGACCCGACGGACGGTCGCCGTCGCGACGTGGTGACCGGACGACGCAACGGGAGGCCCGTGGCGGCGTCGCCACGGGCCTCCCGTTGCGTCGTGTGGTCGCGTCCGCCTACTGGGCGTCCTCGTCCTCTTCGTGGTTGAAGTGCGAGTCGTCCCCGGCGAAGCCGGCGGCGACGCCCTCGGGGTGGTCGGGGATGGTCCCGTCCTCGCCGAGGCCGTCGGGCTTCGGCGTGCCCTCGGGGTCGTTCGTGGTGTCGCGGGGGTCGTGGGCGTCGGACATGGCCTGCTCCTTCGAGGGTCGTGAAGAACGCGACGGTACGCGCACTCCCCGGGAGTTCGACGGCGTGCTCGTAGGATGCGACCGTGACGGACGACCTGTGGCACCGGGACGGGCCGTGGGCGCCGCTGACCAGGGACCGGGCCGGCAGGAGCGCGGCGGGGTGGGTCGGTGTGCTGGTGGCCTTCGTGTGGACGACGGTGTACCTCGCAGTCGCCGCGGCGGAGCCCGCCCTCGGCCCGGAGGACCTCACGCCCGCCGCCCGCGAGCAGATCGCGATCGGTCTGGTGCTGGCGACCGCGCTCCCGGTCGCCGTCGTCGTGACCCTGCTCGGCGTGCGGGGCGTCCGCCGTGGTGCCGTGCGCGGTCGGGCGATCGGCTGGTTCGCACTCCTGCTCGGCGGGTTCGCCCTGTTGCCGGCGCTCGTCGTGTCGGCGCTCGGTGTCCTCGCGAGCTGGCTCGCGACGGGTGTGCACGTCTCCTGAAGGCGGGCTCGTCAGTCCACCGGCCGTGGTCGGCGGCCGAGGGACGACTGGAAGCGGACGAGCCACCCGTCGGGATCGGCGACGACGAACTGCTCGACCCCGGTCTCCTCGTCGTCGACGCGGTACCACCGGTGTTCCACCGGCATGAACAGCGCGATGCCGGCGTCGGTCAGGCGGGCCGCGAGCGCTCTGGCGTCGGGGACGGCGACCTGCAGGTTCAGACCGCGGCCGAACGGGCGTTCGAGGGGGCCGGCGAGCCAGTTGCGCCCGACGCCGACCTGCTCGAGCAGCAGGTGCGCCGAGCCGAGGGCGATGGCCGCGAAGCGCTCCTCGGGGCGGGCGTACCGGACGACGAAGCCGCAGCGGTCCCGCCAGAACGCCAGGCTGCGGTCGAGGTCGGTGACCAGGAGTTCGGGCACCAGGGCGGGGTCGGGATCGAGCGGCACCCGGCCATCGTCCCATCCGGGTGCCCGGTCGGCGGCGCCCCCGAGACTCGGCCAGGCGGGCACGTTCGCGGCCGTGGGGCCGCGAACGTGTCCGCAGAGCCGAGTCTCGCGCGGGCGCACCGCGCGGTGCGCGAGCGCACCCGCGCCCTCAGACGAGCGACCAGGTGACCGTCCGCCGGTCGGCGAGCGACACCTCGTGCAGCGCACCGGTCACGCGCACGACCGCACGGTCCGTGGCGGACCCGGGCACCTCGTGCCGGACCGGACCGTCCCCGGAGGCGACGATCCCGCCCGTCGGCACCGGGCCTCCCGGCCGGGACGCCGCCGCGTCGGACGCGACCCAGACCTGCACGTCCCCCGGCTCGACGACCTTCCGCATCGCCCGGTCCGTGAACGCGAACCGCTGCACCGGCACGTCGAAGCGCACCCGCACCGACCCGCCGGCGGGGAGCGCGACCCGGGCGTAGCCGAGCAGCTGGGCGACCGGACGGGTGACCGACGCGGCGACGTCGTGCCCGTAGAGCTGCACGACCTCGATCCCGTCCCGGTCCCCCGTGTTCCTGATCGTGACGGACGCCGTGAACGCACCGTCGGTGGCGACGGCGTCGTCGACCTGCAGGTCCTCGTACGCGATGCTCGTGTACGTCAGGCCGAAGCCGAACGGCCGCACGGGCGTCGAGTCGGTCGCGGTGACGTCCGACGGGCCCCCGAGCCGCGGGTGCAGGTACGAGTACGGCTGCGCGCCGGCGGACCGGGGCAGCGAGACCGGCAGACGTCCGGACGGCGCGGTGGCCCCGGTCAGGAGGTCGGCGATCGCGAGGCCGCCGCCCTCCCCCGGGAAGAACGCCTGCACGACGGCGGACGGCTTCGCGTGGTCGCCGTCGAGCATCCAGCCGATCGCGTACGGCCGGCCGGTCAGCAGAACCACCACGGTCGGGGTGCCGGTGGCCACGACGGCCTCGACCAGCTCGCGCTGCACGCCCGGCAGGTCGAGCGTCTCGGAGTCGTTGCCCTCGCCGACGGTGCCGCGGCCGAACAGGCCCGCCTGGTCGCCGACGACGACGACCGCGACCGCGGCACCGCGCGCCGTCGCGACGGCCTCCGCGAAGCCGGAGCGGTCGTCGCCCTCGACCGCGGCGCCGGGGGCGTACCGCACGGCGTCGTCCCCGAGGGCGTCCTGCAGGGCCTCGAGCACGGTCGGGATCGCGAACCCGAGCGGCAGACCCGGGTGCGTCGCGAGCACGTGGTTCGCGAAGGAGTAGCAGCCCTGCAGGGCCTCGGCACGGTGGGCGTTCGGGCCGATCACCGCGACCGGGCCCCGCAGGACTGCGCCCGCAGCGGCGACCGCGCCCGCAGCGGCGACCGCGCCCGCCGCGGCGTCGACCGCGCCCGTCGCGGCGCCGGAGACCGGGCCGCCGAGCGGGAGCACGCCGTCGTTCGCGAGCAGGACGAGCGACTCCGCCGCGAGCCGCCGCGCGAGCGCCCGGTGCTCCGGCGAGTCGAGGTCGACGCCCGTCGGGGGCTCGTCCTCGAAGGCATCGGGGTCGAGCAGCCCGAGCCGCTCCTTCTGCCGGAGGACCCGCAGCACCGCCCGGTCGACGAGCGCCTCGTCGACGAGGCCGCTGCGAACCCGCTCGACGAGGGGCGCGAGGTACGCGTCACCCGTCGGCAGTTCGACGTCGATGCCCGCGGTGAGCGCGAGTGCGGCCGCCTCGCCGCGGTCCCGGGCGACGCCGTGCATCACCTCGAGGAACGCGACCGAGAAGTAGTCCGCGACGACCGTCCCGTCGAAGCCGAGCCGGTCGCGCAGGAGCCCGGTCAGGAGCTCGGGGTCGGCCGCCACGGGCACGCCGTCGACCTCGGCGTACGAGTTCATGACGCTGCGGGCGCCCCCGTCGAGGAGCGCCATCTCGAACGGCGGCAGGAACACGTCCGCCACCTCGCGCGGTCCGGCGTGCACGGGCGCGTGGTTGCGTCCGGCGCGCGAGGCCGAGTAGCCGAGGAAGTGCTTGAGCGTCGCATCGACGCCGGCACTCTGCACCCCGCGCACGTACGCGGAGCCGACGGTGCCGACCAGGTACGGGTCCTCGCCGATGCACTCGTCGACGCGACCCCATCGGGGGTCACGCACGACGTCGAGCACGGGAGCGAGGCCCTGGTGCACCCCGAGTTCGCGCATCGACCGGCCGATCACCGCGCCGACCTGCTCGACGAGCTCCGGGTCGAACGCGGCACCCCACGCGAGCGGCGTCGGGAAGGTCGCGGCGCGCCACGCGGCGAGCCCGGTGAGGCACTCCTCGTGCACGAGCGCCGGGATGCCGAGACGCGTCTCGCGCTTGAGGCGCCGCTGCTCCGCCCACAACCAGGCCGCGCGCTCGTCGGGCTCGACGGGGCGGGTGCCGTACACGCGGGTGTACTGCCCGAGCCCGTGCCGGGTCACGTCGGCGAGCGTCTCGCCGCCCTGCGCGGCCGCCATCTCGCCCTGCATCGGCGCGACGACACCGTTCTGGTCGAGCCAGTAGCCGACGAGCTGCGCCGTCTTCTCCTCGAGGGTCATCGCGGCCAGCAGCGCGGTCACCCGGTCGGGCGCCGTCCCGTGCGCGACGTGCTGCGGATCGGACGGGAGGCGCGTGGCGGCGCCGCCACGCGCCTCCCGTCCGTCCGTCCGGTGGCGTCCGTCCGTCGGCTGGCGTCCGTCCGTCGGGTGCGTGGACGTGTCGAGCGCCGTCACCCCTTCACCGCCCCGGTCAGGCCACCGACGATGCGGCGCTGGAAGATCGCGAAGAACACGAGCGCGGGGATCATCGAGAGCGAGGTGAACGCGAGCACGCGCGCGGTGTCCACCGAGTACTGCGACGAGAACGCCTGCACCCCGAGGGGCAGCGTGTACGCCGACGAGTCGTTGAGGATGAACAGCGGCAGGATGTAGCTGTTCCAGCTGCCGATGAACGCGAGGATGCCGACCGTCACGACCCCGGGCAGGGACAGCGGCACGACCATGCGGAAGAAGAACCCGAGCCGGCTCGCCCCGTCGATCGCGGCGGCCTCCTCGAGCTCGTCCGGGATCGCCCGCAGGAACGGCACGAGGATGATGACCGTCGTCGGCAGGGCGAACGCGATCTGCGGCAGGATCACGCCGGCCAGGCTGTTCGTGAGGCCGAGGTCCTTGACGAGCAGGTACAGCGGGGTGATCGCGACGGTGATCGGGAACATCAGGCCGGCGGCGAACAGCGAGTAGAGCGCGCCGCGACCGCGGAACCGGTACCGGGCGAGCACGAAGCTCACCATGAGCCCGAGGACGACGACACCGACCGTGGTGGTGACGCCGGCGACGACGGAGTTGCCGAGTTGCTGCCAGAAGACGCCGCTCGTCAGGACCGAGACGTAGTTCCCGATCTGCCACGGGTTCGGCAGGCCGGCCGGGCTCGCGGTGATCTGCGAGTTCGTGCGGAAGCCGCCCAGGATGATGTACGCGACCGGCGCGATGCAGACCGCGATGAACACGAGGGCGATGAAGTAGGTGCCGAGGTTGCGTTCCTTGCGGACCGGACCGTGGTCACGGGACCGGCGGCGGTTCGGCGCGACGATGGAGGCGGTGGCGGTCATCGGTCGCCCTTCTCGGTCAGGGCGCCGGCGGTGTCGCGGCGCAGGACGAACCGCTGGTAGACGAGGGCGACGACCAGCGAGATGAGGAAGATGACCACGGCCACGGCGTTGCCGTACCCGTAGTTGCCGGAGAGCCGGCCGTTGGCGACCATGTACGTCGCCATCGTCGAGGTCCCGGCGGTGGCCGCGATGTACTGACCCCAGATGATGTAGACGAGGTCGAACAGCTGGAGCGAGCCGATGATCGACAGGAACGCCCAGATCCGGATGGTCGGGCCGAGGAGCGGGAGCGTGATGCGCCGCTGGATCTGCCAGTAGCTCGCACCGTCGAGCTGCGCGGCCTCGAACAGCTCCTCCGGGATGCTCTGCAGGCCGGCGAGGAACAGGATGACCGCGAAGCCGATGTACTTCCACGAGATGATCGCGAGCAGCGTCCAGATGGCGATGTCCGGGTTCGACAGCCAGTCGTTCCGCAGTGACCCGAGCCCGACGGCCTGGAGCAGGTCGTTCACGGCGCCGCTGGACTGGAGCATGAGGCTCCAGCCGGTGCCGACGATCACCTCGGAGATGACGTACGGCACGAAGATGAGCACGCGGATCAGGCCGCGCCCGCGGATGCGCTGGTTGAGCAGCAGCGCGAGGATGATCGCGATCGGCCCCTGCACGACGAGCGACCCGACGACGATGAACAGGTTGTGCCAGAGCACGCCCCGGAAGTCCGGGTCGGTGAAGATGATGGTGTAGTTCTGCAGGCCGACGAAGTCGGTCGGGGTGCCGTACCCCTGCCACTTGTAGAAGCCGTAGTACGCGGCCAGCACGACGGGCAGGATCACGAACCCGACGAACATCAGGGTGGCCGGTCCGGCGAGGACGGCGATCTCGACCCGGGTGCGGACGTCGTTGCCCTTGCGGGCCCGGCGGGCCGGGGCCGACGGCGAACCGTCGGCCCCGCCCGTGCGACGCCCCGTCCCGGACCGCGCTGCCCCGGACTGGTCCGTGGAGCGACTGGTGACGGAGGTGGTCATGGGTTCGTCAGCCCTTCGCTGCTGCCTGGTTGACGGTCGAGACGATGTCCGACACGGACCCCTTGCCTGCGAGCAGGTTGACGACGCTCGTGTTGAGGGCGTTGCCGACGTTCTGGCCGTAGACGGTGTCGAGGTAGTTCGAGACGAACGGTGCCTTGTTGTAGGCCTCGAGCACGCTCTTCAGGTAGGGCTCGGTGACGACCGACTGGGCCGACTTGTTCGCGGGGATCGCGTTGAACGCCTTGTAGTAGGCCTCCTGCACGGGCTTCTCGGTCATGTAGTTGAGGAAGTCGGTGCAGGCCTTCTTCGGGGCCTTCGCCGAGCAGGAGTACCCGTCGACGGCGCCCATCATCGAGCCGGGTGCGCCCTTGCCGCCGGAGACCTCCGGGAAGGGGAAGAAGCCGAGGTCGGACAGCGGCTTGCCGTCCGGGGTGAGCGAGGAGATCACACCCGGGTCCCACGCGCCCATGAGCTCCATGGCCGCCTTGTGGTTCGCGATGAGACCGGCCGAGCTGCCGGCGCCCTGCTGTGCGGCGGTGGTCAGGTAGCCGTCGTTGAAGGGCTTCGTGTCGAAGAAGGCCTTGGTCTCCTCGCCTGCCTGCTTCCAGCACGAGTTCGTGAACTTCAGGTCCTGCGCGGTCTTGTTGAGGACGCTCTCGGGGCAGGCCCGGAGCGCGAAGTTGTAGTACCAGTGCGCGGCCGGCCAGGCGTCCTTCGCACCCACGGCGACCGGCTGGATGCCCGCGTCCTTGAGCTTCTGGATGTCGGCGTTCAGCTCCTCCATCGTGGTGGGGGTGCCCTCGATGCCGGCCTGCTTGAAGAGGTCCTGGCTGTACCAGATGCCCTCGGGGTTGACGTCGACCGGCATGGCCCACGTCTTGCCGTCCTGCTGGTAGCCCTTGAACGAGCCCTCGCTGATCTCGGACTTCGCGGTGGACCCGATCGAGTCGGAGATGTCGAGCAGCTGGCCGGCGTTGACCATGGCGGCCATCTTGCCGCCGCCGCGCTGCAGGAACACGTCCGGGGCCGAACCGGAGTTCAGGGCGGTCTGCAGCTTGCCGTCGAGGTCCTCGTTCTGGATGGCCTGGACCTTGATCGTGACGTTCGGGTTCTTCGCCTCGAAGTCCTTGACGGTCTGGTCCCAGAAGGCCTTGCCCGGACCGGTCGTCGAGTTGTGCCAGAAGGTCATGGTGACCTTGCCGCCGTCGCTGGAGGCATCGCTGCCCGCTGAGCAGCCTGCCGCTGTGAGAGCGGTCGCCCCGATCAGCGCGATGGCTGCCGCGGCACGGATCTTCCTCGTCATCGTGGAACTCCTCGGTGTCGTCGTTGACGTGCGGCAGCGGATGCCGCTGCGGAGAGCGTGCCAGGCGCCGAGCAGGCTTGTCAATCGTTATCGATAACGTTTTCTTTATCTGGCTCCCGAGCCGTGCCGAGTCCTGAGCGGTTGTACGGTGAGCACATGCAGACGGCCCTCGACACCCCGCCCGGACCGGGCCGGGTCACGATCGCGGACGTCGCGCGGGCCGCCGGGGTGTCCATCCCGACGGTGTCGAAGGTGATCAACAACCGGGACGGCGTGGCTGCGGCGACGATCGTGCGCGTGCAGGAGGTCGTCGAGCGACTCGGGTACGAGACCTCGCTCGTCGCGCGGAGCCTGCGGAGCACCCGGACGAACGTGATCGGCATCCTGGTCACCGAGTTCGAGCCGTTCTCGACCGAGCTGCTGCGCGGCATCTCCGCGGCGACGACGGGCACCGGGTACGAGCTGCTCGCCTACGCCGGCCTGCTCACCGGGTCGAGCCGACCGGGGTGGGAGCGGCGGTCGCTGTCCCGCCTGTCCGGCACGCTCATCGACGGCGCGATCGTCGTCACCCCGTCCGAGGCGATGTCCGCCGCGTCGATCCCGGTCGTCGCGATCGACCCGCACACCGGGCCCGAGGGCCACGCCACCGTCGACACCGACAACGCCGCCGGCGCCCGCGAGGCCGTCGAGCACCTCCTGGCGCTCGGGCACACGCGGATCGCGCACCTGCAGGGTCGCGGCGACCTGGCGTCGTCCCAGCTCCGCGACGCGGGCTTCCGCGCGGCGATGGCGGCGGCGGGCGTCCCGGTGGACGAGCACCTCGTCCGCCCCGGCGACTACCAGGAGGAGCGCTCCGCCGCGGTCGCGCACGAGCTCCTGACCCTGCCGGACCGGCCGACCGCGGTCTTCGCGGCGAACGACTCGTCGGCGATCGGCGTGCTGCACGCGGCCGAGGCGCTGGGGCTCCGCGTCCCCGAGGACCTGTCGGTGGTCGGCTTCGACGACGTGCCGCAGGCGTCGACGACCACGCCGCCGCTGACCACCGTCGCCCAGCCGCTGGTCGACCTCGGCGCGAGCGCGGTGTCCATGCTGCTCGCGATGCTCCGCGGCGAGCCGACGACCGACCACGTGCGGCTCCGCACGACGCTGCGCGTCCGCAGCAGCACGGCGGCGCCGCCGGCCGCGCGCGACTGACGCGGCGGCCGCGCGCGGCGCAGGGGGCCCGTCGAAGCATCCCGTGCGCTCCGCACAACCGGAAGCACGCCGCACCACGCAAGACCACGGCTCGGCGTGCTTCCGGTTGTGCGCGAGCACACCGCACCACGCGGGCGGCCGCGCCGCGCGCCGGGCGTCAGCGCCGGAGCGTCTGCTTCGGGTACTCGCCGAACCGCTCGGCGTACGACGCCGAGAACCGCCCGAGGTGCGCGAAGCCCCACCGCCGCGCGATGTCCCCCACGGCACCGGCGTGCGGCCCGGCCTCGAGCAGCTCCTCGTGCACGTGGTCGAGCCGGACCTGGCGCAGGTACGTCAGCGGCGACACGTCGAAGACCCGGCGGAAGGACTCCTGCACGGACCGGACGCTCAGGCCGGCGGCGTCGGACAGGTCCGTGATGCTGACGTCCTCGGCCGCGTGCGCGTGGATGTACTCCACCGCGGCGCGCAGCCGGGCGTTCCGGGTCTCCGCCAGGACGTCGGGCAGGTCGTCGGTCTGCGGGGGGAACATGTCGAGGAAGACCTCGACGGCCGACACCTTGGCGTCCTGCCACGCGTCCGACTCCGGTCCGCCGACACGCAGCGCCCGGGACAGCGCCGTGAGCGCCCCCTGCCACCGCTGCCCGATCGACGCCTCGGGCGAGCGGAACCCGTCGAAGCGCAGCCCCTGCTCGCCGACCTCGCCACGGGTGGCCGCGACCCGACGCACGAAGTCGCGGTCGAAGTGCACGAGCCGCTGGTCGTAGTCGGCGCTCGTGAACCAGAACTCCTCGTCCGCGGGGAACAGCACGGGGACGTCCCGCTCCATCGGCCAGCGCTCCCCGCGGACCTCGACCTCGCCGGTGCCGGCGCTGATCCACGTGACGACGTAGTCGCCGCCGCCCTGCACGACGCCGCGGATCTCGCCGTGCATCTGGGACCGGCGGATCGTCACCTCGCTGTCGCCGATCGCGGTGTACCGGTAGTCGAACCGGCCGCCGGACGCGCTCGCGCTCCACCGGTCGCCGGCGTAGATGCCTCCGAGGTCGCGGACGGCGTGGTCGCTCCGGGTGCCGGAGACCTCGAACCGGACCGGGGCGATCGTGGCCTCGGCGGCGAACGCCTCGATGAGCGGGTCAGCCACGGTTCCCTCCGACTGTCCACATGGCGCGGTACATCTCGTTATCTGGATACGCTTCCGGGGTAGGGGCGGCGTAACGTCGCCCGGGACCACGACGCGACGAGGGGGCGACCACCACGTGAGCGAGATCGACCTGACCGCCGCCCTGACCCGGCTCGAAGCCGCGATGGGCGCACTGCGTGGACGACTCCGTGAACGCCTGTCGGTCTCCGGCTCGGACCTGACCGTGCTGCAGTTCGTCGCTCGCGCGGAGGCCGCGGAGCGGAAGGTCCGCGTGAAGGACCTGGTCTCGCACCTCGGCCTGACGAGCCCCGCGGTGACGGGCACGATCGACCGTCTGGAGCGGGCCGGGCACCTGTGCCGCGTCCCGAACCCCGACGACGGCCGCAGCCGGTTCATCGAGCTCACCCCGGAGACCCAGCGCGCCTACGCGTCCGCCATGGACAGCACCAACGAGCATCTGCACGAGCTGTTGTCCTCCTTCTCGGAACGCGACCGGGTCAAGTACGTGCGGGTGATCAACCGCGTGATCGAGGCGCTCGAGTACGGCGCTCCGACCCCCTGACGCAGGCTACGGGCGCGCGAGGACACTGCTCGAACATTTGTCCAACAAGCGCAACTAGGTAACTTCCCGACCTATCTTGCCGGACGTGACGGCCGCACGTCCGTAGCGTCCTCCGTGGGAGCCCCCGATCGGGGGCAACACAGGGAGACGGGGAGGCACCATGGGCGCGTACCAGTCCGAGCCGGGCATCGACCCGGTGCGCATCGAGACGTTCCGTCGCATGCGCAAGCGTTGGAAGTACGGGGAACTGCAGGACAGCAACGGCCTGTACGCCGACTTCTTCACCGACACCGCTCGGGACCCGCGGCGCGGCTGACCGCGCGGCGTACGGTCGCCCAGGGCGACCGGCAGACGGAACGGGAGGCCCGTGGCTCGACAGCCACGGGCCTCCCGTCCGTCTCCTGGGCACGCCCGGCATCAGCCCTTCACGGCACCCGAGGTGAGCCCGGACACGATCGACCGGCGGAACACCAGCACGAGGATGACGATCGGGATCGTCGCCGCCACGCTCGCCGCGAAGATCTGCGCGAAGGGCACCGTGAACTGGGTGCCGAAGAGCGCGATGCCGACCGGGATCGTGCGGAACGAGTTCTCGCTGTTGAACGTCAACGCCATCAGGAACTCGCTCCACGACGCGGTGAACGTGAACACGCCGACCGTGAAGAGCCCCGGCTTCGACATCGGCAGGATCACCGACAGCACCGTGCGCCAGGCTCCGGCGCCGTCGATCTCGGAGGCCTCCTCGATCGTCGAGGGGATGCCCTGCAGGTAGTTCCGCATGATCCAGATGGCGAACGGCAGGTTGAACGCCACGTACGGCACGACCAGCCCCGGGTACGAGTTGAGCAACCCGAGGTTCCGTTCGAGCAGGTACAGCGGCGTCAGCACCGCGATCGCCGGGAACACCGACAGCATGAGCAGCGACGTCATGATCGCCGTCCGCCCCGCGATCCACCGGCCGGCGAGCGCGTACCCGGCGAGGAACGACAGCGCGAGGACGATCACCGTCGTCGAGACCGACACGACGACGCTGTTCACCATGTACTGCCCGAGCGCGTTGTCCCGGAACGCCGTGACGAAGTTGTCGAACGTCAGGGAGCGCGGCCAGATCGTCGGCGGCGACTGCGCGATCTCGGACGACGGCTTGAGGGACGTCGAGACGAGCCAGTACAGCGGCAGTGCGGTGAGCACCGCGATGACGACACCGCTGACGTTGACGGTGTTGACCCACCGCCGCCAGCCCTTGCGCACACGTGTCCGGGGCATCAGGCGTCCCCTCCCTTCGCCTGGTTCCGGAACGCCCGGAGGAACAGCAGGCACCCCGCCGCGACGATGACCGCCGTGCTCGTCGCGATGGCCGCGCCCGGTCCGATGTTGATGTCCTGGAAGAGCACCTTGTAGCCCATGATCGCGAGCGACTGGGTGGCAGTGCCCGGGCCGCCGTTCGTCAGCACGAACGGCAGGTCGAAGACGCCGAACGCCTGCAGGACGCGGAAGAGCACCGCGATCGTCAGCGTCGGCGTGAGCTGCGGGAGCACCACGCGCCAGAACGTCTGCCACCCGTTCGCGCCGTCGAGCTCGGCCGCCTCGTAGTGGTCCTCGGAGATCTGCACGAGCCCCGCGAGCAGGATGATCGCGACGAACGGCGTCGTCTTCCAGATGTCGGCGACCATCAGGCCGGTGATCGCGGGGACCGGTTCGCCGAGGATGACCGGGGCGTCCCCGAACAGCCCGAAGAACCACGTCGCGACGCCGTACGTCGAGTCGTAGACGTACTTCCACAGCTGGGCGTTCACGATCGTGACGAGCGACCACGGGACGAGCATCAGCGCGAGCATCCACCCGCGGGTGACCCCGAGCCGCTCGAGGACGAGCGCGACGAGCATGCCGAGGACGAGCTCGACCGAGACGGTCACGAGCGTGTACGACACCGTGAAGCCGAGCGCCCGGTACCAGTCGGCGCTCTGCAGCAGGGCCGCGTAGTTGCCGAGCCCGAAGCCCTGGATGCTGAACCCGTCGTAGCCGATCTCGACGTCCGCGAAGCTCAGGACGATCGAGTACACGACCGGGAAGATCGTCACCGCGGCGACCACGAGGAGCGCCGGGGCCGCGAAGCCCCACGCCCCGCGCGCCCGGATGCGCTCCATGCGCGACCGGGCCGAGGTCCGGCGGTACCCGTCCGGTCCGGCGCCCGGGGTCCGTGCGGCGGGCCGGGTGGCGGTCCCGGCGCTCACAGCGCCTCCCCCGACAGGGCGAGCGAGATCGCCGAGGCCATCGCCCGGGTGCCGCCGTCCACCGACGCCTGGCCCCCGAGGATGCTGTTGCCGTTCTGGTAGACGCCCTGCGAGACCTTCGGGTAGTACGCGGTCGACGTCGGGCGGGGCACGAGCGTGATGCCGGCGGCGGTGTCGTACGTCGGCCGGTTCTGGCGCTTCGCGTCCTCGCTGACCAGGCTCGCACTGCGGGCCGGCAGGACACCGCCCTCGCGGGTCAGGAACTGCTGCGCGGTCTCGCTCGACATCCACCGGGCGAACGTCAGCGCGGCGGCGGGCTGCTGGGTGTGCGGGTTGATGGAGTTCCCCCACCCGCCGATCGTCGAGTGGTGCTCGTCCGTGCCGTCGAACGTCGGTCGGGCGGCGAGCCCGACCTTGCCCGCGACGGCGGAGTCCGGCCCGTTCGCGATCCCCCACGCGTACGACCAGTTCCGCAGGAAGGCCGCCCGTCCGCCCGAGAAGGCGTCGTTCGTGTCCTGCTCCTGGTAGGTCAGGGTCGCACGGGGTGCGGCGCCGTCGGTGATGAGCGAGCGCATGAACTCGAAGGCGCGCTTGGTCTCCGAGCTCGTGGTCTCCGGCCGGGTCAGGTCGTCGTTCAGGAGCGAGCCGCCGGCGTCCGCGACGAACTCGGTCACGTTGCAGGTGAGCCCCTCGTACACGTCGCCCTGGAACGCCAGGCCGTAGCTGACGTCACCGGTGTCGACGAGCTTCGCGGCGGTGTCCTTGACCTCCTCCCACGACCGGGGCACCTGGAAGCCGTGCTTGTCGAGCAGGTCCTGGCGGTACAGGAAGAACGACTCGTCGATGTAGAGCGGGAACATGTAGTACGTCCCGTCGACGCTCGCCGCCTGCCGCAGTCCCTCGGGGAACTGCTCGAAGAAGTCCGCCCCGACGAGCTCGTTCACGGGCGTCGCGAGCTTGTTCTTCGCGAACTGTCCCGGCCAGGCCACGTCGCCGAGGTACACGTCCGGCGTGGGGCTGCCCGCGGCGATCTGCGTCGTCAGGCTCGTCCGGTTCGTGTCGGTGTCGCTCGGTGCGCTGACGATCCGGACGCGGATGTTCGGGTGCTCCCGCCGGAACTCCGCGATGAGGCGCCGTCGCAGGTCGCCGCCGTCCTTCGAGGCGACCTGTCCGGCCCACCAGCTGATCGTGACGTCGCCGTCCGGCGGGTCCGTCGGCCAGTCCTGGACGGTGGTGCGCTCGGGTCGCGTGGAGCAGCCGGCGAGCAGCAGCACCCCCGCTCCCCCGAGCAGGAACAGTCTCCGGTCGATGGCCATCCGTCCTCCTCGACGTGTGGTGCTGCGAACCTGTGAGTCCACACAACCAAGCGTCCCTGGGAGGGCGTGCAGGCGGTGCCGTCGTCGCACTCGGCGCACGTCCGCGCGCGGCCGGCACGGACGGACGGGAGGCACGTGGCGGCGCCGCCACGTGCCTCCCGTCCGTCAGGCGGTCGCGCCGGTGGGGGCCGCGGCCACCGACTCCGCGGGGCGGAGCACGCAGGGCAGCAGGAAGTGCGGTTTGCCCTCGCTCGCGCCGTCGAGCTGGTCGATCAGGGCGTCCGCCGCACGCTCGCCGAGCTCGCGACCCGGGGCGACCATCGTCGTCAGGCGGGGGTGGTGCTGGTCGCCCGCCGTCCCGGACGAGGCGATGCTCAGCACCGAGACGTCGTCGGGGACCCGTCGCCCGGCCGCGGAGAGCCCGACGAGGAGCCCGGCGGACGAGTCGTCCTTCATGACGAGCACGCCCGAGACCTCCGGGTCGGCGTCGAGCAGTGCGCGGGCCGCCTCGCGTCCGCCCTCGCTGCCGGCTCCGGCGTAGACCACGGTCCCGACGGCGCCGCGGGCCGCGACGGACCGTCGGAAGGTGTCCTCGACACGCAGGTGCGGGGCGTACCCGGCCATCGGCGTGCCCTCGAGGTTCTCGAGCACGAGCCCGAACCGGCGGTGGCCGAGGCCCTGCAGGTGGTCGAGGGAGTCCTCGATGGTGGTCTCGAAGTCGATGTCGACGAACGGCAGGTCGCTGCTGTCCCGGGTCCGGCCGATCAGCGTGAAGGGCACGTCGAGCTCGCTGAGCTTCCGGACGCGCGGGTCGTCCATCCGCACCTCCATGAGCACGACCCCGTCGACGAGCCCGCCCGACACGAGGTCGTCGAGGTCCTCGCCAGCGGGGTCGACCGGCCAGAGCACCAGGTGGTAGCCGCGCTGGGACGCCCGCTCGGCGGCGCTCATGAAGAACTCCGACGTCGTCGGGCTGAACCGGTTGCCGACGGTCGGGAACAGCAGCGCGATGATCCGGGTCCGCCGGCTCGCGAGCGCCCGTGCCACGAGGTTGCCGCGGAACTTCAGCTCGCGCATCGCCGCCTCGACCCGGGCGGTGGTCGCCGGCGTGACGTACTTCGTGCCGTTGACGACGAAGGACACCGTCGCGATCGAGACGCCGGCGCGGTCGGCGACCTGCTGCATCGTGGCCATGGCGCCTCCGGGTCGGGTCGTGCTGTCTCGTCAGCCTGCTGTCTGGTCAGCATAGACCCGCCGATTCCCGAAAAAAGCGCTTTACAGGCAAAGCGCTTTGCTGTTACGTTCTCGCCCCAAGGACCACCGCGACGACGACGTCGATGGAGCCGTCGCCGGGCGTCCCCTCATGCATCCGCCCAAGAGAAGAGCTACGCAATGAAGCACCGGTTCCACTCCTCGTCCCGCCGGATCCGCGCCCTCGTCGGCGCGGTCGCCGTGGTCGCCACGGTCCCCCTCGTCCTGTCCGGCTGCTCCGGCTCCGGGTCCGCCTCGTCCGGCGGCGGCTCCAAGACCCTCACGATCGAGGACTACTACGCCGCCAACTACGACACCATCTACCAGCAGTGCGCGAAGACCGTCGGCGCCCAGGTGAAGATCAACCACGTCGCCGGCGCCGGCCTCATCTCGAAGGTGCTGCAGCAGGCGTCGTCGCGGACGCTGCCCGACGTGCTCATGCTCGACAACCCGGACGTGCAGCAGATCGCCGCGTCCGGCGCCCTGTCCGACCTCGGCGACTACGGCCTCGACGCGAACGACGACGTCCCGGGCGTCAAGGGCGCGAACACGTACGAGGGCAAGCTCTACGGTCTGCAGCCCGTCACGAACTCGATCGCGCTGTACTACAACAAGAAGCTCCTGTCGGACGCCGGGGTGCAGCCCCCGAAGACGTGGGACGAGCTCAAGGCCGCCGCGAAGAAGCTCACGAGCGGGTCGACGTACGGCTTCGCGATGAGCAACATCAACACCTACGAGGGCACCTGGCAGTTCCTGCCGTTCTTCTGGTCGAACGGCGGTGACGAGAAGGACATCGCGACGCCCGAGGCGGCACAGGCCCTGCAGCTCGTCGAGGACCTGCAGAACGACGGCTCGATGTCGAAGAGCTCGATCAACTGGGCGCAGGCCGACGTGAACAACCAGTTCATCGCCGGCAAGGCCGCGATGATGATCAACGGCCCGTGGCAGCTGCCGGCGCTGAAGGAAGCGAAGAACCTGGAGTTCGACAGCGTCCCGATCCCGACCCGCACCGGCTCGGCGACCGTCGCCCCGCTCGGCGGCGAGGCCTTCACCGTCCCGCAGACCGGCGACAAGGAGAAGATGCAGCTCGCCGGCAAGTTCGTCGGCTGCCTGAACAGCGACAAGATGCAGAACGTCATCGCGGGCGTCACCGGCAACGTGCCGACGAACACCGAAGTCGGCGCCGCGTGGGCGAAGGACCACCAGGACGTCGCGTCCTTCGTGACCACGGTGCAGACCGCTCGGGCCCGCACCGGCGAGCTCGGCCCGGACTGGCCCAAGGCCGCCACGAAGATCTACACCGCCGTGCAGCTCGCGCTGACCGGGAAGGCCGACCCCGAGCAGGCGCTCGAGCAGGCGCAGTCACAGAACCAGTAGCGGATCCGGGGAGCCGGTCCCCCTACCGGCTCCCCGTCCTCGACGCAAAGGACCTGACATGAGCGCCTCGACCCAGCTCCGTTCGCGAGCGACGTCCCCGGCCCCCGTACGACCCGGACAGCGCCGCGCGCGGCTCCGTTCCGGCCTGACCCGATGGCTGTTCGTCATCCCGGCCGCCGTCTTCGTGGCCCTGTTCTTCGGCTACCCGGTGGTCAAGAACGTCGTGATGTCGTTCCAGGACTACACGACCAAGACCTTCTTCACCGGCGAGGCCCCGTGGGTGGGCTTCGGCAACTACGTCTCGGTGTTCACGAGCGCCGTCTTCACGACGAGCGTCGTCAACACCGCCCTCTTCACCGCGGGATCGATCGTCCTGCAGTTCGTCCTCGGGCTCGGGCTCGCGCTGTTCTTCCGGCGGCACTTCCCGCTGTCCGGGTTCCTGCGCGGCCTGCTGCTGCTGCCGTGGCTGCTCCCCCTCATCGCCTCGAGCGCGGTGTGGAAGTGGCTGCTCGACCAGGACAGCGGCGCACTGAACCAGCTGCTCGGGATCGTCGGCATCGGGCCGGTGCCGTGGCTGGTCAGCCCGAGCCTCGCGCTCATCGCGGTGATCGGCGTCAACGTCTGGCTCGGCATCCCGTTCAACACCACGATCCTGTACAGCGGGCTGCAGTCCGTCCCGCCGGAGCTCTACGAGGCCGGCGCGCTCGACGGCGCCACCGGGTTCAAGGCCTTCTGGTACATCACCTGGCCGAGCATCCGGTCGGTGGTCAGCGTGGTGATCGTGCTCGGGGTCGTCTACACGCTGAAGGTCGTGGACATCATCCTCGGCCTGACCGGTGGCGGACCGGCGAACTCGACGCAGACGCTCGCCACGAACGCGTACCACCAGTCGTTCATCAACTTCCAGTTCGGCATCGGAGCCGCGGTGAGCAACGTGCTCATCGTCGTCTCGTTCGTCTTCGCGATGGTCTACATCGCGATCTCCAGGAAGGCGGTCGACGAATGAGCGTCGGACTCGCAGGCAGGACCGTCACGGCGACCCGGGCGATCACCACGGCACGGAGCACCCGGGCCCGCCGACCCCGTTCGAGCCGCAAGGGGATCCCGTTCACGATCCTCGGCATCGTGTTCCTCGCGATCATGGTCTTCCCCGTCTACTGGATGGTGAACACGTCGTTGCAGGCCACGTCCGGTGCCGCCACCGCGACATGGTTCCCCTGGAACCCGACGTTCGCCGGCTACCAGGCGGCGTTCGCCCAGCAGGGGCAGAACTTCGTCTCGAGCATGATCATCGGCCTCGGCACCGTCGTGCTGACGCTCGTCATCGCGACCCCGGCGGCCTACGGACTCGCCCGCTTCCGGATGCGCGGCACGAAGGCGTTCCTGCTCGTGCTGCTCATCACGCAGATGATCCCCGGGATCGTGATCGCGAACGCGCTCTACGCGCTGTTCAACAACGTCGGACTGCTCAACAGCTACCTCGGACTGATCCTGGCGGACAGCGCCGTGCAGGTCCCCTTCGCGGTGCTGCTCATGCGCGCGTTCATGGAGTCGATCCCGCCGAGCCTGGTCGAGGCCGCGCTCGTCGACGGCGCGAACGACCTGCGGGCCTTCGTGTCGATCGTCCTGCCGATCAGCCGGAACGCGATCGTCACCGCGGCGCTCTTCACGTTCCTCGGCGCCTGGGGCGACTTCCTCATCGCGCTCACCCTGACGTCGACCGACGCCGTCCGACCGATCACGCTCGGCATCTACAACTACATCGGCTCGAACGTGACCGACTGGGGGCCGGTGATGGCGACGTCTGTGCTGGCCTCGCTGCCGGCCGCGGTCCTGCTCATCGTCGCCCAGCGCTACATCTCCGCCGGTGCGCTCGGCGGTGCCGTCAAATGACGACGGCCCGCTCCGCGCTCCCACAGCCAGGAAGGCACACACCATGACCACCACCCCCCTCCGCGTCACCGTCTGGGGCGAGAACGTCCACGAACAGGTCGAGCAACACGTCGCCGAGCGCTACCCCGAGGGCATGCACGGGGCGATCGCCGCGGGCATCCGCGAGCACCTGCCCGAGGCCGTGGTCCGCACCGCGACCATGCAGGAGCCCGAGCACGGCCTGACCGACGCCGTGCTCGCCGAGACCGACGTCCTCACCTGGTGGGGGCACGCCGCCCACGCGGACGTCGACGACGCCGTCGTGGACCGGGTGCACAAGCACGTCCTGTCCGGCATGGGGCTCGTCGTCCTGCACTCCGGCCACTGGTCGAAGATCTTCGGCAAGCTCATGGGCACGACCTGCACGCTCCGGTGGCGCAGCGAGCACGACCAGGAGCTCGTCTGGACCGTGAACCCGCAGCACCCCATCACCCGCGGCGTCCCGAACCCGATCGTCATCCCCGAGCAGGAGATGTACGGCGAGTACTTCGACGTCCCGACCCCCGACGAGCTGATCTTCATCTCGGGGTTCACCGGCGGCGAGGTCTTCCGGAGCGGCATGACCTACCGCCGCGGCCTCGGGAAGATCTTCTACTTCTCGCCTGGTGACCAGGACTTCCCCGTGTACCACCACCCCGACGTCCGTCGCGTGGTCGCGAACGGCGCGGAGTGGGCCCGGCCGGACCGGGAGCGCGAGCTGCCGACGCTCCGCCGCTACGACCTGGGCGAGTACTTCGAGGGCCAGCACTACCGGGGCCCGTTCGACGACGAGCCGGACGAGACGGCGTCCGAGCAGGCCGACGAGCACGCCGCCGGGGCTCGCGCATGACCGACCACGCCCCGCTGCGGGTCGTGCAGGTCGGCGCCGGCGGGATGGGCCGCGCGTGGCTCGCCACCGTCGCCGCCGACCCCGACGTCGAGCTCGTCGGCGTCGTCGACCTCGACCTCGACGCCGCACGCACCGGGGCCGACCTGGCCGGCGCCCCGTCGATCCCGGTCGGCCGGGACCTCACGGCGCTCCTCGCGGAGACCGGTGCCGAGGCCGTCCTCGACATCACCGTGCCGGTCGCCCACCACCAGGTCACGATGGACGCCCTGCACGCCGGTCTGCCGGTCCTCGGCGAGAAGCCCGCCGCCCAGACCGTCGCCGAGGCCCTGTCCCTCGCCGCCGCGGCCGAGGTCACCGGGCAGCTGTTCATGGTGTCCCAGTCCCGCCGCTACAACGACCAGCTCGTCGCCTTCCGGCAGCACGTCCGCGCGCTCGGCGGGGTCGGGAGCCTGAACACCCGGTTCGCGAGGGCACCGCGCTTCGGCGGCTTCCGCGAAGAGATGGACGACGTCCTGCTCCTCGACATGGCGATCCACGCGTTCGACTCCGCCCGCTACGTGCTCGAACGCGAGCCGGTGTCGGTGTACTGCGAGTCGTGGAACCCGTCGTGGTCCTGGTACCGCGGGCACGCGAACGCCGCCGCGGTGTTCACGTTCGAGGACGACGTCCGCTACGTCTACGACGGTTCGTGGTGCGCGCCGGGCGACGAGACGTCCTGGAACGGCGACTGGCGGGCCACCGGCGCGACCGGCTCGGCCGCCTGGGACGGCGACCACGACCCGTCGAGCGTCGTCGACGGCGGAGCGGGGTCGCCCGAGCCCGCCGCCGGGGTCGGGACGGAGATCGCGGGAGCGCTCGCCTCGTTCGTCCGCGCGGTCCGGTCCGGACACCGTCCCGACGGCGAGGTACACCGCAACGTGATGAGCCTGGTGATGGTCGACGCGGCGATCGCGTCGGCGCGCTCCGGGCAGCGCGTGGTCGTCGACGAGGTGCTCGAGCAGGCGCACGCGACAGCCCTCGAGACCGAGCGGGACGAGGCGGTCCGGGAGCGGCTCGCCGCGTGGGGTCCGGTCCGGCAGGCGCTCGCGACCGACAGCGGCGCGCTCGCCTGACCCGCCCCACGCGACCACCCCACGGACGGGAGGCGCGGTGCCGGCCGGCACCGCGCCTCCCGTCCGTCCGTGGTCGCGGCGCACCCGCCCACCCGCGCTACCGGTCCGCGCGGAGGAAGCCGATCCGCGCATGCCGGGCCGATCCCCGCAACGGAGGTCGATCCGCGCATACCAGGTCGTTCCTTCCGACCTCCGACGCGCGATTCCGCTTCCCGGGTCACTCGCGATGGGAAAGAACGCGCGTGCTCGGTGCCTCCGCGCGTACCGGGCGAAACCGCGCGTACCAGGTCGATCCGCGCGCACCGGGTCGTTCGTTCTGACCAGGTATGCGCGATTCCGCTTCCCACATCACTCGCGATGGGAACGAACGCGCGTGCGGGGTCAGCGGGGGATGACGGAGAAGAGGAACTTCCTGCGGATCATGTACCAGACCAGCAGGATCAGCGCGGTGTGGGCGGCGAAGCCGATCCACCCGTTGAACCAGTCGACACCGGGGATCGACGCGATCGCCAGCGCGAAGAACACCTGCCACACGAAGACGTAGAGGCTCGCCTGCCCGATCGGGATCCAGAGCCAGCCGATCACCGCCGCGATCGGCTTCCAGAACACCGTGAGGATCGCGTACGACACGATCGCGAAGAACGCGATGTCGACGAGCCGGCCCCACTGCAGGTCCACGCGCTGGTAGGCCGTGTTGTAGAGCTGGTCGTACATCGTCGCGGGGAACGGGGTCGGGGTGAAGCCGAACTGGTTGCCCGCCCAGACGTAGACCAGGAACAGCGCGTACCCGGTGATGCCGACGCCGATGAGCACCTTGCCGAGCCGACCGGTGAGCGCGCCGATGACCTGTCGGCGGTAGTAGCCGAGCACGAGTCCGTGCGTGAAGACGACCTGCCAGGTGAGGAGGGGGAAGACCGCCTCGAACTGCGAGTTCAGCGGACGGAAGTCGGGGTTGAGGGCCTGGAAAACGTAGACACCCCAGCTGACGACGAGCAGCGCCCACCAGAACCCGCGCCGGATCACCCACATGAAGAGCGGGATGAACAGGCTCAGCACCACGAAGAGTCCCATGATGTTGAACGGCCACGGGCCCATCTCGAGCAGCAGGAACTGCCGGATCGCGTACCAGGGCGGCGGGTACGCGAGCAGCTGCATCGCGTTCGGGTACAGGTCGTACACGCGTCCCTCGGCCCCGACGCCGCCGGTCCCGGTCCCCCGGTCCGTGAAGGTCGTGATCGCATCGGTGTTCAGGAAGGGGATGAAGCTCATCGCGAAGACGACCAGGATCACCCCGAGGGTCACGAGGTACTGCTTCCGCGCACGCTTCCACGCGCCGACGGCGGCGACCCACTCGCCGAACTTCTTGATCGCGAACGGGTAGGTCATGCCGAGGACCATGCCGGACAGGAACACGAACATCTCGGCGCCGGTGATCGCGCCGGTCGCGTGCAGCGTGATGTACGAGTACGGTCCGCCGATCTCGATGTGCGTGATGACGACGGCGAGGATGATGAACCCGCGGAACAGGTCGAGCCGCAGGTCGCGCCCGGGCTTGCCGTCGTCGGGGTAGCGCCAGCTCGGCAGCAGGAGACCGACGAGGCCGCTGAGCAGGAACACCGCCGCCAGACCGGCCGCCAACCAGACGATCCACGCCATCTGGTCGCCGCCGGTCTCGTACTCCTGGCTGACGGCGGCGGCGCCGTCCTGCGGTGTGATCCGCTCGGTGACCGGCCCGAAGACGAAGTGGTCGGCGTCCTGCAGGTCGGTCCGGAACGACCCGGCGATCCCCGGGACGGCCGTGTCCCGCCAGTCCGCGACCCGGTTGCCGGCCTCGGGCTCGCGGCGGTTCGTCTCGAGGAACGTGACGCCGCGGACCTCGGGGTGCTGCTGCACGGCGGCGATCACCTGCCGCCACCACTCCTGCTTGACGGGGAGCTCCGCGGCTCCCTTGAGCGAGTGGTCGTAGAGCGCCCCGGTGTCCAGGAGCATCGGACGGTCCTGGTCGACGGCGAAGCGCTGGGTGAAGGTGCCCTCGGTCTGCGGCTGCTGGTAGCCCCAGGTCTCGTCGAAGCGTGCCTGGACCTCACCGGCGGCGGGGACCTCGTTGGTGGTGAGGGGGACCTCGCGCCCGGCGGCCTCGGTGGCCTTGCCCTTGCCGAAGGAGAACATGGACAGGCCGACCCAGTCGACGCTCGACGCACCGGGCCAGTACGGCGCGTACGGGTCGTCGGCCGCGGTGAGCTGTCCGTCGCCGTTCGTGTCGAGCTTCGACACGTCGGTCGCGGACAGGTCCTGCAGGCGGCCGGCGGACTCCCCGAAGGGGTAGCCGGCCCCGTACGACGGCGACCACACCATCGCGGCCGACGAGTCGCCGGCGTGCACGACGCCGGCGAGCGTGCGGAAGGCGTCGACGAACGCGGTCGGCTGCTGCCCCCACCGGACCCACGTGCCGTTCATCTGCGGCGCGAAGCGGACGAGCACGCGGGTGTCGTACTGCCGGTGGACCTCCTCGAACAGGCGGTTCGCCGTCTCGGCGTCGGCGCGGGTCAGGGAGCCGAGCGACTGCGAGGGCTCGAGGCTGACGACGAGGACGGCCCCCTGGGCGGCCGCGGCCCGGGTCGCCCGGAGGAACTCCTTCCGCGCGCTCCGGTCGAAGGGGTACTCGATCTCGACGCCGTACATCGACGGCACGGCACCGAGTCGGCCCGCGTAGCCGTCCGGGCTGTCGTCGCCCCAGTCCAGGTCGGGGCCGAACCACGCCCGGTCGGACGCCGGGAGCGCACCGCGGTCCGAGGCCGCCGCCGGGGTCGCCGCCGCCGGGGTCGCCGCCGCCGGGGTCGCCGCCGCCGGGTTCGCCGTCACCGCGGCCGCCGGGAGTGCGCCGCCGAGCAGCAGCGTCCCGAGCACGACGAGGAGCGCGACGGCCTTGGCCAGGACGCCCCTCACCGGGTGCACGCCAGCGTCCAGATGTTGTGACCGCCGACGTGCTGGTGCTCGAGCCGGTCGAGCGCGGCGGTGGCGAGCGCGAGGCCGCGGCCGCTCTCCTCGTCGACGTCCGCCATCGTCACCGCGGACAGGTCGACGTCCGCCGGCTGCCCGTTGTCGGTGAGCACCGCGAGGAGTTCGCGGTCGGTCGCCAGGAGCTCGACCGTGTACCGGCGGCCCTCGACCCGGTCGGTGCGCTTCGTGTGCTCGACGATGTTCGCGGCGATCTCGGCCAACGCGGTCTCGAGCGCGAAGCGGAGCCGCACGTCGTCGACGTCGAGCGTCTCCCACCAGGCGGCGAACCGGTCCTGCACCTCGTCGAGGGACGCGGCGACGGCCGGCACCTCGAAGGTCACGTGCTGCATGGTCACAGCGGGCCTCCTGCGGTCGAGGACTCGTGTTCGGACTGCACCGTCCCGGGGCCGGGACCGCCGTAGCGGACGGCCCGGATCACGATGCTGAAGATGAAGAGGTCGAAGACGACCCAGGCGGAGTTGACGAGGGGCGCGATCCCCTCCGCCTGGCCGGTCAGGTAGCGGATGCCGATGAGCACGAGCGACGCGACGAGGGCCGCCATCGCGATGAGCTGCGGCTTGACGAGGTCCCACCGCGGCTTCTGCTCGGACTCGTCGCGGACCTTCGGGGTGACCCGGAAGCCGAGCGGCTTGCCCCGGAACACGTTCTCGAACGCGCTCGTCACGGACTCGATCCACACGGGGAACAGCGCGAGCGAGTACTGCTGCCCGCGCCACGTCGGTCTGCCCGCGGCGACCACCCAGAACAGTGCCTGGTTGAGCACGAGGAACGGGATGAGCCGCACGAAGAAGTCGACGCTGTACGCCTGGACCGGGACCACCCCGAACGACAGGCAGAGCACCGGGGCCGCGATGTAGACGACCGCGGCGAAGCCGGACAGGTAGCTCCACATCGTCGAGAAGTACATGAGGCGCTGCCCGAACGAGAGCCCCTTCTGCACGAGGGGGTTCTCGCGGAAGAACACCTGCATGGTGCCCTGTGCCCACCGGAGGCGCTGCACGAGCATGGTCGGCAGGTCCTCGGGCGCCAGGCCCTTGGCGAGGATCTCGTCGTGGTACGCAGACTTCCAGCCGAGGCCGTGCAGGCGCATCGCGGTCGCCATGTCCTCGGTGACCGAGATCGTGGCGAGCGGCATGATCGGCTGCGCCTCGTCGTCGCGGTTGACGTCGAGCGCGCGGGCCAGGACGGCGATCGACTCGATGGCCGCGACGGGCGAGGCCTCGCGCCGACCGAGGACGTCGAGTGCGGCGTCGTCGAGCCCGGCGAACGTGTCCGCCTCGGTCGACATCGCCGCCAGCTCCTGCAGGTCGCGGCGGACCGCCTCGAGGTCGGCGGCGGCGAACCGGAAGGCGATCGCGTCGATGCCGCGCTGGAAGTCGTACGTGACGTCGCCGAGCGGCTCGCCCCGGTCGATCTGGTCACGGGCGCGGTCGACGACCTGCTCGGCGCCGTCGAGCGCGTCGAGCACGCGCGGGTCGGTCTCGGTCTCGCGCGCCCGGGCCAGGAGCTTCCGCGAGGTCTTGATCGTCCGCTCGACGGACTCCTCGACCTCGCGCACGTAGCGGGTGACGCCGAGCTGCATGAGGGCCTCGCGGCGCAGGATCGCGTTCGAGCCGCAGAAGAACGCGGCGTTCCAGCCGTCCTTCGACTGCTGGATCGGCCCGTAGAACAGGGGCGCCTGACTTCCGAGGAGATCGGCGTCCGGGACGTTCTCGAACCACTGCGGGGTCTGCACGAGCGCCATCCGCTCATCCTTGAAGTACCCGAGCGTGCGGTCGAGGATCGACGGCTCCGGGACCTGGTCGGCGTCCAGGATGAGCAGGAACTCCCCCTGGGTGGCGAGCAGCGCGTTGTTGAGGTTGCCGGCCTTGGCGTGGCGGGGACGGTCGACCCAGTCGGCACCGCGGGTGATGACGCCGATCCCGAGTGCCTCTGCGGCGGCGCGCATCTCCGGACGGTTGCCGTCGTCGAGGATCCACGTGCTGTGCGGGTGTGTGATCGCCTTCGCCGCGCGGGCGGTGCGGACGACGAGCTCGACGGGCTCGTTGTACGTCGTGACGAAGACGTCGACCGTGACGTCCCCGGCCGGCTTCGTCGGCGGCTCCCCCCGCTCGCGCAGCCGCCACGCTCCGAAGGCGAACAGGAGCGAGTCGATGACGCTGTAGGTCTCCGCCAGGATCAGCGGCACCGCGATCCACCACGAGTGCCAGTTCACGGAGGCGGCCCAGCGCCAGACGATGTAGTTCACGCCGGCGATCGAGGCGAGCAGGGCGACCGTCCGGACCACGGCGAGCCGCCGGGTCGGGGTGCCGGTCGTGAGCCGTCGCCGGTCCTGGCGGCTGACGTCGAGCGCCGTCATCGGCATCCTTCCCTGCTGCTGCCGGACAGCGCTGGTGAGTGCGCTGCGTACCAGCCTGTCTACCGCAGCACACGAGGACCTGTCAGCCCGACGCCCCGATGAAGCGCCGTCCGACCACGCTCAGCGGCCCGCGAGCCCCAGGTCGTACGCGAGGTGGACGACGACCTCGTCGAAGTAGGCATCAGGATCGGACACCGATCCGACGGCGTGACCGAACAGCTCGAAGGACAGGACCCCGAACACCGTGGTCCACGCCATGAGCAGGCGGAGCACGGCTTCGGGGTGCGGGTCGGTGTGGAAGCCCCGCTGTCGCGTGTAGGCGACGGCGTCGGCGATCGCGGTGGCCGTCCGCGCCGGGTCACCCACCGCGGGGCCGGTCCCGGTCCGCGACGGACCCTCGTCCGGGTCGTCCCAGACCTCGGTGACGATCCGGACGAGCACGTGCGTCGCCCGCGAGGCCGGCTCGATCGTGTCCTGCGGTGCGACGTAGCCGGGCACGGGTGAGCCGTAGAGCAGTGCGAAGTCGCCGGGGTGGGAGGTCGCCCACGTGCGGATCGCCCGGCACGCAGCCGTCCAGCGGCCGAGGTGGTCCGCGCGGTCGACCGGCGCCTCGGCGGACTCGACCGCGGCGCCGAGCTCGTCGTAGTCCGCGACGAGCAGCGCCGTCAGCAGGTCGTCCCGGCTCGCGAAGTACCGGTAGACGGCGGAGGACACGAGTCCGACGTCCCGCGCGACGGCCCGCAGGCTGAGTTGCGCGGGACCCTCCTCGGTCAGGCGCGCCCGAGCTGCAGCGAGGATCCGCGCGCGGACGGTCTCGCGCGCCAGGGCGCGGGCGGTCGGGGCATTGTCGGACATCCCGCCAGGATGCCATGCGAGAGCAGTGCACACAAACGGGAGCACTGCTCTTGCGAACGGAGCCGAAGCGCGCCACACTGCTTCCGAGAGCACCGCTCTCCGAATCGATCCAGGAGGCCACCATGTCCCGTCACCACGTCGTCGTCGGCGCCGGTCCCGTCGGGCGGCACGTCGCCGCCCACCTCGCCGACCGCGGGGAGGAGGTCGTCGTCGTCACGCGGTCCGGCCGCGACACCGGTCTTCCCGGCGTGCGGCACGAGGCACTCGACGCCGCCGACGCCCGTGCACTGACCCGCGTCACCGAGGGCGCCGCTGCGCTCTACAACTGCGCCAACCCCGGCGACTACACGCAGTGGGAGCGGGTGTGGCCGCCGCTCGCGGACGCCCTGCTGACCACCGCCGAGCGGACCGGGGCCGTGTACGGCATCACCGGCAACCTGTACCCGTACGGCCCCGTCGACGGACCGATGCACGAGGACCTGCCCGACGCGGCGACCGACCACAAGGGCGTGCTGCGGGCGCGGATGTGGGCGGAGGCGCGGGCCGCGCACGAGGCCGGACGACTGCGGGCCGTCGAGGTCCGCGGTTCGGACTACGTCGGACCCGGCATCGGCCAGAACGGGCACGTGACACGGGTGTTGCCCGCCGCCCTGCAGGGGAAGGCCGTGACGGTGATCGGCCGGACCGACCGGCCGCACACCTACACGGACGTGCAGGACGTCGCGCGGACGCTCGTCGCGGCGGTCGGCGACCCCTCGTCGCACGGGCGCACCTGGAACGTCCCGTCGAACCCACCCCGGACCCAGGAGCAGGCGCTCACCGACGTGCTCCACGCCGCTGGTCGTGCGCCGGTCCCCGTGCGCGGGCTGCCGATGGGGCTGGTCCGGGCCATCGGCCTGGTCACGCCCCTGATGCGCGAGCTCGCACAGCTCGGGTACCAGTGGACCGCGCCGTACGTGCTCGATGACCGGCAGGCACGGGCGCACTTCGGGATCGAACCGACGCCGTGGGACGAGGTGTGCCGCCGGACCCTGTCGGGACTCGTGACGGCGTAGCGAACGGCGCCCCCGAACGCACCGACACGCCCCCGAACGCACCGAGACGCCCCCGAACGCACCGAGACGCCCCCGAACGAGCGAGACGCCCCGGATCCGGGGGCGTCTCGGCAACGGCAGGGCGTCTCGGCGACGGCAGGGCGTCTCGGCAACGGCGCCGAGCCGGCGACCGCGCGCCTCAGTACCGGGGCTTGCGCGGCCCGCGCTCCCGGTCGCCACCACGGAAACCGCGGTCGTCGCGGTCGCGATCCCGGCCCCCGCCACGCGGCCCACGGTCGTCCCGGTCACGCCGCACGCCACCACCCCGGCGGTCCGGCTTGATCTCGATGAGCTTCCCGCTGATCCGGGTGTCCGACAGCCGGTCGAGCACGCCGGCGTCCATGTCCTGCGGCAGCTCCACGATGGAGAAGTCCGGCCGGATCTGGATCGCGCCGAAGTCGTCACGGCGCAGGCCGCCCTCGTTCGCGAGCGCGCCGACGATCTGCCGGGGCTCGACGCGGTGGCGACGCCCGACCTCGATGCGGTAGGCGGTCATCGGCTGCGAGCGACGCGGACCACGGTCCTCGCGGTCCCGGTCGGGCCGGGCGGCGCGGGCACCGTCGCGGTCGACCTGGTTCCGCAGCTGGTCGTCGGCGGGGTCGAGCAGCAGCGGCGACTCCCCCTGCGCGACCACCGCGAGCGCGGCGGCGACGTCGTCGGCCGGCACGTCGTGGTTCCGCACGTAGTGGGCGATGACGTCGCGGAACGCCGTGATCCGGTCCTGCTGCTCGAGCGCCGCGGTGATCGCGTCGTCGAAGCGGGTCAGGCGGGTCTCGTTGACGTCGTCGATCGTCGGGAGCTGCATCTGCGTGAGCGGTTGCTTGGTGTGGCGTTCGATCGCCGAGAGCAGGCGGCGCTCGCGCGGCGTGACGAAGCTGATCGAGTCGCCCTTGCGTCCGGCGCGACCGGTGCGGCCGATGCGGTGCACGTAGGACTCGATGTCGACGGGGATGTCGAAGTTCACGACGTGCGTGATGCGGTCGACGTCGAGACCGCGGGCGGCGACGTCGGTCGCGACGAGGATGTCGAGCTTGCCGGACTTCAGCTGGTTGACCGTCCGCTCGCGCTGCGCCTGGGCGACGTCACCGCTGATCGCGGCGGCGGCGTACCCGCGGGCGCGGAGCTTCTCGGCGAGGGTCTCGGTCTCGCTCTTGGTGCGGACGAAGATGATCATGCCCTCGAAGTCCTCGACCTCGAGGATGCGGGTGAGCGCGTCGACCTTCTGCGGGTACGACACCATCAGGTACCGCTGCGTGATGTTCGCCGCGGTCTTGGTCTTCGTCTTGACGGTGATCTCGGCCGGGTCCGTCAGGTACTGCTGCGAGATGCGGCGGATCTGCGCGGGCATGGTCGCCGAGAACAGCGCGACCTGCTTGTCGTCCGGGGTCTCGGCGAGGATCGTCTCGACGTCCTCGGCGAAGCCCATCTTGAGCATCTCGTCGGCCTCGTCGAGCACGAGGTACTTCAGCTCGGACAGGTCGAGCGTGCCCTTCGCGATGTGGTCCATGATGCGACCGGGCGTGCCGACGACGACGTCGACGCCGCGGCGCAGGGCGGACAGCTGCACGCCGTACGCCTGGCCGCCGTAGACCGGCAGCACGTGCACGTGCTTCATGTGGGAGGCGAACTGCTCGAACGCCTCGCAGACCTGGAGCGCGAGCTCGCGGGTGGGCGACAGCACCAGGGCCTGCGGCACCTTCGCGCCCGACTCCATGCGGGACAGGATCGGCAGCGCGAACGCCGCCGTCTTGCCGGTCCCGGTCTGCGCGAGGCCGACGACGTCGCGCCCCTCGAGCAGCGTCGGGATGGTCGCCTCCTGGATCGCGGAGGGGGTCTCGTAGCCGATCTCCTTGACGGCCTTGAGCACCGGGTCGCTCAGGCCGAGGTCGGCGAAGGTCACCACGGGCCCCTCGTCGGTGGTCTCGGTGGTGGTGGCGGTGTCCGTGCTCATGCGGAAACGGTACCCCGGCTGCGACCTGCGCGGCGACCGCGCGTGGTGACGGAGCACCGGACTGGAGGCTCGTGGCGGGCCCCGCCACGAGCCTCCGGTCCGTCCCCGGTCGCGTCCGCGACGCGGGCCGCGTGGTCAGGCCGCGTCGTCGCGGTCCGGCGCGCCGATGCCGAGGACGGTGTCCGCACGGTCGTTGAGGCGGGCCAGCAGTCCGGCCAGCGTGCGCAGCTCGTCGGTCGCGAAGGCCTGCGTGAGCTCGTCGACGGCCTCGGCGCCGGCGACGTCGAGCCGGTCGAGCAGCCGGCGACCGGCGTCGGCGACCGCGACCAGGCTCGCGCGTCCGTCCGCGGGGTCGGGCGAGGTGTCGAGGTACCCGGCCTCGACCAGCGACGCGACCCGACGGCTGACGACCGGCCGGGACAGCCCGGTCGCGTCGGCGATCGCCATCGAACGGACGGCACCGAAGTGGTCGACAGCCCGCAGGATCACGCGCGCCGTCGGGTCGAGCCCGCCGCGCGACTCGATGAGCGACGAGCGGAGCGCCTGGCGGACCCAGAGCCGGTCGAGCTGCGCGTGCAGGAGCCGCTCGGCGGCGGCGCGGTCCTCGGTCACGCGGCCAGGGTACCGGCGCCCAAATTAGTTGCTTGCTGGAAGCAATGGATGTATCGTTGCGCGGTCTGCAAAGTTACACAGCCAGAAAAAGGAGTTCGATGACCGCCACCGCACCCGTCCCGGTGCAGCACGGCCGCCACGCGGCCGAGGCGCCCGCGGCGACCGCCGCGCCCGCGCCCGGCACGCCCGGCCAGCAGCCGCTCATGACGCACCGCCAGATCCTCCTCGTGATCTACGGCCTGATGGCGGGCATGTTCCTGTCGTCCCTCGGCCAGACGGTGTTCGGCACGGCCATCCGCACCATCGGCGACGACCTGCACGGGCTCGACCAGCAGGCGTGGGTCACGACCGCGTACCTGATCACGTCGACCATCGCGACGCCGATCTACGGCAAGCTCTCCGACATCTTCGGCCGCCGACCCCTCTACATCTTCGGCATCGTGGTGTTCATCCTCGGCGCCGTGCTCTCGTCGATGTCCACCTCGATGCTCATGCTCGCCGCGTTCCGCGCGGTGCAGGGCATCGGCGCCGGCGCCCTGATGTCGCTGCCGCTCGCGATCATGGGCGACATCCTCGCCCCGCGCGAGCGCGCCAAGTACCAGGGCTACTTCCTGGCCGTGTTCGGCATCTCGTCGGTCATCGGCCCGCTCATCGGCGGCCTGCTCGCCGGCTCCTCCGAGATCCTGTGGATCACCGGCTGGCGCTGGGTGCTCCTCATCAACGTCCCGATCGGTGTCGCCGCGCTCATCATGGTGATTGTCTTCCTGCACCTGCCGAAGGTGCACGGCAAGGGCGACAAGCCGAAGGTCGACTGGTGGGGCGCCACGGCGGTGATCGTCACGCTCGTGCCGCTGCTGCTCGTCGCCGAGCAGGGCCGCACCTGGGGCTGGGGCTCCCCCGCCGCGATCGCGAGCTACGTCATCGGCGCGCTCGGTCTCGTCGCGCTGCTGCTCGTCGAGGCGAAGATGGGCGACGCGGCGATCATCCCGCTCAAGCTCTTCCGGTCCGGCACCTTCTCGATGGCCACGGTCATCGGGTTCCTGGTCGGCTTCGCGATGTTCGGTGCCATGCTGACCATCCCGCTCTACCTGCAGATCGTCGTCGGCCTCACCCCGACCGAGTCCGGCTTCGCGACGCTGCCCCTGGTCGGCGGGCTCATGATCGCGTCGATCACCTCCGGCCAGATCGTCGCCCGCGTCGGTCGCTACCGGATCTTCCCGGTCATCGGCACGTTCCTGGTCTCCGCCGGCTACGTCGTCCTGACCTTCATGACGATCGACAAGCCGCTCTGGTTCCTGATGATCGGCATGTTCCTCATCGGCCTCGGGCTCGGCTCGGTCATGCAGTCGCTGACCCTGGCGTCCCAGGGCTCGGTCGAGGCCCGGGACATGGGCGTCGCGACCTCGTCGGCGACCTTCTTCCGGCAGATCGGCGGCACGCTCGGCACCGCCGTGCTCCTGTCGATCCTGTTCTCGGTGATGCCGTCGAACATCCTCACCGCGACCGCGAACCAGGCCGACCTGAAGCCGGCGCTCTCCGCCGCACTCGACCCGACCGTGGCGGGCAAGGCCGAGAACCAGGGCGCGATCGACAAGATCTGGGCCCCGATCACCGCGCCGCTCACGAAGACCGTGCAGTCACAGCTCGACGACGCGACCGCGCAGGCGAAGCAGGCCGCCGACGCGCAGGTCGTGTCGAAGGTCAGCGCCGCCGTCCAGGCCCAGGTCGACGCCGGGGCGCTGCCCGAGGCCGCCGCCCAGACCGTCATCGACCAGCAGGTCGCCGACGCCACGCCCGCTGCCGAGGCCGCCGCGCTCGACGCCGTGGCGACGAAGGCCCACGCGGGCGTGCAGGACGGCACGGTGACCGTCGACTGGTCGGACGCCTCGCAGCGCACGTACTGGGTCGACGAGCTGACGCCGAAGCTCGCGCAGGAGATCCAGGACGGCAGTGGCACCGACTCGAACGCCACGAGCACGAACGACACCTCGTTCCTGACCGGTGCGGACAGCCGGCTGACCCGGCCGTTCATGGCGGGGTTCAACGCCTCGTCCGTGACGATCTACTGGGTCGGACTCGGGGTGATCCTGCTCGCGTTCGTCCTCACCTGGTTCTTCCGGGTGCCGCCGCTCCGCCAGCGTTCGGCGCTGCAGGAGCAGCACGACGAGGCGAACGGTGCCGGTGACGGCGCTGATGAGCTGGAGGTCCAGGCCGGTCTCGCCGCCGCCGAGGCCGGGTCCTTCACGGGGCCGATGACCGGCTCCACGCCGACCCAGCGTCGGTGACCACGCGGCCGGTCCGGGTGCACCGCGCACCGGGACCGGCCGCTCCCGCCCCACCCACCCTCCACCCAGGAGTGCACGTGACCACCACAGCAGCACCGGACCCGGCCACCGCGCCGTGCACGTTGCGCGAGCGGAAGAAGCAGCAGACCCGGCAGGCGCTCCACGACGCCGCGCTCACGCTCGTGTCCGAGCACGGTCTCGACGGCGTCACCGTCGAGCAGATCTGCGCCGACGCCGACGTCTCCCCGCGGACCTTCTTCAACTACTTCACGTCGAAGGCGCACGCCGCGCTCGGCCTCGACACCGTGGAGGTCCCCGCGTGGGCTGCCTCGCGCTTCGCCGAGGCCGACGGGCGGCTGGTCGACGACCTTTGCACGCTCATCGCCTCGACCGTCCCGCTGTCGCCCGACCGTCGGCGCATGAAGGAGCTGCTCGTGCTCCGGCCCGAGATGGCCTCGATGGTGATGCGGTGGATGGCCGAGTCGCGGCAGTCGCTCCTCGCCACCGTCGGTGTCCGGACCGACGAGCAGACCGCGCGGACTGCGGTCGGGCTGGTGATGTCCGCGCTGTCCGAGGTCGCACACCGGGACACCGTGGGCGACAGTGATGAGCTCGACGCGCGGCTCCGGGTCGTCGTGGCGGAGATGGGCGCGCTGGCTTCGGCGTAGGGCGCGATCGGACCCGGTCCCGGTCCCGCTGGCTCGGCCGCTGCCGCTGGCTCGGCCGGTGCCGCTGGCTCGGCGAGACGCCCCCGTGTGGCCGAGACGCCTTCGTCCCCGGGGCCGTCTCGACGGGGCCGGGGCGTCTCGACGGGACCGGGGCGTCTCGACGGGACCGGGGCGTCTCGAGGCAGGCGGGCGTCTCGGCGGGGCTACGCGAGCAGCGTGCGGGTTGCCGTAACGCAGCCGTCGGTGCGGGCGGGACCGCCCTATGCTCGGTCCCGCCGACCCCGGTCGGCGGGAACCCGTGTCGGCGACGCCAACGTCGTCGTCGTCGACACCGGGGGTCCCCGCTCGGCGCACCGGGTCAGACGACCGACCACCCACCGTCAGACGGCAGCACGACGCCGTTGACGTTCGCTGAGTCGTCGCTCAGCAGCCAGGTGATGGCCGCCGCGAGCTGCTCGGGCTGCGCGACGGGCGGGATGGCCACCTGCATGATCGGTCCGACCCGACCGGCCGCGTACTCGCTCCGCATCGGCGCCTCGATGTTCGTCGCGACCGCCCCGGGGGCGACCGCGTTCGCGCGGATGCCCTGCGGACCGTGGAAGAACGCCACGCTCTTCGTGAAGCCGGCGATCGCATGCTTGGATGCCGTGTAGGCGGCCCCGGCAGCGGAGGCCCGGAGCGCCGCCTCGGACGCGACGTTCACGACCGCACCGCGACCGGCGCCGATCATCGCCGGCAGGACGGCCCGGGTCAGCCGCATCGGACCGGTGACGTTGACACTGAACACGCGGTCCCAGGTGGCGTCGTCGACCTCGTCCGGCGGCAGGAACGCGTCCATGATCCCGGCGACGTTCGCGAGCCCGTCGATGCGCTGGCCCGCGGCGGTGAGCAGGGCGTCGATCGTCGCCGGATCGGTGACGTCGCCGACGACGGTCTCGACGGCGAGCCCCGGGAGGTCGTCCCGGAGCGCGTCCAGTCGCTCGGACACGACGTCGGTCGCGACGACGCGTCCGCCCTCGTTCGCGATGCGCGTCGCCGTGGCGCGTCCGATGCCGGACCCCGCTCCCGTGACGATGATGGTCTTGCCGGCGAACCGTCCGGCGGTGGTGTCGCTCATGTCGTCTCCTCGTCGAGGTGCGCGGTGCGCGAGCTGCGCAGGTGCGCGGTGTCCACCACCCAGTTGTAGCACTCAGTGCCGAAAGGATGCCATGGGAACCGTCGGACGCCCGCGCACGATCGATCCGGATGCGGTGTCGCTCGTCGCGCTCCGGATGTTCGACGACCTGGGCTTCGACGCCGTCTCGATGGACGAGGTCGCGGCGGCCGCCGGGGTCAGCCGTCGTTCGTTGTTCCGCCTGTTCCCGAGCAAGGCCGCGCTGGTCTGGGGCGGCCTCGACGAGTTCGCCGACCGCTTCACCGCCGCGCTGCGGGAACGCCCGACGAACGAGACGTCCGCGGAGGCCCTGCGGGCCGCGTACCGGATCGGCGCGACCTTCCCGGACGACGTCGTCGAGACGACACGGCACCGACTCCGGGTGATCCGCGCGGAGCCGTCGCTCGGCCTGGTCGGCGCGGAGACGATCGCCGCCCTGACGAGGACCGTCGTCCGGTTCGTCGCGGAGCGGGACGGGCGATCGCACACCGACCTCGAGGTGGTCGTGCGGGCGAACGTCCTGGTAGCGGCCGCGAGCGCCGCACTCACGTGGTGGGCGGTCGACGGCGACGGACGCCCCGAGGACGCCGTCGACCGCGCCCTCTCGATGCTCGGCTGATGCTCGGCTGAGGCTCGCGGTCCCCGACGACCGGGCGTAGCGTCGGCGCATGAACGTCAGCGGACCGGCACCGTACTTCCTGCTCCCCGGGACGGCACGGGCAGCGCTCACCCGGTGGCAGCGGGTCTTCGGCGGCGAGCTCCGGATCGCCACCTACGCCGACTTCTCCCGCGACGACGGTCCGGCCGACGCCGTGGCGCACGGCGGGCTCGTCGGTGGTCTCCGGCTGTTCGCGGCGGACGCCGGCCCCGACGACGAGTCCTTCGCGGCGTCGGGCCTGCTCTTCTCCCTGCTCGGCGCGGCGGAACCCGACGTCCTGCGGCGGTGGTTCGGGGACCTGGCCACCGACGGCACCGTGGTCGACCCGCTGCAGCAACGACCGTGGGGCGACTGGGACGGCGTCGTCCGGGACGCCTTCGGGGTCACGTGGCTGATCGGTTTCGAGGCGTCCGCAGCGGCGACCGGCCCGGCCCTGGCCGGCTCCTAGGCGGCGTCGGCGGGCAGCAGCGGGGCCCAGAAGGCGTCCGGACCGTCAGCGACGACCGCGTCCCGCTCGAACCGGAAGCCGTACTCGCGCACGAAGTCGAGGGCCGCGGCCTGCTCGTCCTCGGCGTCGTCCTGCGCCGCGTCGAACAGGTACACGCCGTGCCCCATCGCGACCCCCGCGTCGCTGATGACGGAGAGGTCCCAGCGACCGGGTTCGGCGCGCTCGATCCGGACGACGGCGGCCTGTGCAGCGGTGAAGTCAGCCATGCCGCGAGCATACGGACGCCGATCCTGCGGCCGTTCAGGACCGCGGCACCCCGTAGCCTGAACGCATGGACGCCCCGCAGCCGTCCGGCACGACGAGGCGCCGGATCACGCTCACCATCGACCGGCCCTGGTGCACCTGGGGCGCCCGCCCGACGGTGACGATCGACGGCGTCGGGCACCCCGCGCAGTGGGGCACCGGCACGTGGGCGGTCGCCGAGTCCGGCGACACCGAGGTGGGCGTCTACCTGTACAACCGGGTCTGGCGGTTCGGCGCCGCGCACGCCACGGTGGGCACCGCGGATACCCTGCGCTACCGCAGCGGCGTCCTGCCCCTCGGACCCGGGACGATCACGCCCGAGCCGACGGTCTGACACCACGGGTTCGCAGGTTCCGGCCCAGTAGTCTGAGGAACATGTCAGTCGGGTTGCTCGCCGTGGTGGACGACATCCTCTCCGCGGCCCTCAAGGCCAGCGCGAAGACCGCCGGCGTGGTGATCGACGATGCGGCGGTGACCCCGCAGTACGTGCAGGGCCTGGAGCCCGCGCGTGAGCTGCCGGTGGTCGGGCGCATCGCCCTGGGCAGCCTGTTCAACAAGTTCGTCATCATCATCCCCCTGGCCCTGCTGCTGTCGGCCTTCGCGCCGTGGGTGCTCCCGTGGCTCCTGGTGATCGGCGGCACGTACCTGTGCTTCGAGGGCGCCGAGAAGGTCACCGAGTGGTTCGGGGTGCACCACGCGGCGCACGGCGACGAGCAGCCGACGACCGAGCCGAAGCTCGTGTTCGGCGCGATCCGCACGGACCTCATCCTGAGCACCGAGATCATGCTCATCGCGCTCGCGAGCCTGGACACGAGCCTCGGGTTCTGGCCGACCGTCGGGGCCCTCGCGCTCATCGGCGCCGGCATGACCGCGCTCGTCTACGGCGCGGTGGCGCTCCTGGTCAAGGTCGACGACATCGGCCTGCAGATGATGAAGCAGGAGTCGCGCCGCACCCGACGTGCGGGCGCCCGGGTCGTCGCCGCGATGCCGACGGTGTTCCGCGTGATCAGCATCGTCGGGACCGTGGCGATGCTCTGGGTCGGCGGGCACCTGGTGATCGCGAACCTCGCCGAGACGTTCTGGTCCGGACCCTACGACCTGCTGCACGTGGTCGAACACGCGGTGGAGGCTGCCGGACCGGTCGTCACCTGGATCGTCGACACGGCCGTGTCCGCCGTCCTCGGGCTCGTGCTCGGCATGGTCGTCGTGGGCATCGTGCTCGGCGTCGGTCGGCTGCGGCGCCGCTCGCACTGACGGCGGCGGCGACCTCACGCGCTCAGCGACACCTCACGGCCGCGAGTGCGCGTGAAGTGTCGCTGAGCACATGGACTCGCGCGCGCCGCACGCGCACCGCGCATCGCACATCGCACGCGCGCGCGTCAGCGTCCGCCGTCCCCCGGCGACGACGTCGACCACTGGTACCACGCCTCGAGCTGCGCCTGCGCACTCCCGAGCGCACTGTGCGATCCCCGGACGGCCCCGTCCACCGACGCGAGCTCGTACTGCCGTTCGAGCACGATCGTCCCGAGCACGGTGTCCCCCTCGAGCGCACACCACGTCGTCGCGGAGTCCTGTCGCCAGGTGAGGGGGTGCACGTGTGCCATCGGGGGCGGCTTCCGCTCGGTGCCGCAGGAGCCCGGATGGCGGAACGACTGCTCGGACGCTACGCCGTCCGGCTGGACGGTGCTCAGCATCGGAGCAACGAGCAGCACCGCGGCACGCAGCCCACGGCCGCGGTCAGATCTCGACGTCGCTGCCCATCGTCACGGTGCGCTGCGCCGGCAGCCCGAACCGCGCGGCGGGATCGGCGGCGTTGTGCGCGAGCCCCACGAACAGCTTCTTCCGCCACCGCGCCATGCCCCGGTTGCCCGGCTGCGGCCGGAGCGCGCCGCGGGAGATGAAGTACGACGCGTGCTGCATCTCGTCCGGGTCGATGTCGAGCACCTCGGCCAGGCACGCGGCGTGCAGGGCACGGGGCAGGTCCTGGTCGTCGGAGAACCCGAACTTCACGGTGATGTGGTCGATCCCGTCGTCCTCGTATCCCAGGTCGTCGCGGAAGAACGCCTTGGCGTGCGGGACGTGCGGCACGTTGGCGGTGAGCACGGACACGATGAGCACGGTCCGGTGCATCACGTGGTTGTGCTCGACGTTCGCCCGGAGCGCGAGCGGGGTGGTCTCCTTGTTCGGGTGCGGGAAGATCGCGATCCCCTCGACCCGCGGGATGTGCTTCGTGTTGACGCGCTCGATGAACTCGGCGAGGGACCCCTCGCGCTCCTTGCGTTCGTCCTGCACGAGCTGCCGACCCCGGCGCCACGTCGTCATGAGCGTGATGACGGCCAGCGCGATCAGGAGCGGGACCCACCCGCCGTGCAGGATCTTCGACAGGTTGCCGGCGAGGAAGGTCAGCTCGAGCCCACCGAAGACGACCGCGGCGAGCACGAGCTTCCACGTCTTCCACTGCCAGAGCGGCTTCACGACGAGGAGGAGCAGCAGGGTGTCGACGACGAGCGCGCCGGTCACGGACACCCCGTACGCGGTCGCGAGGCTCGCGGACGACCGGAACGCCAGCATGATCGCCATCACGCCGATGAACAGCAGCAGGTTCACGGCGGGCAGGTAGATCTGGCCGCCTTCTTCACGCGAGGTCTGCCGGATCGTCAGCGGCGGCAGCAGCCCGAGCTGCACGGCCTGCCGTGTCAGCGAGAACGCCCCGCTGATGACCGCCTGGCTCGCGATCACCGTGGCCGCGGTGGCGAGCACCACGACGGGGAGCCGCAGACCGTCGGGGAACAGCAGGAAGAACGGGTCCTTCGCCGCCGAGGGGTCCTCGAGCACCAGCGACGCCTGGCCGAGGTAGTTGAGCACGAGCGCCGGGAACACCACGAAGAACCACGCGCGCAGGATCGCCGGGCGACCGAAGTGCCCCATGTCGGCGTACAGCGCCTCGGCCCCGGTGATGACGAGGACGACCGCCCCCATCGCCACGAACGTGATGTACGGGTGCGCGACGAGGAACGTGACCGCCCAGGTCGGCGAGAGCCCCTGCAGGACGCCCGGGTGCGCGATGATGTGCGGCACGCCGGCCACCGCGATCACCGCGAACCACAGGAGCATCACGGGACCGAACAGGTTGCCGACCTTGCCCGTGCCGAACCGCTGGACGGCGAACAGCAGCACGAGGATCACCGCGGCGATCGGGACGATCAGGTGCTCGACCGACGGCGCCGCGGTGGACAGGCCCTCGACCGCGGAGAGCACCGAGACCGCCGGTGTGATCACCGAGTCGCCGTAGAACAACGAGACGCCGATGATCCCGATCACCAGGAAGATCGTCGCCCCGCCGCGGCGCTCGGCGTACAGCCGCCGTGCGAGGGCGGCGAGCGCCATCACCCCGCCCTCGCCGTTGTTGTCGGCCCGCATGAGCACGAGCACGTACTTGATCGACACGACGACCGTGACGCTCCAGAACATGATCGAGATGACGCCGTAGACGTCCTCCTGCGTCGCCTTGACGATGCCGCCGTCGATCGTGAAGACGGTGCGCAGCGCGTAGAGCGGGCTGGTGCCGATGTCGCCGAAGACGACGCCGAGCGCCGCCAGTGCCAGCGCGACGACGCCCTTGCCGGGGACGTGGCCGTCGTCGGCCACGGTGTCCGTGGTGGGCGACGGTGAGCGGGTCTCGGTCACGCGCGTCTCTTCCGTCAGGGTCGTCCGGGCGACGACCGCGGATCATCATCGCACCGACGGGCGCCTCCGGTTCGCAGGCGACCTCCACCTGTGGACAGCCGTGCGGAGACCGGCCTGCCGTTCGCTGTACCCCGACACCTCGACGCGTACAGGAACGGCGTCCTACCGTCGGCGACGAACAGAGCGCGGACACGCGCGGGAGGAGCACACCATGAACCTCGACGGCTTCGAACCGGCCCAGCTGATCGTCTTCGTCATCGCGGTGGTGCTGGTCTTCGGCGGACTGATCGCGAGCAGGCGCCGCCGCTGACGCGGCACCCCCCACCGGCCAGGAGGCACGGGGCCCGGTCCGGCGCGGACGTCGGCCCGTCAGACGGTCAGGTCGGTGACGACGTCGTGCGCGACGCGCGCCGCACGCGCGGACGCGTCGTCGAGGTGCTCCTTGAACTCGTCGCCGTCCGGCGCACAGAGGTCGCTGATCCCGCGGATCGACACGAACGGCATGTCGTGCACGTGGGCGAACTGGGCGATCGCCGCGGACTCCATGTCGACGGCCGCGACCTGGGGGAACGCCTCGCGCAGGACGCGCGCCCGTCCCTCGGTCACGAAGACCTCGCTCGAGCCGATCGTGGCCGATCGCACCCGGTACGGTGTCTCGGCGGCAGCGGCGACGTCGGCCATCCGTGCGTCCGGCGCGTAGCCCGGCGGCATGCCCGGCACCTGGCCGAGCGCGTACCCGAAGGCGGTCGCGTCCGCGTTCACGTTGACGTAGTGGTCGCCGACGACGACGTCGCCGATGGCGATCCCGCGCATCAGCCCACCGGCGGTGCCGACGCTGATCACGGGGACGGCGCCGAAGTCGTGGAAGCAGTGGGCGACGGCGGCGGTGGCGTTCGTGAAGCCGATGCCGCTGCGGCGGAGGGCGACCGTCCGGCCGCCGACGTCGAGCAGGTGGTGCTCGTCGTGTCCGCCGACGGGGCCGTCCTGCAGGACCACACCGCCGAACAGGTCGGCGACGGCGGCGAGCTCCTCGCTCATGGCCGCGATGACGACGGCGACGGGTCGGGACTCCTGGTGCACCGGACGATCCTCCCACGCCGCGCGCGTGCCAGCATGTCCACATGGGGACGCGCACGGACCGGGACGAGCGGGCTGGCCTGCGGGCGTTCCGCAACCAGCTCGCCATGGTGGCCGGGATCATGCCGGTCGTCGCCTTCGTGCTCGTCGTCGACCGCGAGTCGGTCGGGGTGCTCGCCGCCCTGGGGACCGCGCTGCCGCTGGCGGCCCTCGCGGTCGCGGCCGCGGTCCCCACGACCGTCGACCCGCGGTGGTTCGCGGCCGTGCTCGCCGTCGACGTCGCCGCGATCGCCCTGATCCGCGGGGACGTGCCGTCGGTCGGGATCAGCGCGCTGTTCACACTCCCCGCGCTGTGGGCCGGGTACGCGTTCGGCTTCCCCGGTGCGGCGACCACCACGGCGTTCACGGTCGGCCTGCTCTGGGTCGGCGCGCCCGGCGAGTGGGTGACGATCGACTCCGGCGACACCGCCCGGCTGGTGTCACTCCCCCTCGTGATCGCCGCGGTCAGCGGGACCGCGGCCGCCCTGGCTCGCCGTGCCCGAGCCCGGCAGGCGCTCCTGCACGACCAGGCCGAACTGCTCCGTCGGCGCCTCGGCGAGGTCACCGCGCGCGAGGAACTCGTCCGCGCGGTGCTCGACTCGGTGGACTTCGACGTGCTCGCCTTCGACGCCGAGGGGAACACCACGGTCACGAACGCCGGGCGCAGCGGCGCGGCCGCCCGGGACCTCGCCGCCCGCACCACGGCGGACGGGGTCGGGTCGCTCGTGCGGCGGACCCTGGACGGCGCCGAGCTCGAGGAGGAGCTCGTGCCGGTCCGGCGCGAGGACGGTCGAGCCAGGACGTACACGGTCAGCACGCGCCTGCTGCCCGACGAGGGCGGCGGGGGCGGCGTCCTCGTCGCGCGGGACGTCACCGCCGAGCGGAGTGCCCTGCAGGCCCGGGACGACCTGGTCGCCTCGGTGTCGCACGAGCTCCGCACACCGACCACGGCGGTCCTCGGCTCCGTGGAGCTCGCGCGCGAGGTGGACGGCCTGCCCGCGGACGCCGAGCGCCTGCTCGACGTGGCTTCCCGCAACGCCGAACGACTCGTCGAGCTCGTCGGCGGCATCCTCGACGCGGCCCGCGAGGAACGTGTCGACCTCGTGCTCGCACCGTGCGACCTGCTCGAGGTCGTCGACGCCGCGGTCGAGGCCGCCGAGCCCGCCGCCCGCGCCGCCGGGGTGACGCTCCGGACGAGCGCGGCGGCGTCCCCCGTGACGGTGGTCGCCGACGCCTTCCGGATCCGGCAGGTCGTCGACAACCTGGTGAGCAACGCCGTCAAGTACAACCACGACGGCGGCTGGGTCGAGATCGGGGCGCACGCGGTCGGCGACCTCGTGTGGCTCATCGTGCGCGACGACGGGATCGGCATCGCTGACGCCGACCAGGACCGGCTGTTCGAGCGGTTCTTCCGCGCCGAGAGCGTCCGGAGCACGGGGATCCACGGCACCGGGCTCGGCCTCGCCATCTGCCGGCAGATCGCCCGGCGGCACGGCGGGGACCTCACGGTGCTCAGCGTGCTCGGCGAGGGCACCACCGCGACGATGACGATCCCGGCAGCGGGACCTGACCGGACGGAGCCCGTCGCGTGAACCCCTACCTGCTCTGGACCGCGGTCGGCTGCGGCCTCGTCCTGCTCGCCACCGCGCTGGTGAGCCGTCGATCGGGCGCACGACGGCCGGACGTCCCCCGGAGTGCCCTCGACGCGGCGGTCGGCATCGTCGGGGCGTTCCTGGTCTGCATCGCCGCGGCGCTCTTCGCCGGGTCGGCCACCCGCGTGCTGGTCGTGTGGCTCGTCGTGCTGCTCACGGTCGGGCTCGTCTGCACGGTGCTCCGGGTCCGCCCGGGGAAGGCGGCGGCCGCGGGCGACGGCGTCCCGCAGCGGGCCGAGGCGCTCCCGGCGGCGCTGCGGATGCTCGACCGCGCGGACTACCACCAGGTGTCGGTCGTCCGCCTCGCGGTGACCGTCGGCGACGCCGCGCTGCTCGGGACCGCGTTCGGCTCCGAGACGGTCGACGCCGCTCGTGCTGCCCTGGCCCGGGCGCTCCGGGACGTCGTCCCGCCGGACGCCCCGCTGTGGACCGAGCAGCACGACCGGGTCGTGGCGCTCGTCCGGCAGGAGGAGTGCGACCTGACTGCCTGGCGCGCCGAGGTCGAGACGGCCCTCGTGGCGGTCTCGCCGGACCGCGTCCCGACCGTTCCGACGGCGACCTGGCGCACGACCTCGACCGACGACCTCGGCTACCGGCTCGACGACCTCGAGACCGACGACTGACGACGCCCCGCGACCGCCAGACCTGCGGTGCGGTCAGCCCGCCGGTGCGAGGTCGATCGACAGCGTGTCGGTCGCGGTCTGCTGTGCCGTCGCGCCGCCGCTCCCCGCCGTGGTCTCGGTGAACACGAGCGTCACGATCGCCCGGAGCCGCGCGGCCTCGGCGGGAGCCGCCCCGAGCACGAAGGTCCCGGACCACGACTGCGGCGCGGCGACCGCGTAGCCCTGACCGTCCGCCTGCTCGGCGGGCGAGCCGTCCGACGCGACGTCGGCGCCCGACCCCGTCCGGTACGACACGGCGACGGCGGCCCGCACGAGCCGGACCTCGGCGTCGCCGCCGGACCGGGTCGTCACGGACATCGAAAGGGGCTTGTCCGCTCCCGGGGTCCACTCGTCCATCGGCAGGGTCGACCAGTAGCGGACGTCCACCGTCAGGTCGCCGGCCTGCAGGGTCCGGCTCGCCGCCCCGGAGGCCAGGTCCCCACCGACGGCGGACGGCTTCGCGGACGGCGTGCGAGACGGCGCCCCGGACGCCGACGCGGACGGTGCCCCCGATGCCGACGCGGACGCCGATGCCGCGACCTCCCACGGCGGCGTCCCGCACCCGGCGAGCACGAGCACCGCACCGACCGCGAGCGCCGACACGGCTGCAGCCCGCGCCACGACCGGACGCCCCGTCGTCGGCCGCCCCACGACCGACCCCCGCCGAACCGTCATCGTCGCCCCCACTCCTGCGTCCAGAGCAGATCTTGAGGATCCGCTGCGCCATGGTAGCGCCGGCGCAGAGCGGTGGCCCGGAGACTCGGTGCAACCGCATCGACCCGAACGATCAGGAGCACCCCGTGTCCGCCACCCGACCCACCGAGGCCCCCCGCACGGTCCCCACCACCTCGACCGCCGCCGACCGCAGCCGCTACACGCGCCGCCACGACCCCGAGCTGGCCGCGTCGGTCCTCGACGACCTGCAGGCGCTGCCGGAGTACCGCCCGTCCATCGGCTGCGTCATCCCGGCCTACAACGAGGAGGAGAGCATCGCCGCCGTGCTCACCTCGCTCCTCGAGCAGACCCGGCTGCCGGACGTGGTGCACGTCGTGATCAACAACACGACGGACCGGACCTTCGACGTCGCCGCGGACTTCGCCGGCCCGCACGTGGTCGAGCGCGACGGCGTCGAGCAGCGCACCGAGGTCTACGTGCACGACATCGGCGAGAACCCGGACAAGAAGGTCGGGGCCCTGAACTACGGCTTCAGCCTCATCGAGGGCTGCGACTACATGCTCGGCGTCGACGGCGACACCACGGCGCACCCGGACGCCGTGGAGTGGCTGGCGCAGGAGATCGTCTCCGACGCGCGCATCGGCGGCATCTCCGCGATCTACTCGATCGACGACCGGCCCTTCCGCGGTCCCGTGCAGCGCTTCCTGATCGCCGGACAGCGCGCCCAGTTCGCCGCGTTCAACATGCAGAACATGCTCAAGGGCCGGAACATGGCGGTCCTCGGCGGCCAGTTCTCGATCTTCTCGATGCGCGCCCTGCACGAGGTCATGGACGCGAACCACCAGGGCTCGCCGTGGGTGAAGGACAGCGAGGTCGAGGACTCCCTGCTCTCGCTCCAGGTGAAGAGCGCCGGGTACCTCACCAAGATCAGCGCCCGCGCCCGCGCCGACGTCGGCGGGATGCACACCCTGCGCGGCCTCGACGCCCAGCAGGTCAAGTGGAACTTCGGCGCGATCGAGCTCATGTGGCCCGGGCAGCGCGGTGACACGAAGGGGCAGCCGTTCCACCCGAACCTGCGCCTGCGCTGGGTCGAGCACGCCTCGATGGCGATGAACTTCCTGACGCGCGTGCTCTTCGTGCTGCTGCTCGTCGCGTCCCTGTCGATCCACGCGTTCGTGTTCAGCCCGCTGTGGCTGGTCCCGCCGGTGGTCGCCGTCGCGCTGAACCTGCGGGTCGTCGCGTCCATGAAGCACCGCACGTGGCGCGACGTGCTGTTCGCGGCGCTCATCGCCCCGGCCGAGGTCTACATGTGGATCCGTCTCGGCCACTTCCTGCGCGCGTGGACCCGCTTCGCGAGCAAGAAGCAGACCGACAACTGGGCCGAGCAGGCGAAGGCCGAGCGCGGCTCGGGCAACGCGCACCTGGCGCCGGTCGCGATCGTCCTGCTCGTGATGGCCGCCGCGGTGTACGGATGGCTGCAGCTCGACGTCGTCGCGCAGTCCACGATCCTGTGGTTCGGCTGGCCGGTGCTCGCCGTGATCACGGCGATGCAGACCCTCGGGATGGTCGGCAAGCTGCTCCGCCGCCAGTTCGGGTACCGGGTCTGAGGGATGCCGCCTCCCCGCTCACTCCGCGACGAACCCCGGGTCCCCGGGTCCCGTCAGCCGGTAGCCGACGCCCCGGACCGTCACGACGAAGCGTGGCGCGTTCGGGTCGTCGGCGAGCTTGCGTCGCAGGTTCGCCATGTGCACCTCGACGTTCCGCCGGTCGGCGTCGCCGATGTAGTGGGTGGTGACGTACGCGTCGTTCCGGACGGCCAGCGCCAGGTCCGCCTTGGACCGGACGCGGCGACGGGTCTCGACGAGCGTCGCGATGAGGTCGAACTCGGTCTTGGTCAGCTCGACCGGGACGCCGTCCACCCGGACGAGCCGGGCCTCCTGGTCGATCGCGAGCCCGTTGTGGTGCACCCACGCACCGTCGACGTCGGCCGGACCGACCGGCGAAGCCGGCGAGCCCGGCGACGCCGGACCGTCGGGCGAGGTCGGCGGGTCCGCGGCCACCGGAGGGGCGGGGACCTCGGGCGTGACCGTCGCGACGGACAGGACGGCCGAGGGCGCGGCGGACGCGACCGGGACCTCGCTCGCGGCGAGCGGACCGGTGCCGTCCGGGTCGCCGACCTCGGGCGCCGCGGGCTCCGCGATGCGCGGACGCCGGAGCATCGCCCCGAGCCTGGCCCGGAGTTCCCGCGGCCGGAAGGGCTTGACGAGGTAGTCGTCCGCACCGGCCTCGAGGCCCTGCAGGATGTCGATCTCGTCACCCATCGCCGAGATCATCACGATGTAGGTGCTGCTCGACTCCCGGATGCGCCGCGCCACCTCGAAGCCGTCGATCCCCGGCAGCGACACGTCGAGCGTCGTCACGACGGGCTCGTGCGCGAGGACCGCGCGCACGCCGTCCTCGCCGTTGCCGGTGCTGACCGCCGAGAAACCGGCCTGCATGAGCACCTGCTCGAGCAGGTAGCGGATGTCGAGGTCGTCCTCGATGACGACGGCGACGCGTCGTTCCTGTCCCGGGTCCGTCACGACGGAGTCCCCCTCCCCCGCCACGGTGGTCACCCGTGAACGGCACGCTGGTGGTCCTGGACGCGCACGACCGTGCCGAGCGGTACGGGTGGCTCGTCTCCGAGGAGTATTGCAGCACCCTCCTGCATGCGGACACCTGGGGATCCGCGCTCCGCGGCTTCGCGCCGGCCCCCGACGTGCTCCTGGTCGCGTCCCTCACGGACCGCGACGCCGCCGCCGTCGCGTCGATCGTCCGGGTCGGTCGCGCGCTCGGCGTCCGCGTGGTCTGCGACGGCTCGCGGACGGGCGAGGTCCTGCTCCGTGCAGCGGTCGCCGCCGGTGCCACCGGGTGGGACGGCTCGGCTGCGTCCGCCGGGGCCGCCTTCGCCCCGCCCGTCGCGTGACGCGACCACCCACCGGACGGGAGGCACGGTGCGGCCCCGCCACGTGCCTCCCGTCCGGTGGTCCCCGCCCCGGTGACGGGCCGCGCCGCTAGGGGGCGAGCACCGCGTCCACGGCGACCGCGAAGGCGTCCGCCCCGCCGTGGTCGTCGGCGGTGACCGTGACCACGGCGTGGTCGGCGGACATGACCATCTGGCCGTACGCGCCGTGCAGGCGCCAGAGCCGCCCCGGCCCGCCCCAACCCGCCATCGCGTACCGGTCGTAGCCGGGGTCCGCGTCGGGTCGGACGACCCAGTCCGTGTGCATCGCGTCGCACCACCGCGCCCCGACGACGCGCCGTCCGTCCACGACGCCGCGGTCGCGCACCAGGCGGCCGAGGCGGGCGACCTCCTCGGTGCGGAGCGCGATGCCGGCCCCGCCGGCGACGAACCCGCGGGAGCAGCGCTCCCAGGTGACGCCGTCGACGCCGAGCGGCGTGAACAGGCGGTCCGCGACGAACGCGCCGACGTCGCCGACCCGGGTCTCGAGGACGCGCATCGCCGTGTACGTGCTCACGTTCGCGTACTGGAAGACCCGGCCGCGTGCGGGCCGGCCGAGGAACTCGGCGGCGAGGTCCGGCCACTCGGTGAGCTCCGTCGCCGACCAGGGCATGTCGATGCCGCTCGTCATCGTGAGCAGGTGCCGCAGGGTGACCTCGCCGGTGCCCGGGCCGAACGCGGTGCCCGGCAGGGCGGCCGCCATCGCCTCGACGACCGGTGCGTCGACGTCGACGAGGCCGTCGTCCGCAGCGATGCCGACCGCCAGGACGGCGACGCCCTTCGCGATCGAGTGCACCTCGCGGCGGACGTCGGGCGTCCAGTGGTGCTCGGCCGTCTCGTCACCGATCCGGACGTGCAGGCCGTGGGCGCGGAAGCCGGTCCGGTCGGCGTGGGCGACGAGGGTGTCGAGGACGGCGGCGGCGCGGTCGGACTGGGCGGGGTGCACGGAGGCCATCATCGCGGACCCGCGGCCGCGGCGCGCGTCAGAGTCCGCGGAGCCGGCGCCCGGACGCCGCGTCGTTCCACGACGTCGACGAGCCCTCGACCTCGGCGGCGTGGAGGCCCTCGTGCCCGTCGGCGAGCGCGCAGCGCCAGCGGTCGAAGACGCTCATGCAGAGGTCGCGGACCACTGGGTCGGACGGCGGACCGCCGACGTCGTGGGGACGGTGGGGTGTGCCGGGTTCGGGTGCGGGTTCGTGGTGCATGTCAACAGGAGGACGTCCCGAGCGCGCGTTCTGTCACGAAATGACCGATCCGCGGCGTGTCCGGACGGGGCACGGCAGCGTCCGGCGTCCCCGCGGGCGCGGGGTGTTGGCTCGGGGTGTGCCCGAGGACGACCCCCTGCTCCACGCATCGGACGCGACCCTCGTGTCGCGCGCCGGTGACGGGGACGTCCTGGCGTTCGAGGTCCTCGCCCGGCGCCACGGTCCGGTGATGCGCGTGTACGCGGAGCAGGTCCTCGCGTCGAACGTCGAGTCGGACGACGTCGTGCAGGAGTCCTTCCTGACCGGGTGGCGGAAGCTCGGGGAGCTCGAGCAGCCCGCGCGGTTCCGGCCGTGGATGATGCAGATCGTCACGCGCAAGGCCCTCGACCGGCTGCGGCGCCGACGGCACCACGAGGAGCTCGACGACGACGTCGCCGAGCCGACCCACGCCGCCCGGGACCCGGAGCGCATCGTCGAGACGCGCTTGCAGCTCGACGCCGTCTGGGCCGCGCTCGACCGGCTGCCCGTCGACCAGCGTCGGTGCTGGTTGCTCCGGGAGACCGCCGGCTACAGCTACCAGCAGATCGCCGACGAACTCGAACTGCCCGTGACCACCGTCCGCGGGCTGCTCGCCCGAGCGCGACGGTTCCTCTCCGCGGAGATGGAGGGATGGCGATGAACCAGGACGACCTGCCCGTGCCCGACGACGACCTGCCCCTGCCGGACGACGACCTCGACGGCCACTCCATGGAGGAGCTCGCCGAGTACCTCGACCGCGGACGGAACCCGATCGACCCGTCGATCGAGGGCTCCGCCGCGTGCCGTCTCGCGCTCTCGAACATGCAGCGGCTCCGCGAGCTCTCGCTCGACGCCCTGCAGCACCGCGCCGACGGCGAGTCCGACCGCGAGACCGGCTGGGTCGACCGGCTGCTCGAGGCGATCCGCGCCGAGGTCCGGTCCGGCCGGGACGTCCCGGTCTCCCACCCCGACCCGCGGCTGCGCCTGTCGATGACCGAGGCCGCCGTGCAGGGCATCGTGCGGCGGGCCGGCGACACCATGGGCGGGGTCGTCATGGGACGCTGCACCCTGACCGGCGACCTCGACGTCCCCGGCGCCCCGATCACCGTCTCCGTCACCGCCGGACTCGTCTACGGACACCCCGCCGAGGAGACCGCCGAGCGACTCCGGCTCGCCGTCACGCGCGCACTCGAGCGGCACACCGAGCTCACCGTCGCGTCGATCGACGTCCGATTCGACGACGTCTTCCTGCCGTGAGGAGCAGCACCGTGGACGACGAAGCACTCTCCCGCGACCTGACCGCCGCCGTCCGGGCCGTCCCCGGGGTCGTCGGCGTGCACGCACCCCGGTCCGCGGTGCACGCCGCCGCCGAGGCCGTCGCGGTCGCGCTGTCGCTGCGGGAGCCCGACGTGCTCGTCGACGTCGACCGGCTCGACACCACGCTCCGGCTCACCACGCACATCGCGGTGGACGACCGGCGGCCGGCGCCCGACACCCTGCGCGAGGTCGGGGAGCGGTTACGCGAGGTCGTCGACGGGGTGCCGGGGCCGTCGGCGGACCTGATCACGGTGACGATCCGGGTGGTGGAGGACGGCGGTACGGTCGTCGGGTGACGGCTCCCCGCGGTCGTGTGCGTGCCGCCGTGACGGCGGTCGGCAGACGACGGCTGCCTCGTCCACGAGGATCTGCCGGGTCACTCGCCGACTTCGATGGTTCCCTTGCGGAGGAGGAAACAACCGTAGGGGCCAGGGTCGGATGTCCGGATCACTGCGTACGCTCCGCGCGCTGCTTCGTAGAAGTCGAACCGTGCAAGCGCTTCCACGGTGACGGGCCCGCCTGCGGCCCGGTCAGCGACACGTTGCATCACCTGGTGCGCATCGACGAGCCGATCCGGTGCACCGACGACCTGCATCCGCCGGATCGGCGCATCGACGAAGGTGTCCAGTGGGAGCAGGGAGAGGATCGCGGTCGTCGCCCGCTCGATACCGCATCCCGTCATGTGTACGACGCTGCCGTGGACGGTGTGTGCGGCGATGGACGCTGCTGGGTGGTTGACGTCGCAGATCAGCACCTCGTCGCCGTGCCCCATCGCCATCAAGACGCTCAGCACCTCGGCGTTCAGGACCGGATCGATGCCTCGCAACATCGGTCACTCCTTCGCAGCGGCACGGTTGTTGAGCTGGTCGAACGCCACCGCGACGAGGATGAGTGCGCCGATCGCGATCTGCAGGGAGAACGAGTTCACGGCGAGGAGGTTGCCACCGTTGTTGAGCACGCCGATCAGGAGCGCCCCGCACGCAGCACCGATCGCGCTCCCACGTGCCCCGGACAAGCTGGCTCCGCCGATGACGCACGCGGCGATCGCCTGCAGCTCGAAACCCGTGCCCGCCGTCGGCACACCGGCACCGAGACGCGAGGTCAGCAGGATGCCCCCGACGGCGGACAGCAGGCCCGCGATGACGTAGACGCAGACCGTCACGAGTCTGACGGGAACGCCGGCGAGACGTGCAGCTTCCGCGTTCGACCCGACGGCGTAGACGTAGCGCCCGAACACCGTCCGCCTGAGCACGAACGCGGCGGCCGCGGCGATCAGGACGAAGAGGATGAGCAGGTTCGGGACACCGAAGACCGTGCCGTTGGCGAGCTGTTGGAAGCTGTCGGGCAGGCCCTGGACGGTGTTGGCGTCGGTGATCACGAGGACGATACCGCGGGCGATACCGAGCATGCCGAGGGTTGCGATGAACGGGGGCAGCTTGAAGCGTGTGACGACGAACCCGGTGAAGAGCCCGAGGACGGCGCCGATGAGGAGTCCGAGCGCGATCGCGGGGACGACCGGGACGCCGTCGACGATCAGCTGTGCGGTGACCGCCCCGGACAGGCCGAGGATCGATCCCGTCGACAGATCGATCCCGCCGGTGAGGATCACGAGGAGCTGCCCGATTGCGATGATGCCGTAGATCGAGACCTGTCGAGCGAGGTTGGCCAGGTTGTTGGCGGTGAGGAAGTCGTCGCTGAGGAGGGTCAGCGCGCCGAAGACGACGAGCAGGACGACGAGGACTCCGCTCTCGCGGCCGGCGATGCTCCCGAGCGTGGCGACCCTCGGCTTCGGGCTGATCCTCGCGGTGAGGGGGGCGCCACTGTCCCGGACCGTGCGGATGGTGGTGGTCTCGATGGCTTCGCGCCAGAGGAGTTTCGGCATGAGGTCTTCCCTAGGGGTTCTGTCCGACGGCGGTGTCGGATCGATCGTTGCGGAGGGACGGCGTTGCGCCGCTGGCGAGCTGGAGGACGTCTTCCTCGGATGCCCCGCGGGGCAGTTCACCGGCGATGGCGTCCTCGCGGAGCACGACGACGCGGTCGGCGAGACCGAGGAGCTCGGGGAGGTAGGAGGAGACCACCACGACCGCGAGCCCCTGGCGGGCGAGGCCGTTGATCACGTCGTACAGCTCACCCTTCGCGCCGATGTCGATGCCCTTCGTGGGTTCGTCGAACATGATCACCTTGGGTTTGGTGAGCAACCACCGGGCGAGGAGGACTTTCTGCTGGTTGCCGCCGGAGAGGGACGAAACGGGCTGGTCGTACGAGCCGGCCCGGATCCGGAGGCTGTCGAGCAGCGCATCAGCCTCGCTGATCTGAGACTTCCGCGGCAGGAGCCCCTTCCGCGAACCGGTTCGCAGGCTCGCGATCGTCACGTTCTCCCTGATGGAGAGTTCGGGGAGGAGCCCGAGGACCTTCCGGTCCTCGGTGAGCAGCGCGACACCGGCGTTCATCATGCTCCGGGGGCCGTCCGGCCTGACGACCCGCCCGTCGATCCGGATCTCGCCTGCTGCGATCGAGTCCGACCCGAAGATGCTCAGGAGCAGCTCGCTGCGCCCTGACCCGAGCAGGCCGCCGATACCGAGGATCTCACCGCCGCGCGCGACGAGGTCGATCGGCGGGCTGTCCGGTGTGCGTCGGAGGCCGGTGACCGTGAGGCGCTCGGAGTGTTCCTCGCGGACCTCGTCCGGGTAGAGCGCGGTGACGTCCCTGCCCACCATCGCGGTGATGAGGGTGTCCTCGGTGTAGTCGGAGAGAGGCCCGCTCTGGGAGAGTTCACCGTCGCGAAGGACGGTGACCCAGTCGCCGATGGCGAACATCTCCTCGAGCCGGTGCGTGATGTACAGGATCGCGACGCCAGCTGCCTTGAAGCGTCGAATCTGCTCGAGGAGGCGATCCGACTCCGCTTCGGTCAACGCGGTCGTGGGCTCGTCGAAGACGATGACCTTGACCTGGTCGGCGGTCGCGACCTTGGCGACCTCGACCAGCTGTTTCGTCGCCGCTGGCAGGTGCTCCACCGTCGCCGACGGATCGACCTCGGTGAGCCCGAGGTCGTCGAGCGCGACCCGGCATCGGTCGTGGAGCTCGCCGGTGCGGATGAGGCCTGACCTGGAGGGGAGTCTGCCCATGAACACGTTCTCGGCAACCGAGAGGTGCGGCAGCAGGCTGAGCTCCTGGTACACCGCTTGCACTCCTGCAGCTCGCAACGCTGACGGTGTCGCGGTGGTCACGGGGTCGGAGTCGATCCGGAATTCTCCCGAGTCACGATGCAACGCTCCCGTGAGGATCTTGATCAGGGTGGACTTCCCGGCACCGTTCTCGCCTGCCAGGCAGTGCACCTGGCCGGCGACCAGCTTCAGGGACACCCCGCTGAGGGCTTGGACCGTTCCGAACGCCTTGGAGACGTCGACGAGGTGCAGGACCGCGGCTCCGTCGGGCTCGACGATCGTCACTTGTCGACCTTGGCGGTCTGCGGCTTCAGCAGGGTCTTGATCGCGGCGTCGTCCATGTTGTCGCGGTCGACGACGGCGACTCCGGGATCGAGGACCGCCGGCGGGATGCGCCCCTGGGAGGCCATGGCTGCCTCGACGACGCCCTGGTAGCCGAGGAACCAGGGGTTCTGCACCACGAGGGCGTCGATCGTCCCGGCCTTGAGCGCGGCGTTCTCGGCGGGGTCGGAGTCGAAGGCGACCACCGGGATGGTGTCCGCTGCCTTGTTGTCCTTGATCGCCGTGGCCGCTCCGACTCCGGAGCTGTTGTTGTCCGCGAAGACACCCACCAGGTCCGAGTGGGCCGAGATGGCGTCGTTCACCTGCGACGCGGCTGTGCTGATGTCGTTGTTGTTGTAGTTCTGCAGGCTCGCGTCGATCTTCGGGCAGTCCTTCGACAGACCGGACCGGAATCCTGCGTCGCGCTGCTGGTTGGCCTCGATGCCAGCGATCGGCGCTTCGACGAGGACCTTGCCGGTGGTCGTCCCCTGGGCGGTCAGGAGCTTGCACATCTTCTCGCCAGCGGAGGTGCCGGCGAGTTCGTTGTTGGTTCCGATGTGGCCGTCGACGTCTGCGGTGACGCGGGTGTCGGCGGTGATCACCTTGATCCCGGACTTCCGGGCCGCGTTGACGGATGCGTTCAGCGCCTCGCTCGAGCTCGGTGCGACGACGATCGCGTCCGCTCCGCGAGCCACGGAGTTCTCGACGAGCTGCACCTGGCCGGCGATGTCCGTCTCCGACGTCGGACCGAAGGTGCTGACGTCGACGCCGTAGTCCTTGGCTGCTGCTTCCGCACCGGCGAGGAGGGTCTGCCAGTACTCGGAGTCGGTTGCTCGGATGATCACGTCGACCTTCACACCGGCGGCCGCACCTGCGGATCCGGAACTGCGCGCGTCGGCGTTCGAGACGGTGGCTCGTCCGCCGACGACACCGCCGACCACTGCGACGAGTGCGATCGCCACGACGAGGGAGAGGGAGAACACGGTTCTGGTTCGCGCCATTGCGTTGACCTTCTGGGATGCGCCGCACACTCGGGTGCCGCGGGGTGGGTGAGGAGAGGAGGTTCAGTTGTGGACCGGGACGGGTTCGTCACGGCTCGCGGGAGCAGCGTCGGTGGACGCCTTCTCGGCGGGGGTCTTCAGGAAGGGGGTGAGGATCGCGCTGAGGAGGTAGAAGCCGGCGTAGATGCCGAGGACGCCGCCTGCGCCCAACCACCCGAAGAAGAGTCCGGCGAGGGCCGGTGCGACGAACGCGGAGAGTCCGGCTCCGAGGTTGAGTACGGACATCGCTGCGCCCTTGTTGTCCGGCGCGAGCAGTGGGAAGAGCGCGGACAGCGGCACGAAGCCGGCCATCGTCACGCCGCACAGGCAGAGCACGATCGTCATCAGCGCCACGTCGTGGCCGATGAGGTGGGGCGCGAGGAACACCGCGACGAGCACGACGGAGTAGGCCACGCCGCCGACCCAACCGATCGTGCGTCGCCAGCCGATCTTGTCGCCGACGTAGCCGAAGAACAGGTTGGCGAAGATGGCGACGGTGAACACGAGGGACCACATCTGCAGCCACTGTGTGGTCGTGTAGCCGAAGGAGGCGAGGTAGATCGGCATGAAGACCGGCAGGCCGTACTGCGCCAGCCCGTTGATCGTCTTCACGAGGAGACCGATCGAGATCGTCGGTCGTCCGATCAGCGTGACGGCCTTCGACAGCTCGCGCGCACTGAACGGGTGGATCTCCTCGGGCGGGACGGTCGCTCGGTTGGCGATGGTGGCGACGAGTGCTCCGACGATGACGAAGGCCAGGCCGGTCCAGAGCACCGCGATGTGCCCGAATGCAGGCAAGGCGAGTGACGAGTAGAACGGCCCGATCACGCTGAGGCCGAGCGAGAACATGAACCAGAACCAGCCGGCGGCGAGGCCACGGCGCTCCAGCGGGGCGCTGTAGTTGATCCAGGTGAGGAACGAGTACGCGAACAGCGGGTAGCCCAGGCCCCGGATCGCGTAGAAGACGAGCATCACCGGCCAGTCGAGGCTGGTGACGCCGAATCCGATGAACCCGACGCTGCCGACCAGGAACGCGGTGAGGGCGAGGAGCATGACCTTGCGTGGCCCCATGGTCTGCACGAGGACGCCGGAGAACCAGGCCGCGATCGCGACCGTTACTCCGTAGACCGTGATCAGGGCGGCGGTGTCGGAGACGGTGACGCCGCGGGAGACGAGCCACGGCGAGATCCACCCTTGTTCGACGCCGTCACCCACCATGAAGAGGACGAGTCCGATGTAGCCCCAGACGAGGTTTCGGGGCAGTCCTATGCGGTCGAGGACGCGGTTCACTTCGGAGCCTTTCTGTTCACACCATCGGGAGGAGAGGCGAGGCCGGCCGGCGCAGGAATGTGCGCCGGCCGGGTTCACGGTCAGACGGCGAGTTCGCCCTGGTACTTCGACGACCCGATGCCGAGGAGTTCGTTGCGCAGTCGCTGCGCTGCGATGCCGTCCTGCGAACGGATGACCTCGGTGATGCGGTCGACACCGACAGCCTTGACCTTCTCGAAGAAGAGCTCGACGGTGGCGCGGTTGGTCTCGGCCTCGTCCTGCGCGTCCTCGCGGATCGGGAAGGTGTCGAAGTAGATGACTCCGTCCCACTCGTGGCGGAGGAGGAAGTAGATCATCTCCATGGTCTCGAACGGGTGGATGGATCCGATCATGAGGCCGTCGTCATGGGCGTTGTTGCCGTCGTTGAGGTGGATCCCGAAGAGCTTGCCCTGCTCGAGGAGCAGCGACGCCCCGAACGCAGGCTGGTCTCCGGCCATCAGCATGTGTGCGAAGTCGAGGGTCGCTCCGAGGTTCGGGCGGTCGATGCGGGTGATGACGTCGAGCGTCTGTCCGAAGCTGTTGATCATCGAGTGCACGCGCTCCTCGTACGGCTTGTACTCGATGCTGATCCGGAAGTCCGGGCGGTGGTCGGCCAGTTCCTGGAAGGCGGACACGATGCGCTGCAGGTCGGCCGCGTAGTCCTTCTGGAACGTGAAGTCGTAGCCGTCGAAGCCGAGCCAGACCGTGAGCAGATCGCTGCCGCAGGTCGCGGCGGCATCGATCGCGTCCTTCGCCAGGTCGATCGCCGCCCGACGGACCGTCTCGTCCGGGTTGCTGAACTCGCCGGCGACGAACTGCTTGCGGAAGCGCGTGGCGTTGCCGTTGAGCGTCAGGCCGAGTTCGTCCAGGAGCGCCTTCATGGCCGCAGGCCCGACGCTCTCGAAGTGCTCGGGGTAGTTGAGGTCGACGTAGTCGACGCCCTCGGTCGCAGCGATGCGGCGGAGAGCAGCGGGGACGTCGCCGCCGCTGACGAAGGAGTTGAGGCGCGTTGCGAACTTCATGTCGGCGAAGCTAGCCCGGCCTGACAAGTTTGGTCAAGTTTTTTCTTTTTGCGTCGCCATCTTTGACAACGAGCGTCAGAGCTTCCTAGGCTCAGCCCGTGTCGGCAATGCGGTGAGAGATCCGCTTGCCGCACGGCTGCTCCGCGCTGGAGCATGAGCGAGCACAACGAGGTGGAGGTCCCCATGGCAGGCACGGACGTCTTGGTCGTCGGGAGCGTCAACTACGACTACATCGTCACGCAGGACCGTCTCCCCCGCCGCGGCGAGACCTTCGCTGCAGCCGAGGCGAAGGGTGCGTTCGGCGGGAAGGGCGCGAACCAAGCGGTTCAGGCTGCGCGACTCGGAGCGACGGTCCGGTTCATCGGCGCCTGCGGTGCCGATGGTCTGGGCCGGCTGTGCCTCGACAACCTGCGGAGCCATGGCATCGACTGCCACATGCGACCGACCGACGAGTCCAGCGGGTTGGGCATCGTCCACGTCGTGGGTGAGGGCGATGTGTACGCCACCATCGTCGAAGGTGCCAACGGGGCGATCGACCCGGGCTGGATCGATGAGAACCAGCAGCTGTTCCAGGAAGCCGGCGTCGTCGTGATCCAGAACGAGATCCCTGCCGAGGCGAACGAACGGACCGTCGAACTGGCGGCAGCCGCCGCGGTACCGGTCGTGTTCAACGCCGCTCCTGCTCGCCCCGTCGCGGAGCGTGTGACGCGCCGGTGCACATGGTTCGTGGTGAACGAGGAGGAGGCGAGCGCGTACATCGGCCGCGACCTCGGCGACGTCCACGACGACGCGGCCATGCAGCGCGCGGTGGTCGACCTGCAGCGCTTCTGCCAGGGGGTGGTCCTGACGCTCGGGAGCCGCGGGTGCTACGTCGCCGACAGCACCACCGTCCAGTTCGTCGAGGCCGTCCCCGCTCACGCCGTAGACTCGACCGGCGCCGGTGACTCGTTCATCGGGGCGTTCGCCAATGCCCTCGTCAACGGGTCCGACCCCTTCGCTGCTGCAGTCGATGCGACGCGTGTGGCGTCGATCACCGTCGAGGGCGTCGGCGCGCAGTCCAGCATGCCGACCCGCGAGGTGCTCACCAGTGAAGTCCTTTGAGCGACACCAGCTGATCCTCGAACAGGCCGCCGCCGGCGACCCGGTGACGATCGAGGCGTTGATCGACGTGACGGGCGCGTCACCGTCGACGGTGCGCCGGGACATCAAGGCCCTCGAGGACACGGGCAGGATCGTGAGCCTGCGCGGCGGCGCCATCCGGCTCGAAGACGCTGCGAGCGAGGTGCCGATCGCGACGAAGTCCCTCATCAACCGGGCCCAGAAGACCGCGATCGCCGAAGCCGCCGCCGCGCTCGTCGCCGACGGTGACACGGTCTACGTGGATTCAGGAACGACTGCGACCGAACTCATGCGAGCGCTCCGTGGTTCGCGTGTGCACGTGATCACCTCGAACACGCACGCGCTGAACCTGCCGCTGCCTCCGAGTGTCACCGTCACGGCACTCGGCGGAGACGTGCTGCCCGTGATCGGCTCCGTGGCAGGTCCGATCACTGATCGCGAACTCGCCGACCTGTACTTCGACAAGGCGTTCATCGGCGTGACCGGCATCGATGCCGCCGCCGGGGTGACGACGTTCGACATCCGCGAGGCGAACAAGAAGCGGATCGTGCACGCACACAGCAAGCACACCTACGTGCTCGCCGACAGCAGCAAGTTCAACCAGGTGTCCCTCTGCCATGCCTTCACGCTCGCCGATTGCACCGTGATCACAGACTCGGACGACGAGGTCCTCCAGCACGCCGGCGCGGCAGTGATCGCGTTGACGAGCAGCACGCCTTCCTGATCTCACCGAAACGGCATCACACTGATCGCGAATCCGCTGGCAGCCCGCTCACCGACCGGAGTGCGCTCGACGGCAGCGTCGGGAGGACAAGGAAGGAGCACGGCCCGTTGGCGGCCGTGCTCCTTCCTGCATGTCGGTTGCTGCTACTTGATGGAGGCGACGGCCTTCGCGGCCTTCTCCGACAGGTCGGAGGTGAGGGCGGCCGACTTGGCCTCCTTCGCGGCGGCCTCCTGCGCGTCCTGCGTGACGACGTAATCGAGGTAGCCCTTCACGAGCGCACCCTTGTCGGCGTCCTTGTACTCCTGGCAGGCGATCGCGTAGGAGACCAGGACCAGCGGCCACGCACCCTCGGCGGTGTCCTTGCGGTCGATGTCGATCGCCACGTCGTTGGCTTCGCGACCGGTCTCGAGCTCCGAGTCAGAAACGACCTTGGCAGCGCCCTCGGCCGAGATCCCGGTGGCCGTGGAGCCGACCATGAGCTTGGCCTTGTCGAGGTCACCGGCGCCGGAGTCGTCGATGTAGGTGATGGCGTTCGAGGCGGTGGACATGGTCGAGGCGATACCCGAGGTGCCCTTCGCACTGTCGCCGACGGAGTACGGGAAGGTCTGACTGGGCTCCTCGGTCCAGACATCCGGCGCGTTCGCGTTGAGGTACTGACTGAAGTTGTACGTCGTGCCCGAGTCGTCGTTGCGGTGCACGACGGTGATGTTCGTGTCCGGCAGGTCGACGCCCTTGTTCAGGTCGGCGATCTCGGAGGCGTTCCACTTGGTGATCTTGCCCGAGAAGATGCCCGCGATGGTCTTCGCGTCGAGCGTGGGCTCCTTGACGCCGTCGACCTTGTAGGCGATGGCGATCGGGGAGATGTAGACCGGGATGTCGATGGCCTTGTCCGCGCACAGGTCGAACGAGCCTGAGAGCTCCTCGTCCTTCAGCGCGGCGTCGGAGCCGGCGAAGTCCGCGGCACCCGAGATGAAGTTCTTGCGGCCGGCGCCGGAGCCGTCCGGCGCGTAGTTGACCGTCACGCCGGAGGCGACGTTCTGGAAGTTCGCAGCCCACACACCCTGAGCGGTCTGCTGGGAGCTCGCACCAGAGCCGGTCAGCGTGCCCGAGAGCTTCGAGTAGTCGGTGCCGGAGCTCGAGGTCGGCGCGGCGGTGTCGCCGCTGCCGCTCTCGTTCGAGGCGCAGGAGGACAGCGCGACGGCGCCGGCGATCGCGATCGCTGCGATCGAACCGATTCGCTTGGTGTTCACAGGGGTCCCTTCGGGGGCGTACGTCGGAAAGTCGCCCGGCAGACGCCAGCACCGGCGAACCCTGCCGCGCGACGAAACAAAATTAAGTGGGCCTCATGGTGATGCTGCTCGAGAGCGGTTACTCGACCTGCTGGTTGCGGAGGCCGATCAGGAGGGTATTGCGGCGCTGCTCGTCACCCACGATGAAGCCGTCGCGAAGCGGATGCAACGCTTGGTACACCTACGAGACGGCCGCGTCGGAGAGGAAGATCACGGCAGCGGTCGCCGAGCCGTCATCTCGGCCGACGGCTCCATCCCAATTCCCGAGCACTTGCGCGCCCGCTGGCCCGCCGGCTCGCTGGTGTCCGTCCAAGCAGACAGACCAGACGCTCTCAGGGTGAGTCGAGATGACGCCGAGGACAACGATACGGAGGCGGTATGACTGGCGAAGTAGAGAGATGTGATCAAGGATCTTTGATCCTCGAAGAAGTCCTCCTCGAAATGAATGACCGGGCAGTCCTCACCGTCAATCGAGTGATTCCGCAGGGAAGCGTAGTTGCCGTGACCGGCCATGACGGGGCCGTCATCACAGACTTCCTGAACCACATCGTTCACCATTTGCGCAAGCACGGCGAGAAAACACCCGTATCAGGATCGATCGTGGAAGGTTCCATCCGCCTTCATGGGCCGCTCGCGGAGCGGGCGTCACACGTGTCCGAGATGTCACGCGAGCACGACCTGATCAGCGGCCTGAGTGCAGCCGAGAACGTCGCACTCGAACTCATCGCTGCCAAACAAGCCAGCTCAGCTGAACTCATCCGAGCGGCGCTCGATGCCGTCGGTCTTCCAACGGCGGTGCACCACAACCTCGTGGAACAACTCTCCGGCGGCCAGCAGCAGCGCGTTGCCCTGGCCCGCGCGATGGTCGTCGATGCCCCCGTCAAGGTACTTGACGATCCCGCAAGTGAACTCGACCCCATCTCCCGAGACGTCGTCTACGATGCTCTTGCCCAGCTTGCCAGTCAAGGCAGCATCGTCATCGTGGGGACCCCCGGATCCGATCCAGGGCCGAAAGCCGACATCATCATCCGGCTCAACAAGGGCGGCCGACACGTTGCCCAACTTCGACGCTGACCGCTGAATCGGGGTCCCATGGTTGATCATCAGCTGAGGGGTTCTGGTCCATCTGGAACTCGCGCTCAGTTTCAAATTCTGCGCGAAAGCGGACTGCGGCTCTCGCTGGCCGAGTAGCGGGCACTTCTGGTCGCGAGCTGACTGGATCTGCAGGCATGGTGGATCTCGTGACTAGCGCCCGCGCATCACGACTGGATCTAGCCGTCCGTCATTCATGGTTTCGGCAGTCTGACGATGCATAATGCGGCTGCTGGAACACAGGTCAGCTCAAGCCCGAGCGCGTTCATGAGAAGATGCAGGAACCGCGTCCTGTCCGAGTGGTCACCATGATGACGATCAACCCCGATACTTCTACTTTTGGGCTCCCTTCTGGCGGCGTTGCGCGGAGATTCGACGGCACTGCTGACGCCCGGGTGCGGGCTCTACTGCGAATTCGGCGTTCGGGAGCGTTCCGCGACCGATCGGGCCTCGCTTCGTGGTCCCATGTAGCGACGACGGCTGAGTCGCACGCGCACTGACGACCGAGTTGGCGTGGCCTCCGGAGCGTCACGAACGCTTGCATCCGGCCTTTCGCGTCTTGCCTGCTCGTCCCTGTCGCAGATGCTCGTTACGCTCGTGAAGGCGCGACGCGACGACCGCCAATCCCGCGCCGGAAGGAACGCCAAGCCCAGAAGTCCGCTCCTCCCGCGTCCGGGCGGACGCGCAGCCCGCGTTGCCAGCGCCGTCGCGGTCGTCTCGACCCTTGCCCTTGCTCTGACCAGGTGCTCGGAATCCTCGATCGAACAGGGCGGCGCTGGCACTACGGCCCGGAGCGGGCTCGTCCCCGAATCAACCAGCGTGGACATCCGCACGCAGCCCGGTGCTGCGCTCGATCAGGTGCTCATCGACAACCTGCATCAGGGGCTCGTCGGCCGGGCGATGGACGGCATCGGTGCGATCCGTGGCGTGCTCCTCTCGAAGCACGAGCTCTCGTCCGACGGGCTCACCTTCACGGTCATCCTTGGGACGGCAGGATGTTCCAGGACAGCAAGCCGGTTATCGCGGCTGACGTCGTCTGGTCTCTTCAGCAGGTCAAGGACAACGCGTCGTTCGTCGACTCGGCCCAGCCCGCAAACATCACATCAATCGCGTCGCCGTCGTCAGACCAGATCGTCCTGACGCTCGATTTCGAAGCTGTGGCGGTCATGATGCCTCCTCCCGGCTACGCCCCGCGGGGCAGGGCGTAGCCGCCAGAGCGGATGTGACTTTGGTCGCGTCGCGGGTCAGCTCTTCTGCATGAAGCCGCCGTCGACGCTGTGAGTGATGCCGGTGACGAAGCTGGCGTCGTCGGAAAGTAGCCACGCGACTACTGCCGCGACTTCTCGCGGCGTCCCCATCCTGCCCACTGGCATCTGCGCCGCGTACAGCGCTCGGATCTCATCGTCGAGCGCTGCTACTGCGGGGGTGTCGATCAGGCCAGGGGCGACAGCGTTGACCCGGATGCTGTCGCGGGCGTACTCGAGTGCTGCTTGCCCCGTGAGAGAAATGACACCGGCTTTCGCTGCAGCATAGGCGGGCTGACCGATCGTGGCACGAAGTCCGGCATCGGAGGCCATGTTGACGATCGACCCGCCCCCGTGCTCGAGGAAGAAGCTGATCTCGGCTTTCATCGACAGCCAGATGCCTTTGAGGTCGATGCTGTGGACGCGATCCCACCACGTCTCGTCGAGATCGTGGATGCGAGCGTGCGGATGGCCGATCCCAGCGACGTTCGCGGCTTGGTGGAGTGCGCCGAAGGTGTCCACGGCGTGTTCGACGAGGGCGATCGTGTCCTCGGCGCGTGAGACATCTGTGCGGATGAATGACGCCGCGCCTCCGGCTGTGATGATCTCATCGACCACGCGGGTGCCAGCTGCCTCGAACACATCACCGATGACGACCTTGGCGCCGCGTTCGGCGAGCAGCTTCGCGGTTGCTTCTCCGATGCCGGAGGCGCCGCCGGTGACGACGACGACCTTGTCCTGGAGCGTCATCAGCGGACCAACGCAAACTCTTCGTTCATGGACCCAGGAATGGAATATCCGTCCAGGTCGCGTATCTGGTCGATGTGTGCGGCGACGTCGTCGGGGGTGGCGACCGGCTCATCGGCAGCAACATGCCAGCCTGGCGTGACCCCCATGAAGACACGCGCATAACGGCCGCGTGCGATCGAGTAGAGCTCGTGCGAGCGGGTGTTTGCGTCGCTGGCGAGGTATGCGACCAAGGCGCTGATCATCTCGGGTTCTGCGTGCGCTGGCGTTGTCGGCATACCGACGAATTGGTCCTCGTTCATGTCCGCTCCCATCCGACTGAGCGCCGCGGGCAGGATCGTGTTCGCGAGGATGCCGTGCGGCGCTCCTTCCAGCGCGACCACGTTAGCGAGGCCAAACACCCCACCCTTGGCCGCTGCATAGTTGGCCTGCTGGATCGACCCGAACAAACCTGCAGCAGAGGATGTGAACACGATGCGGCCGTAGCCGTTCTCCCGCATGTTCGTGAAGGCGGGCTGCGTGACGTAGAACGCGCCGTTGACGTGCACCGCCAGCAGGGCGTCGATCGCTGTCGGGGTCAAGTCGGTGAAGGCGGCGTTGCGGATGTTGCCGGCGTTGTTGATCAGAATGTCGATCTTGCCGAAGGCGTCGAGAGCGGTCTGAACGATGGATCGGCCTCCCTCAGGGGTGGCAACCGAGTCGTAGTTCGAAACCGCCTCACCGCCGGCGGCCCGGATCTCCTCGACGACCTGGTCGGCCATGGCGGTTCCGCCGTTCTCCCCGCTGATGTCACCGCCGAGGTCGTTGATGACCACCTTCGCTCCGCGGCTCGCGAGCTCGAGGGCATGAGCCCGACCTAAGCCCCCGCCGGCCCCTGTCACAACCGCCACGCGGCCAGTGAACGACACTGCAGACATGTTCTCTCCTTCGAGACTCGGCCTCTCCGAGCGTGTGGCACATCATGCCACTTAGCGGATGTGTGCCACCACGGATTGCGGGATACTTGAAGCATGGACACGCAGTCGATCGGCGATGAGACGCAGCAGCTCGCGCCGCTTCGGGTGCGTCGCAGGACGGCGACGCAGGCAGACATTGCGGAGGCAGCGGCGTCACTGTTCGAGCGGCACGGGTTCGAGAACGTCACTGTCGAGCAGATCGCCACGGCAGCGGGGATCTCAATGCGTACGTTCTACCGGCACTGCTCGGGCAAAGATGAAGCACTCTCGGTCGGTCTGCGTGCGGGCCCAGATGAGCTGACGGCAGCCATCCGGAAGCGTCGCGACCTACCGCTGCTCGATGCAGTGGTAGCCGGGTTCATGGAGGTATCAGCCGGCCCTGTCCGCCGCAGCGAGCTGCGACTGATACTCGGGACACCGGCGCTTCGCATGTCATGGCTGGCCGCTGGCCGCGCCGCCCAGGAAGATCTCGTTGCCGTCATTCATCAGTATTTCCCCACCATCACCGCACTCGAAGCCCAAGCCCGGTCAGCTGCGATCGTCGCCATCCTCACCGTGGTCCTCGAGAGCTGGACCACCGCGGAAGACGACGACCTTCAACTCCGATCCCAGCAAGCTCTCCGTGTCCTCACCGACTGGTAGGCCGAGTCAAAGAGTCACGGAGTGGCCGTTGCTCCGCCAACCGTTGCCACATCGACGCTGATAACGTGATCAGATGGAACAGAACCTCAGCATTCATGGCTCGGCTGGGCACGATGCTGCGAAGGTGCGGGTCGGAGATGCAGGAGTGGCTCGCTGCGCGAGATGCGGGAAGCAAATGCGGTTTGACACACGTGCTAACGGCTGGTTGACACTTCTCACCACCGATGAGGCCGCGTCGTAAGACTTGATGCCCAAATAGCTTCAGTCGGTTCCACTACAAGCGTCATGATGTCCCCTGACGGGGGACCTTCAGCGCATCTCGGTCAGGCCACGAGGCAACGATCGCTCGCTGATGAGTTGTGTGCATGGCAATGGTCACGCCATGCGCTCATGCCGCAGAGGAGCCGCGGTGGCTTCCGTTCAACCGACTCAGAACAGGGTACTGAGCTCCGAACGATCGACGACGAGGAATCACGCTGTCGTTGGCACGGCCACGCGCTTGCGGGCTTCGGGGCCCCGAGCCCTCTCTCATCAATCGTTGTCAGTTTTACCGACCATCCGGTCTGTACCGTGCTGGTGGTGAGCTCGTTCGATGTCCTGACGACCGAGAAGGCGACGCCACGGGAGTGGGCATCGCTTGGCATCCTCACCCTCGCGGTCATGCTGCTGTCCATCGACGGCACGGTTCTAGCGTTGGCGGTGCCCTCGATCAGCGAGGATCTCCAGCCGACCAGCACGCAGATCCTCTGGATCGGCGACATCTACTCGTTCGCCCTGGCCGGCCTGCTGATCACGATGGGGAACATGGCAGACAGGGTCGGGCGGAAACGGCTGCTCCTGATCGGTGCGGCCTGCTTCGGAGCGGCATCTGTGCTGGCAGCCTTCGCGCCGACCGCGGAGGTGCTCATCGCAGCGCGAGCCCTGCTCGGTGTCGCCGGGTCGACGCTGATGCCGTCGACGCTCTCCCTGGTCCGCGCGACGTTCCGCGACGCGCGGCAGCGAACCACAGCGATTGCGGTGTGGGCGGCCGGCGCATCAGGCGGCGCGGCGGCCGGACCCCTCATCGGCGGGGCGCTGCTAGAGCACTTCTGGTGGGGCTCGGTGTTCCTGATCAACGTGCCCGTCATCGTCCTGATCCTGACCGGGGGCGTGTTCCTGCTGCAAGAGTCCCGCGGGGAAAGCCGCAACCCCATCGATCTGCTCTCCGCTGTGCTGTCCATCGCAGCAATCGTCCCGGTGGTCTACGCGGTGAAGCACCTCGCCGGAGAAGGCCTCGACGGGACCGTTCCTGCGTTCACGGCGCTCGGTGTCGTAGCGGCCGTGCTCTTCGTTCGACGTCAGCGACGTCTGCAGACACCGCTGATCGACCTCGAACTGTTCCGGGTCCCGGCGTTCAGCGGTGCGATCCTGGCGAACGCGCTCGGAGTGTTCGCGTTCATCGGGTTGCTGTTCTTCTTCTCGCAGTACCTGCAGCTGGTTCGGGGCCTCTCTCCCCTCGAGGCCGGTATCCACCAGCTCCCCGCAACAGTGGCATCGGTCGCGGTCGTCGCCGTTGTCGGTTTGCTCTCTCGCCGTCTCGGGAAGGGACGCGCCATCGGCGGCGCGCTCCTCCTCGCCGGGGCGGGGATGGCGTCCCTCGCCTCTACCGAGGGTCTCTCCGCGTACTTCGGGATCGCGTTGTCGCTGGTTGCTCTCGGCCTCGGGGAAGGCATCGCCATGACCCTCGCCACCGATGCCGTCGTCGCGGCGGTCCCACGCGAACGTGCCGGACCAGCGTCCGCGATCTCAGAGACCGCGTACGAACTCGGCACAGCGCTCGGCATCGCGATCCTGGGCTCCCTGCAGACCGCGTTCTACCGCTCCCGACTCAATCTTGACGACGTCCCCAAAGACGAGGCAGCCGCGGTGCGAGAGTCGCTTGCCAGTGCCACTGAAGCACTACCGTCAGGTTCAACGGCTCTCCTGCACGCGCAGGAAGCGTTCACGGCCGGCATGCAGGTCACAACCGTCCTCGCTGCCGTGCTCCTAGCCGCTGGCGGCATCCTTGCTCTCCGCGTCATCCCATCCGAGCGGGAGAAGTCATGACCGATGCGCCTCGACGACCTCGGCATCCGCGCGACAGAGCGCTGACCCGCAGGCAGATCCTCGATGCCGCAGAACAACTGCTCGCCGCGCACGGCACGGCGGTGAGCATCGCCGCCGTCGCCGTCAAAGCGGGCGTCTCAAAAAGTGGACTGCTGCATCACTTTCCCTCCCGAGACGCACTGCTCGTCGCCGTCGCAGACCGCGGTCTGCGGACGCTCGTGACAGAAGTAGATCAGCAAATCGATCCCGCAGACGCGTCACCGGGACGGGGAACTCGTGCGTACGTCAGCGCCCTGTGTGGCGGCAGCGCCGCAGCAGCAGCCGTGTTCTCGCCGACGTCACTCCTGAACGCCCTGCTGGACGCACCTGGGACGAAGGCCCTCCTGCAAGCTGACGCCGAGTACTGGCGCCGGTTCTTCGCAGACGACGGGCTCCCCGCCGCACGGTACCTCGTGATCCGCCATGCCGCTGAAGGTCTCGCCGCATCCTCCGCGGTGACCCCCTACCTCACCGCAGACGAGCTCAACGTCGCCCGGGACGCCCTCCTCGACCTCACACGAAGTGACCCATCGACTTGATGGAGATCGCCGCCAAGCGGTTGCGGCGGCACAGCTAACCGCCGAAAGCGCTGATCACTGAAGACTGACCCCACGAGTAGTAGCCGGCATGAAGCGGTCGCAGCCACTGCAACGGACTGAAGCTTGCAGCATTGGTCCGATTGCATGTGGTTGAGGACGCGGGTATCGCGTTCAGCCTCATCGAAGCCGAGCACGCTGACGTCCGCTTGACGTGGAGAACGGGCGGAAGACGCCGTCCCCGTGGTCGGGGGCGGCGCCTTCTCGTGGTGGTGCTGGTGCGGGTCGTGCCCGCGGGGTCTTGCTCGACCGGTGCTTACTTGATCTGTGCGGTGATGGTCGCGGTCCCGACGAGGAGACCACCCTTGACCGCGTCGGTCTTGAAGGTGCTGTTGAGCAGCTTCGCGGCGTCGTCGGAGACGTGGACCGTGGTGCCGGTCAGGATCGCGTTGTCACCCTCGAGCTG